>DASZRK010000017.1:0-300000 GCA_035549195.1 bacterium
GGGACACCTGCCACTCGGCCCACCAGCCGAGTGGCGTTCTTGGTTGTGCCGAGTCGCGGCGCCGTCGCTTGCGACGGGCGCCAAAACCGGGCGGGCAGGTTCCCTAAATGATCCATCTCCCTTTGCCCAATGGCCGTTCCATGCCCGCCCCAGAACTCGGGACACCTGCCACTCGGCCCACCAGCCGAGTGGCGTTCTTGGTTGTGCCGAGTCGCGGCGCCGTCGCTTGCGACGGGCGCCAAAACCGGGCGGGCAGGTTCCCTAAATGATCCATCTCCCTTTGCCGAATGGCCGCTCCATGCCCGCCCTGGGACTCGGCACCTGGAACCTCCGGGACAACGACTGCGTGGCGGTGGTGCGCATGGCCCTCCAGGCGGGTTACCGGCATATCGACACCGCCGAGATGTACGGCAACGAGACCGAGATCGGCCAGGCCCTGGCCGACTCCGGCGTGCCCCGGGAGGAGCTCTTCCTCACGACCAAGGTCTGGACCAACCACCATCGGGAGAAGGATTTCATCCGCGCCGCCGAGGATTCGCTCCGTCGCCTCAAGACCGACCACGTGGACCTGCTCCTCATCCATTGGCCCAACGAAGCCGTGGCCCTGGAAGAGACCCTGCGGGCCCTTAGCCGCCTGGCCCATCAGGGCAAGACCCTCTCCATCGGCGTCAGCAATTTCCCGCTGGAACTCCTCAAGAAGGCCCAGGCCCTCGCCGACCGGCCCATCGCTTGCGACCAGGTCCCCTTGAGCCTCGACCATCCGCAGGATGCCCTGCTCCCCTACGCCTTCCAACAGAAGGTGGTGGTCTGCGCCTATACGCCCCTGGAAAAGGGAAAGTTCCTGGGCCGCAGGGACCTGGCAGAGATCGGGAAGAGGCATGGCAAGACCCCCGCCCAGGTGGCGCTCCGGTGGCTCATCCAACAGGGCGGCATCGCCGCCATCCCCAAGGCGGCCGGAAGCCTGCACTTGAGGGAGAACATCGGCATCTTCGATTTCGAGCTGACGGCGGAAGAGATGGAGCTCTTGAAGGCCCCTCGGAACTAAGCCCGGACCCTGGTCCGAACCCCGAAAACCGGTCCAACAAGAACGCTGATCGAGAAATTGGATCTTCTGAGCGGCAAGAGGTCGGAAGATCCTCTCAAGGACCGCGAAGGACCCTTCGACCTTTGTCTTGTTCCCATCCATGGCGTCAAAAACGAGCGCATCGTCCTGAACTGCGCCGAACCGGAAAAAAGATCCGTTCCCAACGGGTGCGGTATCCAATAAACCTTTAAACAAAGGACCCTCGCCCCATTCCCGCCTCCCATACCCCCTTTTCTATCGAATACCTCTATTCATTTCCCCCCTCAACCCCTAAGGTATAGCCCGTTTCGCACAAAACTGGCCCCGAGCCTTTATAAGGAAATCACAATGGAAGATCAGAACAACAATCCCCAGGAGACGGTGGCGGCCGCTGAGCCAACACCCGCGCCCACGCCCGATGCGACCAAGAAGGCCCCGGAAACCTCGAAAGCGGCCGCAGCCCCGACGGCACCGGCCACGCCCGTGAAGATGGAACTCCCGAAGACGACCGGGACCACGCCCGGCGGGTGGAACCGTTTCGCCGACCCCAAGCGCACCAACAATAAGTTCAAGCCCAAGGGCAACCGGGACGGGTTCCGGGGCCGCCACTAAGCCCACCGGGCGGATCGAGGGAGCGCTATTCCCCCTTCATCCGTCCTGATATCCTAAAAAGGCGTTGATGGAAGGGGTCGGCCCGGCGGCCGGCTCCCAACGCCAGGAGGGATCATGAACATCCGCGCGAAAAAGCCGAAGAAGGTCAAAAAGGCCGTTCTGGCCCGCTGGAAGAAAGAACACCTGCACCTTTACAAGGCCGCCCAGAACCCCACCCCCAAGCACCGCCTCGGGGCCAATGTCACCACCTTCCGCTTGAGGAAGGGCATGACCCAAAAGGCCCTGGCCGCCAAGGCCAAGGTCCCCCACCCTGTCCTGAAGAAGATCGAGGAGGCCCATCCGAGGTCCAACCCCACCCAGAGCGTCATCGAAAAGATCGCCCTGGCCCTGCATGTGGACGTCATCGACCTTTATAGGTTCATGGAGCAGTCCGAAAGTATCATCCGCTGATCCTTCCATGAACCGACCCCCTTCCTGGCTCGAGAACGCCCTTTTCTATCAGGTCTATCCCCAGAGTTACTACGATTCCAACGGCGACGGCATCGGCGACCTGCCGGGACTCACGCGAAAGCTCGACTACATCCGGTCCATGGGTTTCAACGCCCTCTGGATCAACCCCTGCTTCGTCTCCCCCTTCCAGGACGCGGGCTACGACGTAGCGGACTTTTACCGCATCGCCCCGCGCTACGGCACCAACGCCGACGCCAAGCGCCTCTTTGCCGAGGCCAGAAAGCGCGGTATCCGTGTCTGCCTGGACCTGGTGCCGGGACACACCTCCATCGATCACCCCTGGTTCCGGATGGCCTCCCGCGCCGGCCGCAACCGCTATAGTGACCGCTATGTCTGGGCCGACGGCCATTCGGAGATCCACGAACCCGGCTTGAACCTCATCCGGGGCCTGGCCGAGCGCTCCGTGGGCTACGCGGCCAACTATTACTATTCCCAGCCTTCGCTCAACTATGGTTTCGCCCATCCCGATCCCAAGAAGCCCTGGCAGCAGGGGGTGGACCACCCGGGCCCCAAGGCCACCGCGGCCGAGATGCTCCGCATCATGCTCTTCTGGATGAAGTTGGGAGCCTCGGGATTCCGCGTGGACATGGCCGGTTCGCTGGTGAAGGGCGACCCGGACGGCCAGGCCACGATCCGCCTCTGGCGGAAGCTCTCGGGCGCCTTGAAGCGCCGCTACCCCGAGGCTTTCCTCATTTCCGAATGGTCCGACCCCTCCCGGGCCATCCAGGCCGGCTTCGACGCCGATTTCCTGCTTCACTTCGGCCCCCACGCCGGGGCCTACCTTTCCCTGTTCCGCGACGGGAAAAAGAGCTTCTTTCATTCCTCGGGCCAAGGCGACATCACCCTCTTCCTCAAGACCTTCCAGCACCTGACGAAAGAGGCTGGAAGCCGTGGCTATGTTTGCGTGCCCTCGGGCAACCACGATTTTTCCCGAATTTCCCGTTACCTGGGTCCCAAGGAATTGAAGACTTCTTTCGCGTTCCTTTTGACGCTACCCGGCGTTCCCTTCGTGTATTACGGCGACGAGATCGGCATGTCCTACCTGGAGAAGACCCCCACTAAGGAAGGGGGCTACGAGAGGACGGGCACACGGACCCCCATGCAATGGGACAAAGGCCGCAACAAAGGCTTCTCGACGGCCAGGCCCACAAAACTTTACCTGCCGGTGGACCCATCGCCCAAAGCTCCCGATGTGGCGTCCCAGGAAAAAGACCCTTCTTCCCTGCTGGCCACCGTGCGGGCCCTGGCCGCCCTCCGGCACGCCCACCCGGCGTTGCAGGCCAAGGGTTCCTTCCAGGTGCTCTCCAAGGGCCGACACCAGCCGCTTGCCTACCTCCGGGAAAGGGACGGCCAGAAGCTGCTGGTCGTGATCCAGCCGGGCCGTCAAAAGGCCCGCTTCCAACTGTCCCGGGGCGCCTGGCCTCTGCCCCTCTTGACCCAGGGAGCGCGCATTCACCGGGGCGCGATCGAACTGGCGGGGACCTCTTTCGGGATCTTTCAGCTCTAAAGACAAAAGGACGGCCTTTCCGTAACCCGGGACGTCCCAAGGGGGTAATGCCTTCCAAATCCCTCTCGCTAGGAGCCCCATGAAACGCATCCTTTCCGTTGCCGCCTTGATCCTCAGCCTCGCCTCCACCTTCCCGACCCAGGCTTCCGAAAACACCGTCGGCAAGGTCTCCAAGAACGCCCAAGCGGTCGCGCCCCTTCAAAAGGGCGACCGGGTCCCCGACGGGGTCCTGCGCACCGTGGCGGGCAAGAAGGTGCGCCTCAAGAAGCTCCTGGCCGAACAGCCCAGCCTTCTCATCTTCTACCGAGGTAGTTGGTGCCCCTACTGCAACGCCCACCTGGGAGCGCTCCAGGGGATCCAGAAGGACCTTACCGCCCTGGGCTGGCGCACACTGGCCATCAGCCCCGACGACGCCACCCACCTGAAGGAAATGGCGGGAAAGCACGAACTGACCTATACCCTGCTCACCGACCGGGGACTGGCCCTGGCGAAAAAATTCGGGCTGGTCTTCCGCTTGGACGCCATGACACAAGAGAAGTACCGCAAGTGGAACATCAAGCTCGATGAAGCCTCGGGCGGTTCGAACCAGGACGAGCTGCCCGTACCGGCGGCCTACCTGGTGGGCCGGGACGGGACCATCCTCTTCTCGCACTTCGATCCCGATTACAAGGTTCGCATCGACCCGAAGGAGCTCCTGAAGGCCGCCCAGGAACACCGGAGGGACTAAGGCCCGTCCGCTCCGCCTTTATTTTCCCCATCCATATCTATTCGCCCCCGGAAGCCCTAGGCTGGCCTGGCCACCATTCCGCCGCTTCAAGGAGCCGTCATGACCAAGCAAAAAGGACCCAAGAAAGCCAAGACCCTCTTCATGATCAAGCGCCTGGACCGCAAGAAGGTCCGCCATTTGAAGGGTGAGGCCCTGTCGAAGGCCATGGTGGACCTGGAAGCCAAGTGGCAGAAGGCCGCCGCCCTGGGTAAACGCTAGGCCCTCGGCCGGTCGGTCGTTTTTAGGGCGCCTTTCTTCGGACAGGGAATTGAAAAAGCCGTCCCCCGGCATGATGATTTTTGAAAGGGCGGATGGGTCCGACAGCCCTTTCCTATACGGAGGAGGGACATATGGCGACGATTTTGGAAGTTTCCAAAAAGACCGTGGAGGTCCTGATGGTGGAGGACCACGCGGCCGACAGCTTCTTCATGCGGCAGGCGTTGAAGAACAGCCGCCATCCCATCCATGTGGAGATGATCACCGACGGTGAGACCGCCCTCGAATATCTGCGCCGCCAGGCCGGCCGTGGCAGCCTTCCCGACCTGATCCTGTTGGACCTGAGCCTGCCGGGCAAGGACGGCCGCGAAGTCCTGGCGGAGATCAAAGTGGACCCCCGCCTGGAGAACATCCCTTTGGTCGTGGTGTCCGGTTCCAGCAACGCCTCGGACGTGCTGGACAGCCGGGAGCTGGAAAGCGACTTCTATCTGGTGAAACCCTTGAACATGCTGGAGTTCCCCGCCCTTCCCCGTGTGGTGGACCGGATCCTGGAGGGCCGGGCGAAGGGTTGACCGGTCCCGTCCTTCCCGAACCATGCGCTTCCTGATCCTTCCGCTTTCCCTGTTCCTGGTCTTTCCCGCCTGGGTCCGGCCCGACACGGCCGGGAAACCCACACCGGCCTTGCGCTCCAAGAAAAAGGTCCTGGCCACCCCGAACCTTAAAAGAACGGCGAATCCCGCCCTTCGAACGGTCAAGAAAAATAAGGCAGCCGATGATCGGCTATCGGAGGGATCGAAAAGGGCTTTGGAGGAAGAAAAGAGCCTTGGGAAGGACGACCTGGACCTGCAGGGTCGGGAGCAAAGGGAAGGCGACCGGACGAAGAGCCTGAAAAAGATATTGAAGACCAAGCATGAAAAGACCAAGGATTCGATCTCGAACGTCCACTGAACCCACCACAGTGGATAAGCAAGGCCGGACCATCCCCTGTCCGGTTTCTTCACAGCCCTGCCAAGTTTAGCGACAGCTTTCCGGGTGCCGCGGATCCCTGCGTCTTTTTCTTGCGGACCTTCCGTGCGGGTAGCACACTGGCAGGGGTCAGGCGAGGCAAGACCCAAAGGCCTACCTCCCCATGACCCCGCGAACGGACCTCCACGGATAGAGAAGGCCCACCTCCTGAAAGAGGTGGCTCATGGCCGACCCCAAGGCCGGGACGAATTGGAGAAAGGACCAGGTCATCCTGGTCATACGGAACATCTACCACTGCAACAAGGTCTTCCCTTCCTACGGATATGTCGAACGGACCTATCCGGAGCTCCTGGACGCCGCCTGGGTCCTGTTCGGCCCTTGGGAGAACGCCCTGGTCGCCGCGAAGATCATCTTCCCCGCCTTCGATCCCGACATGTTCTTTGACCACGAGCTCTGCATCTGGGCGCACGATTCCTTGACGGACCCCATCGGCCGCCGCACGGTCCTGTAGGGACGCCGGAGGCCAAGAACCCACCCGACAAAGAAAGTGCTTTCTTCATTTCGCGGACCCGCGAGGGAGGAGCGGGCTTATCATGCCAGGAGCCCGGTCCTGTTCGGCCGGGGATATGGCCGGAATGGATCGGGACCCCTTATGCAACCCTTCTTCAAAAGAGACAAGACCGACTATTCCGGGATCGCCCGCCAGATCATCAAGAACACCGGCCTGGACGAGAACCTGGGGATCCTTCGCCAGAAGAAGCACGTCCATCCCTCCAAGCCCCGGGAGACGCTCAAGCTCATCCTCTCCTTGAGCACCGTCAACCTGGCCCAGACCCTCAAGTCCGACTTCATCGTCCAGGAGGTCCCGGAGGAGGTCCGCGAGGGCATCCTGAAGGAATATGTGCACGAGAGCCTGCGACAACAGGAACTCATGCGCCTCGCGGGCGCCGAGATCGCCGCGCTTTATCCGGAGGTCATGGCCGTCGTGGCGGAGCTGCAGAACTTCTGGAGCGAATCGGAGGACCCGCAGGGTTCGGGCCCGGGCCCGCGTTATTTCTGCGTGAAGGAAGTGCTCCGGCGCCTCGGCGGGGACGTGAACTATGACCTGCGCGACGCCCTTTTCGAATTGATGTACCTTCAATACCGCCACTACCACAAATTCTTCCAGTCCCATCTTTCCCAACCGGACCCTAAGGGACCCGGTCCCTAACGCCCGTTCGGCCGGGCATTCCGGGGATGTTTCAGGGATCGAGCCGGAACCGCACCGGGATATCGGTCTCGGTGGAGATGGCCACGCCGCCCAGGCGCGCCGGTTTGAACTTCCAATCCCGGACCGTGGCGAGCGCGGCTTCGTCCAGGAGCGGGAACCCCGAGCTGGCCTTCAACAGGACCCCGGTGACATTCCCTTCCGCGTCGATGGAGACCCTCAGGGTCACCCTGCCCTGCTGCTTGGCCAACCGCGCTTCCAACGGATAGGGCGGTGGCGGGTTCCGAAGATAGGAAGGCCTATCGGCCGTGCCGCTCTGGGCCGGGCCCTTCGCCTGGGGATCCTCCGGGGCGGGGACAGGCCGGGCTTTGGGACGGACCCTAGCGGCTTCGTCGGAAAAGTCCTCCAGGCTCACCACCTGCTCCTCGGGGCGCCGCGCCTTGGGCGCCTCACCCGCCTGGGCCGCCTGCCCCCTCAGGCCATATTCGACCCGGGTGCTCAAGCCCAGGCTTCCCAGGACAAAGACCGCTGCGTGGAGGAGGATCGCCAGGGCGAAACAGGTCCGAAGGGTGGCATCCCGCATTTCATTTTCCCTGGGTGCGGATCGCGGTTCGCTTGACGCCGGCCTTGCGGACATCGTCCAGCACCGAGACCACCGTTCCGAAATCCGCCGCCTTGTCCCCGTGGACCATCACCTTCGGGTCCGGATCGGCGGCGACCAGGCCCTGCAGGCGGGCGGGAAGGTCCTTCAGGTCCAGGGCCTCCTTGTTCCAGAAGATCTTCCCTTCTTTCGTGACGGCGAGGATGACGGCCGCCTTCTCAGGACTGGCTTGCGAACTGCGGGCCCCGGGCAGGTTCACGGGGATCGAGCGGTCCTGGATCATGGAGAGGGACACCATGATGAAGGTGGCCAAGAGGAAGAACATCACGTCGATCAAGGGGATGATCTCCAGGCGGGCCCGACGCCGGGCGACCGGGGAAGGGATGATCATGTCACTTCCCGGCCTTCTGGATCAGCAGTTCGGCCCGGGTGCCCGCATCCTCCATCTCGCGGCGGGCGGCCTCCAGACGGGCGTTGAGGAAGTTGAAGGGGATGAGCGCCGTGATGGCGATGACCAGCCCGAAGGCGGTGGCGATGAGGGCCTCCGCGATGCCGCCGGTCAGGGCCGCGGGGGCCTGCAGTTCCGAATCCCCCAAGAGGCCGAAGGAACGGATGAGCCCGGTCACGGTGCCCAAAAGCCCCATCAAGGGCGCCAGGGTGATGGCCGTGTCTAGGAGCGCCAGGCCCCGGCTGAAGCGCGCGAGCTCCCGGGCCGCCGCCTGCAGGTAGGCGCCAGAAAAGGAAGTGGCGCGGTTCTCCAGACCATAGGCGAGGGCGCGGGCGGCGAAATCCGTCGAGCCCTTCCCCGCCGCTTGGGCGGCGTCCCATTGGCCCTTTTCCAGCTTCGTGAAGAAGGCCTCGACGTCCGCCGGACGCCGGGAACGGCCCTCGCGCAGGATGAACCAGAGGCGCTCCAAGGCGACCGTCACGGTCGCCAGGGACACCGCCAACAGGGGCCACATCAGCGGCCCGCCCTTCATGAAGAATTGGATCACGTCGTCCTCCTCAAGGGCCCCATCCTAATCCCCGCGTCGCGCGCCTTCAAACCCCCAGGTGATGGGCCCCGGCCCATCGAACGATACCAGAACGATCGGTCGCCTTCAGGAATATAAGTTGTCCGTCCTGCCGATTTGGCTACAATAACCCCCCTGACTTAGGCCCTTTGCGCGGGCTACAATTAGGGCTGTGGTTCGACACTTCGGCTTTATGGCCAGGTGGCCCACCACAATGGAGGGTTAGTCCTAATTGGTAAGGCAGTGGACTTGAAATTCTTTCAGGGCTTTTCCGAAATTTCCGACTAAAAATCTCAGTCCCCAGCACATAAACAAAAGCCTTTGCCTGCAATGGTTTCGCGGGCAAAGGCTTTTTTCATTTAGACGGTTGGTGATGGCCGCCGACGAGAAAGTAACCGAAAAGATGGGTTCCAATGACACGGTTATGACACAGGCAGGGAAGTGGACTTCCGCCATTGCCTGATAGGGCTTTATGGGCAGTGGACCCCTTCCCGTGTCATTCCCGTGTCATTCAGCCCGGGATCCGCCTTGGAGAGGAACGGGTTTTGCCGAAATCCTTTAGGCCTTACCGGCCTCCGGTTCCAATTGAAATGAAGCCGGCCTGTTCTTCACCGGCTTATGCTTATAGACATGGAAAACACAGCGGCCGTCCCCCGACTGGAACCTTTCTTCTCGCACCACCTTCACGCCTAAAAGTTGGGTCAGGACCGATACGCTGACACTGCATAAGGCTGGTTGGCGTGAAGCGACGTTCAAGAACGGGCAGTTCCCTTCCACCATGCGGAAACCATCGGCGGTCTCGGTCACGGACAGGAAGGGATCCTTTTCCAAATACAGGTCTTTGAGGCAATTGACCTTATCGCGGAGGGGTTTCCCTTCCAATACGGGCCGCCATTTCCTGACCCTGGTCTCCGTCATATCGGAAAGAAGCCGGCGCAGGGCAGGAGGCCCCAACCTCCGGCCGATGGTCTCCAATAGCTCAGCCGCCAAAGCGTCGTAATCCTTGGGGAAAAAATGGTCCCCCAAAGGGGTCAGGCCATACCGGACCGTGGGCCGTCCACTGCGGACCTTGGCCTCGCGAAGGACCTCTTTTTCCACCCAACCTTGCCGGTGAAGCCCGAGGAGTTGCTGCCGGACGGCCTCCTTCGTGACCTTCATTTCGTGGGCGAGTTGGGCCATGGTCAAGGCCCCCTGTCTTTTCAATAACAGGAGGATGGACCTGTTGGAGTGGGAAAGATTCTCTAATTTCATCCGTGGGGCCTGATGTTCATGTTGTTATCGATCATAGCCTACGCCATGCCGGTAAACCAACTGCCCTCCCAGCCAGCCGCCGAAGAGAAGGACCAGGGTCCCCGATCCCGAAAGCAAAAGCCCGGGCAGGGGCCGCCACGGCTCGGCGGCGGGAGTTTCCCTATGGAAATAAAGGCTGACCCCAAAAAGGCAAAAGGCCGTCAACATGGCCCCCATGTGGAACATCCCCGTCCGAAGGGCCCCGGACTTGCCATCCGGGATCTTCATCAGATCGTAAAAGCCGGTCGTGGCCGTCACGATCCCGAAGCCCATGCCAAAAGCGATGTTCCAAAACGAGAAGGCCCGCCAGAACTCCCCTCCCCACCCGGCATGGACCAGGTCCCCCAGGAAGGCCGCCACCCACAATGCCAACGGAAAATGGGTAAAGGGGGCATGGAGCGGATGACCCATCGGCCTGAAAGCGCCTTCCCGATGGATCATTTCAGGCCGGGAAAAAGGCCGCTAACAGGAGCAGGATGAAAGCGGCAACGGCGACAAGGGCGTGGATGATCACGACCGGGCTTGGTAACGGCTTTTTCCTCAGGTGAAAGGAGAACAGGAAGAAACCTCCCAAAGCCGCCACCAGGAACAAGCCGAGCGAAAGGGCGACTTTCGAGGCGGTCCCTCCCTGCAAGAGGAAGACCAGCAAGGTCACCAAGCCTGCCGCTCCCAGGAGCCCGTGGAGCAAGGCCAATGGAAGGGGGAGGTTCTTCTTCTTGAAATGGAGAACCGCCAGGATCAAACCACCCACAGCGGCGACGGCGAACAACCCGACAGCGATCAAAAGCATAAGGCCTCCTTTAGGATCGAAGATCTTCCCGGACTATAAAGGGCCCCTTTTAATAAAACAAGTAAATACTTGTTTTATTAGGTTAAGGGTCCTGGGTCCGTTGCAATTCCCGGGGCCTTTTCCGTAAACTCGGGTCATTCCCAGTTGATCGAAAGGAGAAGTTTTGGCCAAGAATAAGGCCTCATCCCGCCGGGCAAAGGGATCCCATCCCCGGACCGGGCCCGGAATCTTGAACGCCAAAACCCCCATCCTTTGCGCGGCCTCCATCGTCATCGCGCTGGTGGTCGGACTGGTGGCCCTGGGCCTGGTCCGTTTGATCGCCTTCTTCACCAACCTTTCCTTTTATCACCGCCTTTCCTTCGAGACCGTCTCCCCGGCGGACAACGGCCTCGGTCCCCTCGTCATCCTGGTCCCCGTGATCGGCGGCGTCATCGTGGGGCTCATGGCCTATTGGGGGCACCAAGCCATCCGGGGACACGGCATACCCGAGGCCATGGAGGTCATCCTTACCAAGGAAAGCCGCATCCACCCGAACCTGACCTGGCTCAAGCCCTTGTCGTCGGCCATTTCCATAGGCACAGGCGGTCCTTTCGGTGCCGAGGGGCCCATCATCGCCACAGGTGGGGCGATCGGCTCCGTCGTAGGACAATGGATCGATTTTTCCACGGATGAGCGGAAGATCCTCCTGGCCGCCGGGGCGGCCGCGGGCATGGCGGCCACCTTCGGCGTTTCGGTCTCGGCGGCGCTCCTGGCCATCGAGCTTTTGCTCTTCGAGTTCCATCCCAAATCGATCCTGCCCGTTTCCTTCGCCAGTGCCACCGCCCTGGCCCTGCGCATGCGCCTGGTGGATGCGGCTCCCATGTTCCCCATGCCGGACCTGGCCGTTCCCTCCGGCAAGGCCTTGGCCCTCTATGCCTTGATCGGGTGCCTGGCCGGCCTCTTCGCCATCGGGATCACCAAGGCCGTTTATGCCGTGGAGGACGGCTTCGAACACCTCCCGTTGCATTGGAAATGGTGGCCCGCCTTGGGGGGGATAGCCGTAGGGACCATCGGGCTCTTTTCGCCCAAGACCATGGGGGTAGGCTATGACAACATCGAGCATCTGCTGAAAGGTGATTTCACCTTTTCGCTCATCATAGGCCTCACTATTTTCAAGTTCCTCTCTTGGTGCTTTTCCCTTGGGAGCGGCACCTCAGGGGGCACCCTAGCCCCGCTTTTCACCATCGGCGGAGGGTTAGGATTCCTGATGGCGGGCGGATTGGCCTGGGTCTTCCCCATGGCGGGCCTGGACCCCAAGGTCGGGGCCCTGGTGGGCATGGCCGCCCTTTTTACCGGGGCCTCCCGGGCTTTCCTGACCTCCGTGATCTTCGCTTTCGAATTGACCCACCAACCCCTGGGCCTCCTCCCCCTCTTCCTCAGTTGCTCCGGGGCTTACCTGGTCTCCTGCCTTTTCATGCGCAACACGATCATGACCGAAAAGATCGCCCGGCGCGGTGTCCATGTGCCGCATGGATACACGGGCCATCACCATGGGATCCATTAAGTACACCGTGAGATAAGTCATAGCCACTCGTTGTAAAATGACCCATCCTCTTCCGAAAACAGCGGCCTTCAGGAGCCTGTCTTGCGCCAAATCTCCAAACGCATTCCCCTCGTCCTTTCGGCTCTATTGACCCTGGTATTTGCCGTCTGGGGCGGACTTTTGCGTTTGCAATGGCAATTGCCGGTCCCCCAAGCCAACTGGATCTCTTTTCATGGTCCCCTGATGGTCAGCGGCTTTTTCGGGACCATCATCGGCCTGGCGAGGGCCAGTGCCCTTCGGTCAAAGACCGGCTTGATCGTTCCCTTGGCAACGGTGGCAGGGGCTTGGACCCTTCTATTGGGTGGTCCAGAGAACTGGGGAGCCTTGTTATTCCTGGCCGCAAGCCTGGGTTATCTTTTGGTTTCCATCGGTTTTTTTGGGAAACAACCGGCCTATGCCGCCGCCTTGGCTTTAGGAGGGGGAGCCGGTTGGGCCTGGGGTAATTTGTTTTGGTGGCGGGGGGAACCTATTCCCCACGTCATGGCGGGTTGGCAGATATTGTTCGTCCTGACCATTGCTTCGGAGCGCTTGGAGGCCATTCGGTGGCGGCCTAGCGGATGGCGGGGGGCACTTCTGTTAGTGGACGTTGCTTTGCTTATGACCGGGGTTGTTTTACAGCCTTTTGAACCGGCCATCGGCGTCCGCGTCGCAGGGGCGGGCTTCCTGCTTCTGGCCTTCTGCCTGCTGATATTCGAGAAAGAATGGATCGGCCAAGGAACGGAAGGCTGGAAAACCTACACCAAGACCTGCCTCGTCTCAAGCTACGTTTGGCTGTTCCTCGGGGGATTGGTCGGATCGATCGCCGCTCCGGTGGACTCTGGTTTTGCCTATGATGCTTTACTTCATTGTATTTTCTTGGGGCTCGTCTTTTCGATGGTCTTCAGCCATGCGCCCCTTCTTTTGCCACGCGTCCTGAAAACACCGGTCCCCTTCCACCGGTTCTTTTATTCCCACTGGTTCCTATTGCAGGCATCCCTGGCGCTCCGGGTGGGTGGGGATATCGCTGGATCAACCCCTCTTCGCCGCTGGGGCGCCCTGTGGAACGCCTTAGCGCTCCTGTTCTTCATTCTCAATACCTTTTGGGCGGTGCGGGAAGGAAGACGGCGAAGGGGCTGATCCTCCGGGGTTCAACGGGCCGCGAAAGCCGGTATCATGGGCCAATTGTGGATGTTGAATTGGATGTCCGTTTCCACCCATTCCTTTTCCGCCTGGGTGAATTCTCCCTCGATCGCCTTGAAAAGCTCATCTTCCTCGAAATAAATGTGCTTGATGAGCTTTGCCGCGAACAACTCCAGCGAACGGGCATCCTTCATTTTCAGCAGCCTCCCCAATTCCTCATGCCCCGAGCGGGCCTTTTCGAGCAAGGGATCGCGCTGTCCGGTATGGAAGGCCAACTGGTCCAATATCCTATCCTCCACCCCAATATGGGCCGCAAGGTCGGTCTTGAAGAACTTGATGGCCTTTTTCCTAAGTTCTTCCAACTCTTTCTTCCCCGGCTTCTCAGCCAACTTCCTTTGGATCGATTTGGCGGCCATCAACCCGAAATGATGGGCATGGGTGATAGGCCATAAGAATTTTTCTCTTTTCATGACGCTCCTCCTTTTCGGCTCTAATCCAAAATCCCTTTTTCCATCGCTTTCTCGAATAACACATTATTTTCCAGGTGAACATGGCGGTGCAGGTCGGCTTCCAATTCTCTCAAACCCCCATAAAGGGCCTGATAGGAACGGCAGGCATCCGGGGGCGGGGTGAAATCTTGAGTCAGCTGGTGCAGTTCCACGAACTCCTCCCCAGTCATCCCGTGCTCCCACATCAGGATCTTCAAGGGATGGGTGTCCAGGGGACCTCCCCCGAAAGGGTCGGCAATTCCCTCTTTATTCCATCCCGCTTTTTCCACGGCTTGTAGATAGGGAAATACTTGCTCCTCCTCCTTGGCCATGTGGCCCTCCATCTCCTCGGCCATCTCATGGACGATCTCGGACAAGCGGGATAACTCGGGGTGATTGTTCCCATGGACATTCAGGACCTTTTCGGAAAGGGCTTTTAGCCGGGCCAGTTGGGACCGCGTATAAACATGGTGTTTGGTCAAGATATGGTCGATGAGTTCAGCGGCGGATTTCCCTTTCCAATCCATCGAAGCCCCCGCCGCAAAAGCCCGGTCCTCCTCCACCTTCTTCAAGGCGGAAACGACTTTTTCGACCGGAATTCCCGCCAAATTGCAGGCTTCTGAGAGTGTCCGGTTTCCCCCGCAACAATAATCGATCTTGAAACCCTCAAAAACGGGGATGGAGGGCTCGAATTCGGAGGCTATCACCCCAACGGTCCTGGTCGCTTCGAATCTGCTGATTCCTGTTTTCATGTTCGGCTCCTTGTTCTTTCTTACATCATTACTTTAAGACCAAAGGCGTTTGGGGGCCGTGATTCAAGTCACCGGAAAGAGCCTTTTATTGAGGAATGATTTCATGGTCGTTATGATGGCGAAATGGATAGGATCGCGGCCTTAAAACGGACGGAGATGTTCGGTTCCCTGGGGGTGAAGGAACTGGGGATCGTTGCCGATTCCTGCGTTGAAAAAAAACTGAAAAAAGGAGCGGTCCTTATTTCGGCGGGGGAAGAGGCCAAGGGTCTTTACGTCATCACCACGGGAACCCTCCGGGCCTACCGGGAGAACACGAACGGCCGTGAGCAGATCATTCATATTGAGAGGGCAGGGACCACCATCGCGGAAGTCCCTGTCTTTGACGGAAAACCTTATCCTTCCTCCGTCATCGCCGAAGAAGAGAGTGAAGTCCTTTTCATTTCCAAGCAAGACATTCAAAGACTTATTTCGGAATTCCCACCCATTGCCCTTGCGGCCCTGAAACTTTTGGCCTCAAGGCTCCGCAAGACATCCGTCCTCGCCGAGTCCCTTTCCCTCAAAGAAGTCGATCAACGTTTGGCCGCCTTTTTATTGGAGGAATTCCGTGATAAGCGGTTGAAGAAGCTGAAATTACCTTCAGTCTCCACCATCGCCGCGAGGCTAGGTTCCGTCCGTGAGGTGGTTTCCAGGTCCTTCGCCAAGCTGGAAAAGGAAGGATATATTTCCGTGGATAAGGAACGCTACGCGGTCTTGTCCGATCCTCAAGGACTTGAGAAGTTTTCTAAAAAATGAACCGATTTAAAGGCGGGACCGCAGGTAGCTTTTCAGGACAACGGCATTGTTGTGGGCCTCGTCCTTGGCGGCAAAAAGAAGGGTGACCGTCCCCTGCCGGGCCGCCTCCAAAAGCGGCCTCAACAGTGCCAGGTGTGCGGGAAGCTCCCTCCGATAGCGTTTCTTGAACTCGATCCATTTTTTCGGGTCATGGCCGAACCATTTCCTCAGTTCAGGGGTTGGGGCGGCCTCCTTTATCCACCCGGCTAATTTAGCCTTCTCCTTGGAAAGACCGCGTGGCCAGAGGCGGTCAACCAGGAACCGTTTCCCATCCTTTGATGAAGGGGTTTGGTAAACCCGCTTAATTTGGATCATGGTTTTAACCCCCTCGTTTCACCAGGTTTGGAATGGTTCAAGGAGGTTTCCCGTTCCAAAAGTTGGCCCACCGCCTTCTTTCCACCCTCATCCAGGACCTTTTCGACACGTCCGAACAGGACATCCTCTTCAAAACGGACGTGGGAATTCAAAAGCTCGGCAAATCCCAAAAGACCCTCACGGTCGGCGCGAAGGAGCAGGGATTCCAACAGGCGGTGTTCTTTCCTGATCCGCTGGGGCTCGGGTTCGTCCTTCCCCATCCGCTCTTCATACAAAGCCAGGATCTTTTCCTCATCCCAAAAATGGAGCCTTAGTTCTTCCTCATAAAGCTTGCGGACCTCCGCTGCCATTTCCTTAACAACTTCCTCATGGACGGCATCGGAAGCCGAAAGTTTTTCCTTCACCCGCCGGGCCTCTATAAGGGCCCGATGGTGGGATTGGGTCAAAGGCCAAAGGAACTTCTCGCGTTTCATATCAACCTTTCGACTTGGGTTGATACCGGCCCGGGGGGACCCGGAATGCCATCATCAAGCGGTTCCATGAGTTAATGACCGCAATGGCGTGGGTCACATCCGCAGTTTCTTTTGGGGAAAAATGCTTGGCCACTTCATCGTAAATATCCTTGGAAGCTTGGGACTCCCCCAGAAAAGTCAACGCCTCGGTCCAGGCCAAGGCCGCTCTTTCCCTGTCGCTGTAAAGCCCGGATTCCCGCCAGGCATTCAGCATATAAAGGCGCTCCTCCGTTTCCCCAGCGGCACGGGCGTCTTTCATGTGCATATCTAGGCAAAAGGCGCAACCGTTCATTTGGGAAGCCCGTATCTTTATCAATTCCAAGAGAGGATGTTCCAGGCCGCAAGTTTTCAAATAATCGCTGAAAACTTTCATGGCTTTATAACTTTCCGGCGCGGTCCCAAAATAATCCAATCGTTGTTTTTCCATTCGAACCTCCTCTCCAGTAAGCCCCCGAACTTATTCGGTTCCGGTGTCCGGCTTCTTTAGGAAGAACATCGACTTCACGGTGAAATAAAGCAGTGGCAAAACTCCGCCTACCACGAAGGTCAGGTCACCCACCACGCGGGCCCATGTCATCTTTTGCACGACGGGCTGGTTCCAGAAATCCTGGCTGCGGGCGAACCAATAGCCATGGGTATAACTTTGGACCATTTCCAGGATCCCGACCGGAAAGATGTCCAACGCGAGCATCAGCATGAGCCCGATCTGAAGCGACCAGAAGGACACCTTGAGGATGCGGTGGGACCAATGTTCCGGCTTGACCAAGAACCTTAATACGAACAACAGGGCCGCGATGGCCAAATTGCCGTAAACACCCATCAAGGCCGCATGGCCGTGGTTGGGTGTCAGGTAGGTCGCGTGCTCGTAATAGCTCACAATGGGAAGGTTGATGAGGAACCCGAATATCCCGGCTCCCACGAAGTTCCAGAAACCCACCGCGATCAGGAACATGATGGCCCAATAGTGGGCGAAGAATCCGTCGGATTCCTTGGTTCCCGCCTCTCCCCGCCTAAGTTTGGCGAAGTCGTAAGCCTCAAGGGTCAGCAAGAGCAGGGGCACCACTTCCATGGCCGAAAAGAAGGCTCCCAAGGCCAAATTGATGGCCGGTTGGGCCGTCCAATAGTAATGGTGACCGGTGCCAATGAGCCCCGAACCCAGGTAAAGGATGATGTCCAGGTAAACAACCCGGACGGCGGTCTGGGTCGTGACCAACCCCAGGATCACGAAGAAATAAGCCACCACGATGGTGGTGAAAAGCTCAAAGAAGTTCTCCACCCACAAATGCACCACCCACCAGCGCCAGAAGTCGGCGACGGCGAAATTGGTCTTCGGGGTGTAGAGAAGGCCCGCCGAAAACATCAAAGGGATGGCAAGGATGGCGTAAACCAGGAGGTAAGGCATGCTTCCCCAATCCTGCCCTTTCAAACGGCCCCAGACCGCACGCAAGACCAGGACGGCCCAAATACCCATCCCGGCGGTCAAAAGGATCTGCCAAAAACGCCCCAGCTCCAAATATTCCCAGCCTTGGTGTCCCAGCCAGAACCAATATTGGCCTAGCTTGTCCTTGATCCCCAGGTACTCCCCGACAATGGAACCGACCGCCACCAACACGACGGCTCCAAAGAGCACGTTCACCCAAAAAGCCTGGTATTTCGGCTCCTTTTTTCCGATGAGAGGGGCCATGAACAATCCCGCCGCTAGCCAGGCCGTGGCCACCCAGAAAATGGAAAGCTGAAGGTGCCAAGTACGGGTGATCGTGGTCGGGAGAATGTCCCGAATGTCAAAACCGTAAAAACCAGTGGTCTCCACAAAATAGTGCGCCGTGAAGACCCCCATGAGGGTTTGGAAGGCAAAAAGAACGGCTACAATTAAGAAATACTTATAAGTGGCGACTTGGCTTGGGGTGATCTTGAAATCCCTCAAGGGAATGCTTTTTTTGATCGCGGGTTCGTCCCCGCCCCATCCCAGGTAGTCGAACCTGCCGAAGAACATCAGGACGAGCGCGCAACCACCCAAGAGGGAGATAAGGGAGAGAGCGCTCCAAAGGAAGACCGCCTTGGTGGGGCGGTTGCCGACGGCATCCTCCGGCGGCCAGTTGTTGGTATAGCTGTAATCCGCGTTCGGCCTTTGGGCCGAAGCGGCCCAGGCGGTCCAAGCGAAGAAATCGGTGAGTTTTTGGACCTCATCGACATTCTTGATGTAGTTCTTAGGCAGGCTTTGATCGCCACCGCCGTTGATGAACATATCCGTGTAAACGGACGTCAGTTCCGGCCAAGCCTGGGCTTGCTCCTGGGTGAAGGTCAGGGTTTTCGTCGAGTCGTCATAACGGTTGGCCTTGGCTTCGGCCATCACGGACTGGTCGATCTGCGCCTTGTCCTTGTCGGCCAGGTCGGCGTATTTCTTCCGGAACCCGGCTTGGGCCTTGATGTCGCGTTGGAGCCAAGCCGAACGGTGCAGGTAATCATCCGTGAAATCCGGGCCCCGGTAGGCTCCGTGGCCAAAGACCGACCCGTAATCCATCATGCCATATTTTTGGAAAACCGCTTGGCCGACTAAAATATCCTCCCCGGTGAAAAGGACCTTCCCGGAGACGTCCACGACCTTGGCGGGTATCGGCGGGGCGTTTTCATAGACCTTTTTGCCCATGAACATCAAGACCGAAAATCCGGCGATGACGACGATGACTGCCCAATGGCGCCAAGCTTTTGATATTTCCAATTTCCCCTCCGCTTTAAAAATTAAAACACCCTTATTTACGTCCCTCGATCCCTACGGCGTTATAACTTAAGTCACGTGAAACACACCCAGGCCGGCAAAACCGAAAATACAATCTCGCCGTGAAAATATCCACCCATTCCGGCTTCTCAAGCCCGGATAACTTGGATTTCGTCATAAAACCTGTGGCGGGAACGACCGTTTATCAACGCTCAGGCAAATGTCATTGAGCACAGCACAGTTCGATCAAAAATCACTTTTGAAAGGATTTTGATCCTAATAACTCAAATTGCACGTTCGGGCCTTATCGTGCAATAAGGCTGGATCAAATTGCACTAAGTGCAATTTCATTATTAAAAGATAAAGCCTCATCCTTTAATAACGATTTGGCTTATTAAAGGATGGTGGTTCTCATTAAAATCATTTTGCACACTAACATTTCAGATTTTAAAGTTTAGAAATATTCGATTTTGTGTACTAAAAGTACACAATTTAGGATATTTATAAACTTGATGATTAGAACAGTTTATTTAGGTTATAATTTGTGTACCATGAGTACACAAATAAAGAACAAATTAAACCAAATCCTAATATCTTGGCTCCATGGAACGGTAGCCACTCAAAAGTGGTTGTCTCAAAAGGGTGTAAGCCGATTTCTGGCAAGAAAGTATGTAAAGGGTGGCTGGATAAGGCCCATAGGCCCAGGTGCCTTCACACGGGCAGATGATACCGTTCTATGGATAGGCGGTCTTTACACTATCCAGCAACAGCTCCAACTCCCGATCCATGCCGGTGGCGAAACCGCGTTGAGGTGGCATGGCTATGGTCATACCGCTCCGATCAACACGGTTCCTCCGTTATATCTTTTTGGGCCCAAAGGCACGAAACCGCCTTCCTGGTTCCTCAAGCACAAGTGGGCAAATAAGCCCAGGTACCAAACCACCGACTTTTTGCCCTATAAAAAGGAATTTGGCTTTACCGTCGACAATCAAAGTAATTTTCCATTGACCCTCTCATCTCCTGAAAGGGCTATGTTTGAAACGCTCTTATTAATGCCGCGTTATACGACCTTTGAGGGCGCGGCCGATTTGATGGAAGGCCTTTCCACATTGCGGCCAGATATGGTGATGGACCTCTTAAAAGCTTGTAAGTCCATCAAGGTAAAGAGATGTTTCCTTTATATGGCGGAACATGCGAACCATGCTTGGTTCAAAGAGCTAAATCTCTCTAAGGTGAAATTAGGAAAAGGCAAAAGGGTTGTGGTTCCAGGTGGTTCTTTTGATCCCAAGTACCAAATAACTGTTCCCACTAAAACCCCCGTGAGCGTTCCATGAGAGATACCGGCTATTTCAAACAGGCGAAGCTTCTTTTGCAGGTCCTTCCCTACTTTGAAAAGCAAGGTCACTTTGCCTTGAAAGGCGGGACGGCCATCAATCTTTTCTTAAGGGAAATGCCCAGGCTTTCCGTTGATATTGACCTGACCTACCTCCCTGTTAACCCACGCGATGAAGCCCTATCCAATATCTCGCGGTCACTCAAAGAAGTGGCCGCCCAGGTGAGGAAGGTTTTGGGGGCCAAAGTAGATGAACAAACCCTTAAAGGGACTGACTACACGGTCAAAATGACCGTCCGACAGGCCGACGCAACGATCAAGGTAGAACCCAATTTGGTGTTACGGGGATCCATCTATCCCCCTGTCCAAGAAAAGCTTTGCAAAAAAGCTGAAAAGGAATTCGAGTTATCGGTTTCGACCAAAGTCCTATCTTTAGCTGATATTTACGGCGGAAAGATTTGCGCGGCTTTGGACCGGCAACATCCGAGAGATTTTTTTGACGTTAAACTTCTTTTGGAAAAAGAGGGACTGACGGATGAAATCCGGCGGGCTTTCGTGGTCTATCTCGCCAGCCATGACCGCCCAATGAATGAACTCCTCAAACCAAAATGGAAAGACATAAAATCCGTTTTTGAGAAAGAGTTCAAAGGCATGACCCTGGAGCCAGTGGAGTTAAATGACTTGTTGGAAACAAGGGATGAACTTCTTCGTCTTATTCATAAAGGCTTGAAGGATAAGGAAAAGAAGTTTCTGCTCTCCCTCAAAGATGGCGAACCCGACTGGACCCTTTTGGACTTGCCGAATATCGAACGTTTGCCCGGTTTACAGTGGAAGCTGGAAAATATCCGTCGAATGTCTCCCAAGAAACGGCAGGAACAGTCTGTACTTTTACGCAAAGCCTTGAATGAAAAGTGAATTGGATAGAAATGCCTATACTTATTTAAATGTATAGACATTTTTATCCAAGTCCAAAATCACCAACAAAACCGGAAAACACAAACCCCTTAATTATTAAGGGTTCTATGAAAAGCAAAAATTGGCCCAAAACTTTGGCCTTTCATTTTGTTGGCCTATCCAAAATATTTTCCTAAATTCAGCCATTTTCTTGATTAGGAAAATACCCAGAAACCGGAAAATCAAAGTTTTCGATTTTGATCGTTGAGCGGCCATTTCTGCAAACCAACTTTTGGAGAGACAACCTTGGAAAAAAAGAATTTGAAAGATTTGCCGATAGAAATTCGATTTGTTCCGTTATCGAAAGAGGAAGCGAAAGAACGCCAAGAGAGGCTGGAATTGCTTTTGCTCAAGGGGGCTATAAAAGCTTCTGAAAAATGAGCCTTTCGGGGGAAGGCCTTCCCCCTGGCCTCGGCTTCCCTCTGGGCGATCCTCGGCACACCCCCTTCTCCTGGGGCTTCGCCCCAAACCCTTGCCTTTGCTTTACTATTGCTTATTTCTAATGGTTATGTTACCTAATAATAAAGTAACGTTACCAGGAGACAGGCATGCCCATCACAGATGCGGAAAAGCAAATCCGTTTTCGGAAAAAAGAGGCATTGAAGCGACAAGCTGAAAATGCTTTCAAACACCTACAGCTTAGCCTGGGGCTCCATAGGCAACATAAAACTCCGCAAGAAATCAAGATCGTCTTGGACCAGGCGATTGAGCTGCCTTCCGGATGGACAGACGAGGACTATGTTCGAGCGCAACAAAAGCTCCAACAGATCTTCCACGACATTGTTTCAATGCCTGATGAGTTGAAGAACGATGTGGACGAAGGAGCGTATCCCTCAAATAAGTTCAGGACCACACCTGATCCAATGGGATTCATAAAAGAAGAAAAGTTAGGTGTGGAAAAAACACGAGCGCTGGCCTCTCACCTCATTTCAGCCCTCAATCTTTCCAACTGCAACGACGCTGAAAAAGCCGCGGCGGTCCTGGAAGCGGTGCGTACAGTTGGCAGGACTGTGGCAAACCAACAGGAAGTTCCCCGGTCAGCTGCCACGGCTGTTTGTCTTGCGACCTTGGGGCCCCACTATGAGAGGCCGAAGTGGTTTGCAAAGCGTATGGCCAAAGCTCTTATAAGTCAGCTTGATCAAAAATTAAGTAAGGAATTAGGCCACCTCCTCATTGAGCAGAACCGAAACCTTTTTTTTGAAGACGAGGGTCTTTCGTGATCGGCGTCCGACCTTACGATTACCGCAGGAAGGTTGAATGCATTTACGGAGGAGATCGGTACACCGTCCGGGACAACGGGGCCGTCTTTCGTCATGCCAAGGCGGGCAAACGCCCTCGCAAAGCCGATGAACGATGGACTTTTGGCAGACCGAATCCAAAAACGGGTTACATGGAGATCGCCTCCGTCCGCGTTCACAGGATCGTCGCAACCGCGTTCCACGGCGAGGCGCCCTCGCCGCAGCACGTGGTCGACCACATTGATACAAATAGGAGAAACAACCGGCCCGAGAACCTTCGGTGGCTAACAAAGTTAGAAAATGTGCTTCAAAATCCCCTCACTGTTAAACGCATCGAGTATGCCTTTGGTAGTATCGATAATTTCCTAAATACACCTCCGGAACAGAGACGGAACGACGGTAAACAAAATTTTAGCTGGATGCGGCCTGTCAATCCCAAGGAAGCACGCACAAGCTACCAGCGCTTGCTCGATTCCGCTGAAAATGACAAGCCTCTACCTGGGGGGCCGTTGGGTGAATGGGTCTTTCATAAAGAAGTGTCCGTCGAGGGCGTTGAAGAATTGTCGGAAGAAATTCCAGCGATAACCTTGAACGCCGTGCAGAGGAAATGGCGAACACCTTGCGAATTTCTTTGTTGCCCGGAGGACGCGGGAGAAACACCAATATCTTCCTATGCACAACGGCTTACTTTGGGCTGTGTTTTTTCCCGAAATGAATTTCAAAAATCCATAGTCGAGCAATTTGCAGTTTCTCAAGACGGTAAGTCGCTTTGGGTGATGTGTTGCTTTGAAGGAAAATCCTTGAAGCCTTGGACACTTGCCCAAGTTACATTTGAAGATGGGCAGTTTGTTCACACGAATTTGGGGAGTTTTTTCGGCCAAGATGGGGCCGAGAAGCAATATTGTTTAGCACAGGGTAAAGAATGGACAGGAGGAGATACTTTTGATGATTTCTGTTGATCGGGGGGAAAGCCTTCCCCCTGACCTCAACTCCCTTCGGTGATTTTCGGCTCACCCCCTTCTCCTGGGGCTTTGTCACAAACCCTAAGAAGTAATAAAAGCTAGTTAATTTATCGGCCGTTTAATGTCGATTTATAGGCAGTCGGCACCTTTGTTCCCGAATGAAAATTCGGGAGTAATATAATGAACATAAACTTGTATGGCGACATTTCCAGAGAATCGCCATCCGTGAAACTCAGTTTTATTGAATGGAAATATTTTGGGCCAGATGATTAACCTTTTTAAATTTATTTGGGCAAAAAAAATCCAACATATCCTTCTGTTTATTTCATCTTTAATTTTATATGTCTGTTCCTTTTACCCTGAATTCATAAAGATTTGGCCCATCTATGTGACGATTGGGCTATTTGCAATTGCTACATTGGTGAATATTTTTGCGGCTAATTATCCTTCCTTTATCGAATCAATAAAAAACAGAGATATTCAAAGAGGAATAGAAAAGCTTAAAGAACAAGCATCCGCAGATAAAACAATAATTTCAGAATATGAACAATTGAAATCATTACTCTCGAAATTTTTAGATAGTTCGGGTGTTTACCGCGAAAAAGTAATTGATCTTCTAAATTTAAATGAAGATTACCTTTGTATAGCCAAAAGTTCTGAAGGGATGGGAGACGCATTTGAAGATAATGACAAGCAAATGCTTCCGTTTTCAAAAGTGTTGTTTGAATGGCCTGGATCAATAAAACCTTTTGAAAGAATGACTTTATATTTAATACCTGTTAAAAATCTTCCTGGATTAAAACGTAATAATCTTCGGCAATACATCAACAAGGTAATAATTCCAAAAGTGCAGAAAGAACGAGTCAATTATTTAAAGAACGTAAAAAAGAAAATAGCAAAAGCTGTCCAGGAACTGGCTTATAAATATGTAGCTTACTTTATTAAGGGGAACGAGATAGTTTTCGAAACAAAAAATAGAAAATTTATAAAAAAATTTGTAGATGCTTTCATTAAAACGGATAGTAAACGGGACATTGTTAAATATACGAGGGCGTTAAGTGATGTTATAGGGTTAAAAGAGTTTTTCTTAAGGGTTGAATGGGATGCATTCTCTGACCTTAATTTTGGTCAACAGCAGTTGGTAGAAGCAAATAAAAGTAAAATTTACGACGGGTTGAAAAAAGCGGACATTCACTCCCTTAGAGAGATGTATTTGGCTGGTGAAGAAAAATTATCGAAACTTTTGATGAAAATACTGGGAAATAAAATAACTCAAATTAGAGCGATCAATATTTCTAAAAAATTAGTTAGAGGCGCAAAAAATGTCTTGGATATATTAGAAAAAGCCGGGATTCGAGTTTAAAAAATCCTCCGGTAATCCTCAGCACACCCCCTTCTCCTAAGGCTTTGCCCCAAGCCACGAAGAAAAGAGACCCTGAGAATAAAACATCAAAATATTTAAAAAGGAAAAGACTTTGGAATTTGAAAAGCCTAGTTTTGGAAAAATGATATTGATCTCAATATTTTCGTTCGCAATTACATTCCTTTGCGGCCTAAGTTTTACATTTTCTTATGGTTGTGTGGTCGGAAAAAATACTATGCAAGAACCTGGTTTTTTGGCCGCTATTTTCACGATTCTAGTTTCAGAACTAGGTTATTTAGCTGGTGGATATGTTTTCGGGACATTGTCCAAGGACACTTGGAATGGATGGATTAAAGCAATAATACTCATTGGGCCGAATCTTCTTTTTCGAGGTGCAACATTTGCTTTAGCTTTTTACAACATGGATTTACAACAAGAGTTGTTGGCATCAAAAGTAAATCTAATTGTAATTCCAGCATTAACTATGGTGTTGTCGCCATTTGTCGCATATTTCGCCATTGGATTGGGTGAGTCCTCCGCCGAAAAGTATAGTCATCCAAAATCCATCCTGAATATTGATTGGTACCATTGGATATGGATTCTTCCTTTTTATATTTTTTCTGCGGCGGGCGTGCCATCGTTTTTGCTGTTTGCCTTATGGAAATTTGACTCTTTAACGGATTTAGATAGTTATCCTTCAATCATCACAATATTCACTCACTTCCCGACCTTCATTACTCGATTGATCATTCTCGCTGTAATAGGGTTGGCGTTTTTTAGCATCGAAACTGTTTATTCCACGTTAAGTGATCGAACTTCAAAGAGCGGCCTATCCGCTGGGGTAAAAGTGTTTTTGAATTGGTTAATTCTAACGATCTTTGAGTGCATGATCTTGCTTTCGTTCATGGGGCAGATGTTGAAGAAGTGAAATCCTAAATGGAAACGTCCGAAAATTATGAGATACAAGTTATTAATTTTTCTAAATCAATTTAAAACATACTGGAAGATACGCACTTATTTATTCCAGATCAAATTTAGGCTGGTTAAATATTTTTACAAAACAGAAAATTCGTTCGAAGAAAATTCAGCAAGATTCAATATCGCTAAAGCCTTATTGAGAAAATCTCTTTGGCCTTTATGTTTGGCAATCTTTACTTGTCTTCTCTTTTGGAAATTAAGTGAAATATTCTGCTTCAATTCAATTCCTGTCACGTCGCATGACTCTTTCTCGGATACATATAACACCTTATTGGGAACAATCGCTGGTGTAGGAGGACTTTTTATTGGTTTGTATTACAACGGCCTAACGGCCGTGGGCACCGCGATTTATTCTAAAACTCCAAATAATATTCGAGACTTACTTGCCAGGGAAAGAACTGGTAGTACGTATATGGGTTATTTGTCTTATGTAACCTTCTTTGCGCTCGGTTTAATAGCGATGAATATGTTTGGATTAGGCCCTTTGCGATTGGCCGCCTTATTTATGGTTTTATTAGCCGGGGTCGGAATTTTCGTATTTGTGGCTTTGGGCCAATCTGCTTTCAATTATTTTGATCCCACAGAGTTATCAAAGACGTTCATATTCGAGCTCCAATCCTCATTTAAAAAAGTCACAACTTCTGGATTCTTTTTTAAAGACCCATCAATTCAAAATCATTTAAATAAAGTAACATCGGCGGCCATATCCACCCTAAAAACTTTGACGGACATCATTGAAAAACAAGAGCACTTAAACGGGCAATCGTTTTTTGATTTTTCAAAAATGATTGTTCGACTTTTGATTTATTATCAAAACCAAAAGAAACGCATACCGACAAAAAGTTTTTGGTACGATTTAAAATACCAGCATCCAGATTGGTACACCTCCGACTACACGAGTGTCGAATTAGCACAAAACACTGGCACTTCTATCTCACCTAAGAGTGTTCAAGATAACTATTGGCTAGAAAATGATTTACTTACGATTCCGATTAAATGTTTTGAAATAAACTTAAAAGCAAAACGTTTAGAGTTGGCAATCGATGTTGTTAGGTTAATTAATCATTATTTAAAAGCATTGGCAGAAAATGGTGAGGTTAACACTGCTTTGGATTTAGTTGAACGATTATTAAAAATCCATTCTGAAAATTTAGGGGAAGTATCGCCAGGCAAAGAGGAGTCGGTTAAAGAAATAGCAATTTTTGAAACTCTTTTGATCCTCAAGGCTGAGATACTTATCGCTTTTTCTGCTGAAACGCAGAAGTTGTCTCCTGAGAAAATCTCAGAACGAATTAAAAAAATTGAATGGGTTGATAGCAAATCGATTTATTCAACCAATTTTCCTCCAAATTTATTGGCCGATCTCGAATGGCTCCAAAAGACAATATTATTTGAGCTTGATTGTGAGGGAGAAATATTGAGCCCGCAATGGTATCAAGCCGAATTAGTAATATTGTTTCATGCGCAAAAAATTAATGAAAACATTGATTGTTTGTTCAAAAGATCAAAAACACTTAAGAGCAAAAATTTAAAAGACCTCTCGTTGCAGAAAAGACCATGGCACTTGAGTTGTTTTATTAGTCATGAGTTGGAGTATATAAATAAAACCTATGCTCATTTTTCGAGACTGAGCGAGGTTTGGAAATCGCTAATCGAAAAACGGCATATTAAAAAATTGCCCTGGCCAAAATTGGAATTTTCTAATCTGTTTTCGGATCTTGACTCTCAGAAAAAAGAGTTAATTAAGATGTTGCCACAAGCAGTGAAATCACTAAGTCCTTTTAAAAGAACGGAAGAGTTCCCGGATTATTTAGGTCAGTTTTTAAATTTAATGGGAGAAAGTATTCTCGAATACTGCACCGAAAATAAAATGGATTTAGCTAACGAGTTGTATCCCGGGTATTTCGAAGGATGTATTTTAAAGTTTGGCCAATTATTTCCTGACTCTTCGTTGGAGGGCAGAAACTTTGAAAATGCTTATACCCTTGCATGCGGACCAATTTTGGAACTGATAGAACTGAGCGGATATGTGAAGCTGTTCTCTGAGTATTACGGTAATGATTCTTCTTGGGATGTAATTAAGGATATTTGGGATAAATATCTTTCTGACCAAAACGCACCTAAAAAAATGGAATCACTCGCGAGTATTTTGAGATCGGATGAACAAAACCCTGGTTTATCTCCGAGCAGTTTACACAGGACTGGCTGGTCTCAGATGACATACAGATTTTTAAGAGAAAATGTAATGAAAGCCTTTCGACAAAGAAAATCCATACCAGGGGTTGTTGATTTTATTAGACCGGAAGAAATCGCGTTACATCAAAGTCCATTAGTACGAATATTTTCAGAGGGGGATTTTAGTTGTTCTTTCGATGGAGGCCATATTTTTATCTCCGAATATCTTTTAAAACGTGCAGATTCCAAGGGTGTTAATTTTAAAGGGAGCTGGAAGGATCTTACGGAAGCTATTAAGAGAGAAGCCAAAAACAATACCTTTGTCAAAGATGAGTTGAAAAAGCGAGAACAAGCATGAAATTTAGAAAGCCATTTACGGAAAATCCACGTGAGCAATTAAAGCAAAGTCTTAAACCGCGGATGGCCAATTATTTCCAAAGCTTACAAGGAACATACTCGCCGAGATTATATGAACAGTTCTTTTCCGAAGATTTGCGAACCGGAGTGATGCCCTATGGTTTTGAATTGGGGCGAGAAAATAATCAAATTCTTGCTACCTTTGAAGGCTCTGATGAAGAGAACGAAAAGGCTATAAATCTACTTTCCGATTTTTGCGAACATGAACCTCGAAATGAAACCGATTTAATTTGCAAAGCGGTAAATGAAATTTCTCAAGATGTTAGCTGGGAAGGAAGGGCGGTATATGAAATTCTTAAAGGCATTAACAATAAAGGGAAGGCGGAATTTTACGTTCACCAATTTTACCGTGCGAGAACAATCAAAGTGCCATTTTACAAGTATTTTCAAATTGTCCCCAAGCTGGACAGGGAATATTTGAAGGCGAAATATCTATCGTGCCCCGTTGAGGATGTTTTTGAAATTACCATTCCAAGTCGTTTAGGCGGTTACAAACGGTATAAAAATATTTTGAATGAACTTGCAAAATATTCTGGAGTGGGCCCTGGTTTTTTCCGACAAGATCCATATCAGGAATTAACAAAGGGTTTTGACTTCGGGGACTATCGGCGTAATCAAATGGTTTTTGGGTTTTCAATAACGCGAAAGTGGGGTTGGAATTACAGAAATCTTGCTAATGAGTACGAGAACGAATTTTTTAAAGTCCACAAATACATAACTTTTAAATGGGCCCAAGCAATTCTTCGGGACCATATTATTTCTGAACTAAATGAATTACTGATCAGGTTGAGAATTGATTCGAAGTTTAAAATCGAAGGTTTACTTAAGCCGAGTGAAATACTAGAAGTCAGAGAAAAATTGAAAAATGGAGAAATTGATTTTGAGGAGGTATTTAAAAAACTTAAATACCAAGATTAATCTGGGTTGGAGTGATCCCAATGCGCAACCCAAATTATCCCTGCTAAAGAAAGCAAAAAGGGAACCACAATACCTGCTCCGATTTTCTTCAATTCTTCAAAATCCTTTAAATCAACCCACTTCAACAAAGCCATTAGACAAACGGAAAAAGATGCAAGCGAACAACCCAACAGTGCGATCCAACACCATTTAGCGGCAGATTCTACTCGGGTTAACATCCTCTCGTTGTCATAAAGGTATGTGAAAACCTTTGGCAGAGAATCACAAGTAACCGTTTTATTTCCTTTGTTTATTTCTTTAACTTTCTCGTTGAATGCACCTCTAAGTCTTGCAATCTTTCCAATGGCACCTTTAATAATGAAATGCCGAAGTGTCAAAGCGATTCCAAAGCAACCACCTGCAAAAGTAAGCCATGACATTGGGTTTATAGGATCGATCATTTTTTGGGCCCTACATGACGATCGTTTTCCTCCGAGGCTGCTCCAGCAAGAAGACCCAACAAGCCACCAATTATTGCACCTGGTGGGCCCCCAATTGCCCAGCCAAGCAAGGCTCCCCCGCCGGCCCCTGCAACTGGTCTTGCGCCAGGAGAAGGGGTAGACACAGTTCTTTTTAAAGTCATTTGCCCACAATAGGGGCATCGGACCAAATTGGGCAGGGACAATAAAATCTTATAACCCTTAGTTGATGAATATTGGCAACTAGGATTTTGGCAGTTGTATTCGAATTTATTTTGATTTTCAGTCATAAATACGTCCTTACCTAATCTGACTTTAATTATTCCCTACAAGAGTAAATATTAACAATCAATTCTGAGCATGTTTTCTATTATTCCGAACGCCCTTTGGACTCATGTCCATGTCCTCGGACACCTAGACCGTGTCCGGGTCACCAGGTCTCGGATGCTGTCGCTTCGCTATCGCACTCCGTCGGAAAACTTGAAAACGTTCATGGGCCGGTAGTCCGCTTGGGCTACCTACCCGGCCTTTTTCTCTCCATGGCCGCCCCTTTCCTCTTTGAGGGGCGGCCCCGGAGGCTGCTCCCAGTTAAAGGAGCAAGGCCATGACGAAGAGAAAATACGAAGCGCTGGAATTCGACCTGAAGGTGTTACCCCCGCCGACAGTACCCCCGACGTCCTGGGCGGAAGCTAGGGCCGACTATAAGCGCGGGCCGGTCATTTCCAGCCCTGAGGCCGTAGCCGCCTACTTCAAACAATACATCGGCGGGAAGGATACCGAGGCGTTCCTGACCATGTACCTGGACCACCGGAACCATGTTTTAGACGTGGTCCTGAACCAGGAGGGGACCGTGGACCATACTGCGGTCTATCCCAGGGAAGTTCTCAAGAAGGCCCTGGATTTGAAGGCTACGGGCATTATCTTCAGCCATAACCACCCAGCCGGAAGTCTGGAGCCTTCCGAGGGAGACAAACAGCTGACCCGTCAAATCCTGACCGGGGCTAGGGCCTTAGGCATCACCGTCCATGACCATCTCATCGTGACCCATGAAGGCCACTTTTCTTTCCGCCAAGCCGGGCTTTTGGCTTAGGGAGGCGCGGAATGGACTTCTTACACGAAGGCGAAGTTTGTTATCACGGCTGGAACGAAGAGAACGAGGGCAGGCCCTGCCCAACCTGTTTGGGTTTTTGCCCAAGCTGTGGACGATGGAATATGACCCTCAATTGGCAAACGGGCTATTGCTTGGAATGTGAGGAGCTTTTCGAGTCAGACTACCAAGGATAAAACCCAACAAAACCAAGGCCCGAACCCAGGGCCTTTTTGCGCCCGCAGGGAAGGGTGTTCCCTCCCCTGCACCTCTCCCCTGCTTTTAATACTTTCCACAACACCGAATCATTTAAAATACACAAATGTTTAAAACAAACCAATTTTCGGAACTTTTATGATCCGCCTATCATGGAATGAAATTCGTGACCGTGCCCTTAAATTTTCGGGGAACTGGAAAGATGTATCTAGCGAAGACGGCGAAGCGCAAACATTTTGGAATGAATTCTTTGAAATTTTTGGAATAAGAAGACGAACCGTCGCTTCTTTTGAAGAGCCTGTTCGTACCATCAAGGGAAAATATCACTTTATTGACCTGTTTTGGAAAGGCGTTCTATTAGTCGAACACAAATCAAAAGGCAAAGACTTAAGCAAGGCGTCATCCCAGGCCTTTTCCTATATCCAAGACCTGGTTAATGAAGGCCGTGAAAATGATATCCCTCGCTTCGTAGTCATATCCGATTTCTCACGATTTGTTATCTACGACTTAGAAAGCGACCCTTCCCTTCTCCCTTCCAAAAAAGTTCCAATAGAACTATCCGAAAGCCCAGCTACTTTTGGGTCTCAAGAATTTCAGCTAAAGGATTTAAATAAGAACATTCGTTCTTTTGCCTTTTTGCGAGGTGAAAAGCCAGTCAAAAGGAACCCGGAAGATCCAGCCAATATTGAAGCAGCTGAAATCATGGGGAAACTTCATAAGGCGCTAGAAAGCGGTGGGTTCGAAGGTCATGACCTGGAAAGGTTCCTGGTTCGTATTTTGTTTTGCCTGTTCGCAGAAGATTCTCTTGTATTTGAGCCTAATTTATTCTCCCAATTCATCCTCAATCATACCCGTGAAGACGGGTCCGATCTTGGTTCACAACTTAACCGACTTTTCGAAATATTAAATACTCCGGAGACTACTCGTCAAAAATCATTGGATGAAGATTTGGCATCTTTTCCATATGTAAATGGCGACCTGTTTAAAGAAAGATTAGCCTTTGCCGATTTCAATAAACAAATGAGGGATGCTTTAATTTCTTGCGCGAAATTCAATTGGAGTCGTATTTCTCCGGCCGTTTTCGGCTCCATGTTTCAATCGATTATGGAAAAAGCAGAGAGACGTGGTCAGGGAGCGCACTATACAAGCGAAGCAGACATTTTAAAAATTGTTCGCCCTTTGTTCTTGGATGATCTTTACATCGAATTTAATACGATTAAAAACGACCGTTCTTCCAGACGCCAAGGCCGCTTTGAAGATTTCCGAAAGAAGTTATCCGGGTTGAAGTTTTTAGACCCGGCTTGTGGCTGCGGAAACTTTTTGGTTATTACGTATCGTGAGTTAAGACTTTTAGAATTGGAAGTTCTTAAAGAAGCTTTTGCCGGGCAAATGGATCAAATGGTATTGAGTTCTGAGGATGTTTATAGGCTTTCGCGAGTAAATGTTGATCAAATGTTCGGCATTGAACTTTCAGAATGGCCAGCACGCATTGCAGAAGTCGCCCTTTGGCTTACAGATCACCAAATGAATCAAGAAGTTTCGAATGCTTTTCATCAGTTATATATTCGAATTCCTTTAAAACAATCTCCCCATATCAAATGTGCAAACGCTCTTAATTTCGATTGGACTGAATTACTGCCAAACACAGAATGTAGCTTTATTTTAGGAAATCCTCCTTTTGTTGGCAAAAAGGCCAGAGACAAAAATCAACAAAACGACATGGAAAAGGTATTTGGAAAAGGCGATGGTTCAGGTGTTCTAGATTATGTTTGTTGCTGGTACCGGAAGGCCGCCGAATACATACACAATACAAAAATAGGAGTTGGTTTCGTTTCTACCAATTCGATATCCCAAGGAGAACAACCAGGAATCCTTTGGCCTACTTTATTTGGAAAATATGGTCTTAAAATTTGGTTTGGCTACCGCACTTTCCCGTGGGAAAGCGAGGCAAAAGGAAAAGCAAATGTTCATGTTGTAATCATTGGTTTCGGTGCTTTCGAGAGGAAACCCAAATACATTTTTGAGTTGTTGGATGAAAAAGAAGGATTCCTTCGTACCGAAGTTAGCAATATCAGCCCATATATTTCCGAAGGGCCTGACACAGCCATAGAAGAAAGAAAGACTCCTATAAGCCCAAATATCCCCGAGATGTATTTCGGTAACATGCCTAATGACGATGGAAACTTCCTTTTAACCAATGATGAAAAAGATGATTTAATAAAAAAGGAACCAAAAGCAAAAAAGGTTATTCGCCCATTTTTAAGCTCGAAAGAATTTCTCAGGAATATCCCCAGATGGTGCATTTGGCTTAAAGATATCGAACCAAACCTAATAAACGATTTAAAAGAGATTAAAAACAGAATTGAACTAGTAAAAAAGTATAGATCGGAGAGCGACCGAGAAGCGACTCGAAAGCTCGCTGCTTACCCGTCATTGTTTGGAGAAATTCGACAACCAAAAACATCTTTCGTTCTTGTTCCGAGGCATAGTTCCGAAAATCGCAGATATATCCCAATGTCCTATTTTGGGCCAGAAAATATTGTTGCTGATAGTTGTCTTTTTCTTCCTGAAGCCACTTACTTTCACTTTGGAATATTGAATTCAACAATGCACATGGCATGGGTAAGACAAATTTGCGGGAGATTAGAAAGTCGATACAGGTACTCTGTTGGTTTGGTTTATAACAACTTCCCTTGGCCAGAGAATCCCAATGAGAGGCAACAAGAGAAAGTTGAAGAAGCTGCGAAGGCTGTCCTTGCTGCAAGACAATCACATCCAACTTCTAATTTGGCCGATCTTTATGACCCATTAAGTATGCCATCCAATTTGAATAAAGCTCATGCCGAGTTAGATAGAGAAGTAGAAAAATGTTATAGAAAGGAACCTTTTGAAAGCGACCGAAAGAGGTTCGAGTTTCTTTTTGATTTGTACCTCAAAGCCCGGAGCCCATTGGTCTCGGAACCAATCGCAGGGAAAATAGTTTCAAGAAAACGAAAAAAACAACATTGACTAGGAGGCGAAATGTCTTACTTTAAAAATGCTGAGTTCGAATATGGAATTGAATTTGTGTGCGACTGCTTTCCAAAAAATAAATTCCAAGAAGAAGTTTCAGGCAAAAGAACCGAACTAAAAGCCACCGCCACATTTTCTAACCCCATCTATTCCAAAATCCTTTATGTGGCTGCAAGATTTTGTGTAGACGTCATGGATGGACTTCTTCGTTTCTTTCGTTGGCTAGATGGGCAGACTGTAACCTCAGAACCAAAATCCGAACCAGACGCTCTATGATCGGCTTTTTCTTAACCATCTCTTTCTGATACATCTCAATAATTATTTCTCCGTATTGAACTAAACTTTCAGTCCACTCCAAAACTTCCCCCATCGTCATTTCCCGATTCGCTTTTTCCTCAAACAGTTTTTTTCCTCTCAAAAGAAGGTCGTCGGAATACTTTGCGGAATAGGTGTGCAATGATTTTTTCATTTTCCCAATTTAATTGAAAAACTTTTTTTCTTATTGATGTACGAATTAAGACTTCGTTAAATCCAAAACCTTTATATACAAAGAAAATTTATAGCCTCGAACCATTAACTGATATACGATAAACACCGAAAAAGTTTTGACGAATTTCGACGAAAGGAATAAATTCACCACCATGAAGAAAGAAAAACGTGGACGCAAAAGCCTAGGCGGTTTGAGGATCATTCTTCGCTTGACCCCCCAGCAAGTGGAGCTCTTGAGGGTCAGGCAGGAACAAACCGGGTCAAGCCGTACCGAGCTTATTCGGAGGGCCATTGACGAATACTACGCCGATAAGCGCCACAACAATGATTGGAGAAAGTCTCCCAAAGCCTGACCTGGCGGGGACCGCCAGGAAGTGTGGAACGGAGGCGGTCTCCGGAAAGCCAGGTGCGGTATGTCAAACGACTCGAAGCTGAGCTTCAACCAGATCATTTGGATGGTTCTAACTCCTCCCCTCTTTTTCCTGGTCATTGACCTCCTGCGATATCTCGCGGGGTTCGATGGCTCCTCCAGTTTCATCGGGAATATCCCCCTCAATGTCATCCGGCCCCCGATGTTCCTCTTCCTGCTTTCCTGCCTTCCCTACCCGACCGCCTTCTATTTCCGCCATAGCGACAAAATATTCTTCATCACCAAGGTGGCTATTAGTTTGTCTGTGGCCATTGACCTTCTCGAATACGTCGCCCCTGAGTACGGCCTCCCCTATTGGGTGGGCTTAAGTCTTTTGACCATCCTGGGAACCTGGGGTCTCGTTTGGAAAGCGGATGTCGGGAGAAAACCGGACGCGGGACCTTATCCCCTGACCGTGGACAAGGCGGGCCGGAAAGGATTCCCGACCGACTCCCTCCATATGAACGTCCAGATCGTGGGCGGAACGGGAACCGGCAAGACCCATTTCGTCATCAAACCCTTCATTGAGCAGACCATCCATCAGGGCTTGGGATGCTTCGTCTTTGACGTGAAAGGAAACTTACGTCGGGACGTGGCTTACTACCTGAAGACCTCAAGTTATTCAGGCCGCAAAGGCCTCCTCTACTTTGACGTGGACGATCCACGGGGCTCCGATACCTACAACCCCCTTTACGGTTCCAACCCCGACGCCATCGCCAACCGGGTCTTCACCGCCCTCTATTACGACAATACCCGGACGGAACCCTATTACGTGGAATTGGGCAAGGCTTTCCTGCACAACCTGGTGGGACTCCTGAAGAAGGAGATCAAGACCCTGACCTTCCTGGACCTGCTCCTGGCCACGGAGGAGACGGACACCTTTCGAACCATCCATTGGTTCTGCGCCAAACACCCTGATACCCCCTACGCGAGGTACTTCCGCAACCAATGGCTGACGAAGCCCGGCAAACAGCGCCAGGAAGAGCTGTCGGGCTTGGTGACCAAGCTCCAGCGCTTCTGCAACAGCGAGTGGGCCCATCTCTTGAACGTCCGGGACCCCAACATCCGCATGGAGGACGTCGTGAAGAACGACCGGATCTTCCTCTTCTCCCCCAACGCGGCGAAATACCCCGACGACGCCAAGCCGCTCTCCATCCTGGCCATGATGGACCTCTCCGAACAGGTCGCCGACCGCTACCGGAACCGACCCGAGAAACCCTTCCGGGTCTTCCTGGACGAGTTCTACAACCTGGCCTATCCCCGCTTCATTGACTTCATTAACAAATGCCGTGAAGCGAAAGTGAACCTCTTTTTGGCCCACCAATCCCTGGGGGACTTGAGCGGGATATCCCAGGAGTTCCTGGAGCAGGTCATGAACACGGCCCGGAACAAGATCGTCTTGGGGGTGGACGACCCGGCAACGGCGGAACACTTTGCCCGGCAATTCGGGACCGAACTGGACCAGGACTACCAAGTGGAATCCTTCAAGTCGGACGGGACCATGGCGGGCTATTCCAAACCCAAGGTGGAGAAGTTCCGGTTCCACCCCAACCTCATCAAGGCCTTGCGGCCCGGCGCGGCCATCGTGAAGGTGGTGGGAACGGCGGGGGTCCACATTTTTGAGGCCTCCCTGAGACCGGCTTCCCCCGTCCCGGAGACCTATGAGCCTGGGGCCTCCCATTTCCGCAGGTCGGGGGGCTTGGTGAACGAAAGCTCCCTGGAAGAGGTCATGAAGCCCAAACCCTGGGACAAGCCCCAGGAGAGGAAGGACGGCGGCATGGGGGACGAAAATGCGGCCTGACCCCACCCTGGAACCCAAGGACGTGGAGACCCTGGCCTATCTCCACTCCAATAAGTTCATGACCCCCAGGCTCTTCCACCGGAAATTCCACCCCGAACAGACCTACGCAACCGCCTGTTCCCGCTTGCGGGCCCTGGAAGCCAAGGGGCTGGTCTTGAGGGTCCGGAAGTTCCAGAACGACGACAACTACTTTTACCTGTCCCGGAAGGCCTTGAAGCAGCTTTCCGGGCTGGCCCGCATCCTGACCACCCCCGAGATCCGGTCCCCCCACATCAACCCCTTTGAGAGGGAGCACGACAAGAGGGTGGTGGCAATGCGGGTCCAGATCGAGGCGGAAGGGGGCCTGGAGGGATTGGCCTGGTTGTCCGACTACGAGATGCGGTGCGGCCTCAAGTTCGAATGGAAGAGGGCTTTGGAGGCCGGGGCGGGCTGGGACCTGGCAGGCAAGGTCAAACCCCGGAGGGTCCACCACCGTACCCCGGACGGTTACTTCGAAGGAACCCTGGAAGGCCGGGCCTGTTCCTTCGTCCTGGAATACGAGCACTCGGCTTACAACCGGGACAAGATGGCCGGGATGGTCCTGAACCTGAGACGGGACTTCCCGGAAGCCTTCCGCTTGGTGGTCAGCCGGGACAAGGCCCACGCCGTCCGCATGATGAACGGCTTGGCCACCTTCCTCCAGGGAGACCCCAGGGAGGCTGCCCTCTGGGGGTTCAACTTCTTCGAGAAGGTGGACCGACTGCCCTTCCGCCGGGTGCCCTGGGCCAGGCTGGGTGGAGGCTACCTGCCTTTCGTGAAGGACCCCATCCTGAAGTCCTTGGCGGCACCGGAAGCCGTTCCAATGGCGGAAGGGATGACGGCATGAGGTTTCAACGGAGCTTTATTCCGGTTAAAGGGAAAAAGACCCGGAACACCCGCACCCACAAGGAGTTTGGTTGTTCTTCGACGCCAGCCCCCACTCCCCCAGGATCAATAGAGATGACCTGGAATTCGGGAGTGGGGGCTGGCTTCTTGAACAACCAAGTGGCTGCGGGTGCAGGACTCGAAGGATTAGGAGTTAAGACGAAAGACGAACACCGTGGAAAACCCCCCGTGGTGTCCCTGATGGGACGGGCGGGGTTTTCCACACCTTTCCCTGAAGGTATCCCCTTCGGGGATCTGTATCTATCAACTTCCATCCAAGGAGGCCGGATATGGCGGACCGTCGAAAAGCTGACCGTAGGGCTGCAAGCCAGGATTGTCTCTTGTCGGAAAGGCAGGTAGCCGAGCTGGCCAAGGTATCGGTGAACACCGTCCGCTACTGGCGGCAAACGGGGCTCCTGCCCTCCGTAAAGGTGGGTAAGTACCCCCGGATTTGGGCCTCCGTCTTCGACCAAGTCTTCCAAAAACCGACCCCCCTTTCGGCTTGGGCGGCTGGTAAAATGCCTTCTGCTGGGGACATTAGGAGGCCGTTATGAGCAAACCTAATGTTCATGGACTGCCCCAACACCTCCGCAAGGACGGCAAGGGGTATTTCCTGGATTACTTCGTGAAGGAAGGAGGGTTAAGGAGACGCAAAAGGGTAAGGCTGGGCCAGATACCATTGGCCCAGGCCAAGCGCATCTTGGCGGAGCACACCAAGGAGATCGTCGCGGGGGAATTCCTGCCGGGCGATAAGCCGCAGGTGAGCTTCGACGAGGCGGCGGAAGCCTTCCTGGCCTTTTCAATGGCGAGGAAAAAAAGCTACAAAAGGGACACCCATTCGGTGAAGGCCCTCAAGGCCTTTTTCGGCGGGCGGCCCCTGATAAGCCTGACGCCAAGCTTGGTGGAAGATTACCTGACCGAGCGCCAAAAAAAGGCCGAGGCAAAGGGCAAGACGCTAAAGGGAGCCACCTTGAACCGCGAGATCGCCTGTCTCAAGACCATCGCCCGTAGGGCGGTCTTGGACCGGAAGATCGAATGGAACCCGGTGGTGGGGGTGCGGATGTTCCGGGAGACTTCCCGGAATCGGACGCTGACCCCCGAGGAATACCGGAGGCTCTTGGAGAACTGCTCCCCCCATTACCGGCCCGTCGTGCAGGTGGCTTACGTCACCGGCATGAGACGGGGCGAGATAACGGGGCTCAAATGGGAACAGGTGGACTTGAAGGAAGGTGTCATCACCTTGAAGTCCGAGGACACCAAGACCCAGGAGGCCCGGGAGATACCGCTGGACGAGGGTTTGATCGACCTTTTCCGGAAAGTTCCCAAAGTTTTGGGCAGTCCTTTTGTCTTCAATTTCCGGGGCCACGGGCTAAAGGACCCGAAAACAGCTTTCCTCCGGGCGTGCCAACGTGCTAGTATTTCGGACTTTCATTTCCACGATTTACGGCACTGCGCGGTCACGAACTTCCGGAAAGCCGGGGTCAGTGATTCCACGATCATGTCAATCTCGGGACATAAGACGCACGCGGTCTTCAGAAGATACGACCGCATCGACCGGGGCGACCGAAAGGAAGCCTTGAGGCGGGTCCGGATGTTGGCCAATGACACGGGAATGACACCAGAGGGTCTTTCGAAAGCTCAAGGGTTCGGAGGGTGATCCCGATTCGTTGCAGCGTAAGTGTTTTACGGAGATGGAGGGTTAGTCCTAATTGGTAAGGCAGTGGACTTGAAATCCACCGGGGGAAACCCCTTGCAGGTTCGAGTCCTGCACCCTCCGCCACATGGAAGGAATGGACTTTCCATCCCTTCCATGTGGCTTAGTGTGTTGAAGGACGAGAACCGTAGGTTCGGCGCCGCCAAAAGCGGCGGGACAAAAGTTTCCATCAAGAAGAGACGACTATAAATGTTTCTTTTGTCCGGATCTGCCCCTCTTCCGCTTTCGGTTGGTTAGCTGTTGATTTTTTGATCTAGTTCTCTTTTTAAGCGATCGGAGAGGTGGCCGAGCGGCTTAAGGCGACGGTTTGCTAAACCGTTGGAGGGGTAACACCCTCTCGAGGGTTCGAATCCCTCCCTCTCCGCCATAGAAAGGGGCGCTCGAAGGGCGCCTCGTTCTATGGCTTTCATACAAAAGATTCGAACCCTCGGGTTCGGGGTCGCCCAAGGCGGCCGGACGAAAGTTTCGATCAGGAAGAACCGGTGATGACTGTTTCTTTCGTCCTGACCTCCCTCTCAAGTGGGTTTCGAGCCCATAGGGTCCGGATTCTTTCTTGTCTCGTATTTAGTATTCCCGCCCCTCACCGACCTCTACCTCTAGTTGTCCGCCCTTCCCATGGCCCCGAACACCAGTATTTCCTTACCCCCTGTCCTTCCCTCGGGTAAAATATCGTTATTCGCTATACCTATGAGGAGACACCTTTGAACACCTTCCTGAGAAACGCCTCGTTCGTAGCCCTTCTGGCGCTGTCGGCGGCGCTCCTTCCCGCCTGCGGTAGCAAATCGAACGTCCAAAGCGACAAAGCCCCCGAGACCGTCCTGAACCCCGAGACCACCCCCACCGTCGAGACCTCCGTCTCCACCGGCGACGAGAACGGCACCTCCATCCGCACCCACGTCCAGAAGTCCTATACCGCCAAGATCCACCGCACCAAGGGCCCCAACTCCACCACCACCGTCGTGACCACGCCCACCGATGCCACCCCGGTCATCACCCCGGCCGCCACCCAGAACACCGCTCCCATGGAAAGCACCCCGGCGCCGGTCAAGAAGTCCAGCGGCCCCCACTGGTTCCTCTGGTTCCTGGTGCTGGTCGTCTTGGGCGGGATCGGCTGGTACTTCTGGCAGAAGAACCAGGAAGACTTCACGAACCAGTCGCCCAAGCCCCCCACGGGCGGGCTCTCCCCGGTGAGCGGTTTCACCGCGGTGCGTTCCAGCATCGATAACGAAGAAAAAAAGCCTTCCATCTGGACCCGGAAGCTTTTCTGAACCCCATCTTGGGCTGATGCATGCCGTCCTTCGCCGATCCGGACCGTTTCCTGTCCCTGTTCCAACCCGACCGTTGCCCCCTTTGCTTCACCGTGCGCAACTATGCCTATGAGCACCTGCGTTCCCTCCTGGATGAATCCGTCACCGATCCCGTCACCCGCGACAAGCTCTTCGGTTCCAAGGGCTTCTGCCGCCACCACGCCTGGATGGGCGTGCACCAGCGCCAGGCCTTGGGGATGGGCGTCATCTACGGGAGCCTGCTGGACCGGGGCTTGAAGGAGCTCTCCGCCCCGCCACGGCTCTTCAAGAAGAAGGACGCGCGGCCTTGTCCACTCTGCGTCTCCGAGGAGGAACGGGACCTGTCCGTCACCAAGGAATTCGCCCTGGCCTGGGACGAGTCGGAGGAGCTGCGCAAGGCCTTTGGCGAAAAGGGCATCCTCTGCCTGCCCCATCTCACCCGCACCCTGGACGAGAAGATGTCCACGGAAAAACGCAGGGAATTGGCGATGGCGGGGCGGAAAGCCCTGGAAAAGCTCGCCCAGGAATTGAATGAATTCCTCGAAAAACAAGACTATCATCGTTCCCAAGAGGCCCTCGGTAAGGAATGGGACGCCTGGGTGAGGGCGGTGCGAATGATCAGCGGCGAGAGGGATTGATGCCGGAACCGTTGAACTACAAAGACAACCGCGAGTGGGGCACCACCGACTACTACTTCATCGACCTGGTGGTCATGCTGGCCTCCTCGGCCAAGATCGACCTGGGCGAATTGGTGCACCCCTATTACAAGGATAAGGATCTCAACCTTCCTCGCGCCCGCATGACCATCAACATGATCACTTCGCTCATCAAGAAGACCTCGGGCAACCTGAACATCGAGGAAAAAAAGGTGCTGAGGGAAGTACTGGACGACCTGCAGAAGACCTACGTGGAGAAGACCAAGGAAAAGGCCAAGGCCGGCGGACCCGCGGCCGTCGTGCCCATGCCCGCCCGGCCCCTGGTGCCCACCCCTCCGACCCCCAAGAAGGACGTCAAGGAATGGATCTCCATGGTCCAACAGGAACTCGCCAAGAAAAAGCAGAACCCACCTAACAAGTCTTAACTTAAGAGCGTTATTTCATGGGACTATTTGGACCAAATGAGCATAAGTTTTTTATTCGGCCAGATCTCCAAGAACTCTATTTGAAATACTGGCCGCTTGAATTGTTAATGAAAGACATTCGACGAGTTTTTAAAGAATGCGTCTGCCCTATTCATATGGATTACGCCACTTCTCTCCCACATTTAGACGATTCATTGCATGGGTTTAAAGAATTCTCTATCGACGCCAATAAAACACTATGGGTTGTATTTCAATTTTGCTGCAAAAACTACAAACAAAATATGGAGACCCAATCACAAAACGTTCTTATTGATGCCTTAAAAATCAAAGGCATCAACCTGTAGGTTTTAAATCTTTCTTCCCTTCCAATGGCCCCGGCCCGTCAGGTGCCAGAAAACCGAATTGAACCCGATCAGCGAAAAGAGCAGGCAGCCCAAAGGATGGAACAACACCGATCCGCGGCTGAAGCCATAACGGAAGCTCTCGAGGGCGCGGACCCCGAAGGACACCAGGACCATGGCCAGCGCCGGTCCGAAGAGCGGGCCATCGGGACCCAAACAAAGCGCGACAAAAGGAGCCACTCCATCCAGGAGCAGGGCCGCCTGGGCGTTAAGAAAGAAAAGCGGGTTGAAGGCCACCGCCGAATAGAAATTCTTTGAAAAACCCTCCCAGACCTCCCGGGCATTGGTGTACATGCGGCAAAAGGAAAGGTCGGACCCGTCGCCATAGACCAGCTTGTAGCCGCCCCGCACGATGAGCTTGCCGAAGTTCAAGTCCTCCACGATCTCGTTCTTGACCCGCTCGTGCCCGCCGAAAGCGCGGTAGACCTTCTTTTGGATGAGGATGTATTGGCCGCTCACCCCGGCGAACTTCGAGAAGAAGCTGTCCTTGCGCAGCGACCACCGGGCGGGTAGGAAGGCCAGGAGCGTATAGGCCATGACCGGCACCACCAGCGCTTCCATCCAGGTCCCCGTGACCTGCCGGGTAAAAAGCGTCAGCACATCCGCTTTTTTCGCCAAAGCCATCTGGATGGACCGCTTCATGAGGTGGGGATGATGCCATGTGTCCGCGTCGGTGAAGAAGAACCATTCCCCTTTGGCTTTTTTTGCCAACTGCTGGCAAGCCCAGGGCTTCCCTTTCCAGCCCGGGGGCAATTCGGTTCCTGAAATCACCTTCAGCCGATGGTCTTTCCGGGCCCGCTTCCTCAACAACGCCAGGGTTCCATCCGTGGAGCGATCATCCAGGACGATCAATTCGAATCTTGGATAATCCAAGGCCAGCAAGGTTTTGAGGCAGGGCTCGATCCGTAGTTCCTCGTTGCGGGCGGGGATCAGGATGGAGACGAAGGGCCACTTCTTGCGTCCCTTGTCCAGGGCGGGCGGTTTCTCGAAAAGGAGGGTGTTGTCCCAGGCAACGAAGAGCAGGTAGGCGACCAGGGACCACCAATAGATCGAAAGAATGAGCATTCGCGGGACCTTTTCATGGATCGGGACAATAAAAAAGGGGACCCCCTCTTGGGGGTCCCCTTCATTCTAACCTCGAAACTTAATTGATCGTCTTCTGGCCGGGGGTCCAGCCGCATCCGGTCAACTTGCCGGTCTCGAAGGCCGCCAAGGTGCGGATGGTCTCCTCCACGTTACGGCCGACGGCCGTGTCATTGATGGTGGCGTGCTTCAGGTTGCCGTCCGGATCGATGACGAAAGTGCCGCGCAGGGCGATGCCCTTATCCTCGATCAACACGCCGAAGGCGCGGGAGATCGTGTGGGCGGTGTCCGCCAAATGGGGGAACTTCAGCTTGCCCAGGCCCGCTTCCTGCCAGGCCTTGTGGCTATAAACGCTGTCGGTGGAGCAGGTGATGACCTCCGCCTTCATCTTCCCGAACTCCTCGTACTTCTCGTTGAACGCCTTGATCTCGGTCGGGCACACGAAAGTGAAGTCCAAGGGATAGAAGAACAACACCACCCATTTGCCCTTGTAGTCGGACAACTTGATGTCCTTGAATTCGCCGTTCGGCATCACCGCTTGGCCCTGGAAATCAGGGGCCTTTTGTCCTACTTGAACCGCCATAACCGCCTCCTTGTGTTTATTCCCACCATCCGGATGAGGACGGTAGTATCGATGACCCTTCCCCGGGGTTTCAACCCCCCGGCCATCCCGGGTCTTAGTTCCTCGCCTTGGTCCTGCGCTTGCCCGCGCAATCGGGGCAGTAGCCCTTGAAGTGCACCGAATAATCCACGACCTCGAAACCTTTTCCGGAGGCCGGGGGCAGGCGCAATTCCCGCACGCGGTCCTCCTCCAGATCCACCACCTTATGGCATTGCAGGCAGGTCAGATGATGATGCCGCTCAGTGTTCGGGTCATAACGGGCGGCGGACCCCAGATGGCTGGCCTTGTGCACGATCCCCAAGCGCACCAGGGTCTCCAGGACCCGGTAAACGGTGGTGCGGGAAAGGCCGGGCAGGCGCCCTTCGACCGCTTCGAAGACCTGGTCGGCGGTGGGATGGTCCACCCGGCCGGCCAGCGTCTCCAGGATGACCTGTCGTTGGCTGGTCAGGGGAAGTCCCTGTTCCCGGCAAAGCTCCTCGAAACGCTGGAGTTTTTCCTGGATGAAGGCGGGGCTGGGTTTCATGGTTGGTAATTTATTGCAACTAGTAATAGATGTCAACCTCTCCCTGCGCCTTTTTGCGTGGAGGGATGGGACCCCGCCCTTGGTACAATGACCCCATGGCCAACGACGACCTGCGCATCAAGACCCTGACCCTGGAGGAGGCCAATGCCCTCCTTCCTCAGGTCCGCTTGACCCTCAAGTCCCTCCGGGAACTGCGGGCGGCGATCCTGCGCGCCCAGGCCCAGGTGGAGATCGAGGAGATGACCCAAAGCTCCGCCCCCGGGGTCCTGACCCAGGAGGGCCACGCGGCGGTGGCCAAGTGGATGGAGGTCCTTCACTTCAACTCCAAGCGTTTCGAGGAGGACCTATCGGCCTTGGAGGAAAGCGGCGCCCACCTGAAGGACCTGGACACCGGACTGGTGGATTTCTACAGCCTCCGGGGCCGGGAGCTCATCTTCCTTTGCTGGAAGGAAGGTGAGGACGAGGTGACCCATTGGCACAGCCTGGAGGGCGGCTTCCGGGGCCGGCAGTCCCTCGACCCTCCCGTTTTCTGACCGGGCCCCACGTTTTTTTCGTCGAAATCCCTTAGAATCTCTGGACCCAAACGACCGATAAGGAGCCCGTCATGTCCAAGCCCTTCGACCAAGCCGACCAACTCGCCGTCGACACCATCCGGATGCTCGCCGTGGACGCCACCCGCCAGGCCAGCTCCGGCCACCCGGGTATGCCCATGGGCATGGCCCCCGCCGCCCACGTGCTCTGGACCCGCCACCTGAAGCACTCCCCCGCCAATTCCCTTTGGGTGGACCGGGACCGTTTCGTGCTTTCGGCCGGCCACGGCTCCATGCTCATCTACGCCCTTTTGCACTTGCACGGGTACAAAGTGACCCTGGACGACCTGAAACAATTCCGCCAATGGGGCAGCAAGACCCCGGGTCACCCCGAATTCGGCCACACCGACGGGGTCGAGACCACCACGGGACCGCTGGGCCAGGGTATCGCCACCGCCGTCGGGTTCGCCATGGGCGAGGCCATCATGGCCGCCCGCTTCGGCAAGGACCTGGTGGACCACCGCACCTGGGTCATCGCCTCCGATGGCGACGTGCAGGAAGGCGTTTCCCACGAGGCCTCTTCCCTGGCCGGCCATTTGAAGCTCGGCAAGCTCAAGGTGATCTACGACGACAACCATATCTCCATCGAAGGCGACACCAAGCTGGCCTTCACCGAGGACGTGCTCAAGCGCTATGAGGCCTACGGATGGCATACCCTGCGCGTGGACGATGCCAACGACCTAGAGGCGCTCGATAAGGCCATGACCGCCGCCGAGGCCGAGACTTCCCGCCCGTCGATCATCGCCGTCCGCTCCCACATCGGCTTTGGTAGCCCCTTGCAGGACAACTCCAAGGTGCACGGGTCGCCCCTGTCGCCCGACGACATCAAGAAGACCAAGGATTTCTTCAAGTGGCCCCAGGAACCCACCTTCCACGTGCCGGAGGAGGCCAAGAAGCGCTGCCTCGAATCGGTGGAGAAGGGCAAAAAGCTGGAGGCCGAATGGAACGCCCGCGGCAAGGACCGGATCAAGTCCGACCCCGAAGGTTTCAAGCAATTCACCCTGTCCCTGGCCAAGGACCTGCCGCCCGACCTGGAGAAAAAGCTGCCCGTCTTCCCCGCCGACGAGAAGGGACTGGCCACCCGTCAGGCCTCGAGCAAGGTCCTCAATGCCATCGCCAAGGAAGTGCCCTTCTTCTTCGGGGGCTCCGCCGACCTGGCCGAATCCAACCTTACCCTCATCGAGGGTGGCGGCGATTTCGAGGCGGGCCAATACAAGAACCGCATCTTCCACTTCGGCATCCGCGAGCACGGCATGGCCGCTTGCCTGAACGGCATGGCCCTGCACGGCGGTGTCATCCCCTTCGGCGGCACCTTCCTGATGTTCAACGACTATATGAAGCCCGCCTACCGCCTAGCCCACCTGATGGGCGTGCAATCCATCTTCGTCTTCACCCATGATTCGATCGGCCAAGGCGAGGACGGGCCGACCCACCAACCCGTGGAGACCCTGGCCGCCATGCGGGCTACGCCCAACGGCTGTGTGATCCGCCCCGCCGACGCCAACGAAAGCGCCTATGCCTGGCTGGCGGCGCTCCACCGCAAGAATGCGCCGACCGCCCTGGTCTTCTCCCGGCAGGCCTTGCCGACCTTCGATCGTTCCAAGCTGGCCCCGGCCTCGGGCACCCTCAAGGGCGCCTATGTGCTCTCGGAAGCCAAGGGTGGAAAACCCCAAGTGATCCTCATGGGCACTGGCTCCGAGGTTCAACTTTGCGTGAAGGCCCAGGAACTATTGGAAAAGGAAGGGATCGCCGCCCGCGTGGTGAGCTTCCCCTCCTGGGAACTCTTCGCCGCCCAATCGGATTCTTATAAAGAAGAAGTCCTGCCCTCCTCCGTTAAGGCCCGTGTGGCCGTGGAAGCAGCGACCAGTTTCGGCTGGCACCGCTGGACCGGGGACAAAGGCCGCTTCGTGACCCTGGAGCGCTTCGGCGCCAGCGCCCCCGGCGGCGTGGCCCTAAAGAACCTGGGTTTCACCGCGGAAAAAGTGGTCGAAGCGGCGAAGGACTCAATAAAGAACCTATAACCATGTCATTGCGAGGAATGAACGCCGATTAGGCATTCGCCAATGACGAAGCAATCTCAGTTCCAAAATACACTCCTTGGGAAAAGGCATATTTAGACTGAGGTCGCCTCGTCGTGATCGCCCCGCTATTCACGGGGCACTCCTCGCGATGACAACGAACCACTCATCGTTTCCAGGGATCCATGATCACCACCACCCATGCCCAGCCTCTTCTCATCTTCATCGGCTTCTTCCAGGGCCTCTGGCTCATCTATTATTACGTTGGATTTCATTGGAGGGCTTTTTGAGGCTTTGGTCCCTTCATCCTCGATATCTGGACACAAAAGGCCTCTTGGCCGTCTGGCGGGAAGGTCTTCTTGCCCAAAAGGTTTTGGAGGGAAAGACCAAAGGTTATAAGAACCATCCCCAACTCGCCCGCTTCAAGACTCAGAAGGATCCTCGTAAAGCCATCGGCAACTATTTATTGGAAGTTTGGAAAGAAGCGGAGACGCGCGGGTATTCCTTCGCGCGACATAAGGTGCGAAGAGCGGGAAAGATGAACCTTATCCCTGTGACCCGGGGGCAGATAAAGTATGAATGGGAGCACTTGCGGAAAAAACTGCGGAAAAGAGACCCCGTGAGGCTCCAGTCGATGACGAGAATCCCAAGGCTCCATCCGTCGTTCCGTTCGGTGGTCGGACCGGTCGAGGATTGGGAAAAACGGTAGTTATTTCTTAAGAAGGGCCGCGGCCGGAGCATCCATCATAAAGACCAGTTTTCCGTCGGTGGGCCTGAGGTATTGGATCGGGTAGCGAGGCGGATCCTTGGGACCTTCCAGTACTTCCTTGAGCATTTTGGCTTTCTTGTCCCCCGAGACCAAGACCAGCAGTTCCCGCGAGGCGTTCAAGACCGGGAAGGTCAGCGAGACCCGGTCCTTCTTGGCGTCATCCACGTAATAGCCCACCACCCATTTTTCCATCTCGTTCAACTGCTCCACCCTTGGGAACAAGCTGGCGGTATGCCCGTCATCCCCCATCCCCATGAGGGACAGGTCGAAACGCGGCACGGATCCGCTCCCGAAGAACTTGCGCATCTTGATCTCGTAGGAATTGGCCGCCTTATCGACCGGCAAGGCCCCGTTGGTCATGGGGAAGATGTTCTCTTTCGGGGTGGGAACCTTGGACAGGAGGAATTCCTGGGTCATGCGGTAGTTGCTGTCCGGGTGGTCGAAGGGCACGTGGCGCTCATCGACCCAGAAGAAGAAGCACTTGTCCCAGGGGATGAGGCTGCGGTAGGGCTCCTCGGTCAATTGCTGGAACAGGCCTTTGGGGGTGGTGCCGCCGGAAAGGGCGGCTACGAAACGGCCCCGGGCGTTCACGGCGTCGCGGGAGGCCTGCATGAAGAGCGGAGCCGCTTCCTGCACCAAGGTGGCCGCGTCCGGAAAAAGCTTCACTTCAGGAAAAAATCCGATCTTTTTGGGTTTAGTGGAGGCTTGGGGAGAAGCCGCTTTTTTCACGGCCTTCCTGACGCTACGAACGGGCGTCTTCTTCTTTTTTACGGGCTTCTTGGCCATGCTCCCCTCTCTTCAAAGGAGGAAATCATCCCTCAACGGATTCTACGCACCCCTCCTCGTTTTTTCCAAGGGTGGCGGGTCTTTTAAAGGGTCAGTTTGGGCTTGATGAGGGTGGTACCGACCATCTCCAGGGCCCGGCGCCAGACCAGGTCGTCCTCCAGGTGCTTGAGACCCAGGTCCAGCAGTTCGTTGGTGTGCAGGTGGTCGAAGGAGACCGTCCGCTGGAAGCCGACCTTATGGTCGATCTCGGTACGGGCAATGACGCAATGCGGGTCCGAGTCCCGGATGACGGTGAAGAGGCCGGGCTTATCCCCATTGGTCTCGATACCAACGGCGAAGATACGGTCCCAACGGGCGTCATTGACGGGTACGGGCTTCAGGTGGACCTCCACCTTGCCCGTGGGGGTCTCGAAATCCAGCCGGTCGGCGAACTCGGCCATGCGGGTCCCCGAGTATTTCCACCCCAATTGGGAGCCCAGCCAGCAGGCCAGGAAGAGGCTTCGGGTGGGCTGGTTGCCCGACCCGTGCTCGATGGTGACCTTGCGGATCCGCTTGAGATAGGGGGCCCATTGCCCGTCGAAAAGCTCGGCGATGAGCGCCCGCCAGCGTTGGATGCGCACCCAGTTCAGGTCCCCCAGGAAGCAGTGGGGGAACCGGCTGTGCCAGAAGGCCGCGAGCCGGGAGAGGGCGTGGATGGGCTTTTGGAACTTGGAGGAATCCACCCAGACGCGGTTGGAGGCCAGGGCCATCTTCTCGAAATAGGCGTTCTCGTAGGGGAGGTCCCCCGGCCACCAGAACTCGACCGGCAGGTCGGGCATGAGGAGGGAAAAGGTGAAGCCATAAAGGTTCTCGATGACCCCCGGTTGGGCGACCAGTTTGATGAGGTCGCAGCAGACCCGCTTTTCCTTGCCGGTGTTGAAGAGGCAGTGGCCCGAAACATAGGAGCGCAGGGATGATTCGGTGGTGTCGGCCGCGGGACGCACCAGGATGTAGCGACCCGGCTGTTTCTCGGCCAGGTCGTTCAGGATCTGCTCGACCCGGTATCCCTCGTCGTGGTTGGAGGCGTAGGCCACCATGTTGGTCGTATAGACCCGTTGCAGTCCCAGGTCCTTGGATTCCCCTTCCAGGGGTTTCCAAAGGTCCGCCAGGTCCTTCTCGATGCTTTGGGCTGAAATTCCCATGAAAAACCTCCAAAGCTTTCGAACCACAGAGTTCCCGAGGGCACAGAGAAAAGATCTTTTGGATCTTAAATCCGGAACAATTTCCTTTTTCGTCTTCTCTGAGTTCTCGGTGATTAGATCGGGGTTAGAGCCTTCTCCACTTGCGCCAGGGCTTCTCCAGCATGGCATCGGCTTCCGCCGGGCCCCAGCTCCCGGCCTCGTAGTTGGGGAACTCCCCTTCGGGCTCGGTGGTCTCCCAATGGTTCAGCACGGGCATCAGCGCCCCCCAGGCCGCCTCGGCCTCGTCCCCGCGGATGAAGAGGGTGGCGTCCCCCAGCATGCAATCCAGCAGCAACCGCTCGTAGGCCTCGCTGGTCCCTTCGGCGAAAGTGGTGCCGTAGCGGAAGTCCATGTTGACGGTCCGGGCTTCCATGGTCATGCCGGGCACCTTGGTCTCGAACTTGAGGGTGATTCCCTCGTCGGGCTGGATGCGCACCACCAGCACGTTGGGTGAAAGCTCGTTCACGTTGTTCTTGAAGAGCAGGTTCGGCGGTTCCTTGAACTGGATGGAGACCTCGGTGCCCCGTTTGGGGAGCCGCTTTCCGGATCGCAACAGGAAGGGCACGCCGTGCCAGCGCCAAGTATCGAGGAAGATCTTCAGGGCCGCGTAAGTGGGCGTGATGGACTTGGGGGAAACCCCCTCCTCCTGCCGGTAGCCCGGCACCTTCTCGCCGGCCAGGTAGCCCGGGCCGTATTGGCCCCGCACCGCCCAGTGCTTCAGGCTTTTGTCGTCGAAGGGACGGATGGACTTGAGGATCTTGAGCTTTTCGTCGCGGATGGCGTTGGCCTCGAAGGCCACCGGAGGCTCCATGGCGATCAGGCACATGACCTGGAAGAGATGGTTCTGGAACATGTCCCGCAGGATGCCCGAGTTCTCGTAATATCCCGCCCGGCTACCCACCCCCAGGTCCTCGGAGGCCGTGATCTGCACATGGTCCACGTGGCGCCGGTCCCAGATGGGCTCGAAGATGGAGTTGGCGAAGCGCATGACCAACAGGTTCTGGACCGTTTCCTTCCCCAGGTAATGGTCGATGCGGTAGATCTGGTGTTCCCGGAAGACCTCCTTCACATGCCGGTTCAGGGCCTGGGCCGAAGCGAGGTCGTGCCCGAAGGGCTTCTCAATGACCACCCTCGAATAGCCCCGTTCCTCGGAAGCCAGCCCCGAATCGCCCAGGTTGGTGATGATGGGTTCGAAGACATTGGGCGGGGTGGAAAGGTAGAAGATGCGGTTGCCGGCGGTGCCTTTTTCCTTGTCGAAGCGGTCCAGGGTCTCGGCGAGGGTCCGGAAGACCTTGGGGTCGTCATAGCCGCCCGCGAGATAGTGGAAATTCTGGGAGAAGCTGTCCCAAAGCTGGTCGGAGAGTTGGGGCTCGCTCTTCTGGAGCGACTCCTTGAGCTTGGCCTTGAACTCCTCATCGCTCATCTTGGAACGGGAGATGCCCACCAGGCAGAAGGAGGCGGGCAGGAGGTGCTTTTCGTAGAGATCGAAGAGGGCGGGGACCAGCTTGCGGTGGGTCAGGTCGCCCGAGGCCCCGTAAATGACGAGGCTACAGGGCAAGGGCGTACGATCGGAAAAAAGGCCTTGGCGCAAAGGATTTTCAAGCAGGGCGGTCGGGGTCATGGGATCCTCACCGGTTTCTGACGAAAGGAGCCCTATTCTAGCCCTTTAGGGGAAGGTGGGATTGTTTTTCTTTCGACGCATCCGCAAATTACAAACGTGAAACGTATTTAGCCAAGGATTTTGGCGTTCGAAAGGTTCCCATGGCCGATCCCCGAAAAAAGCTCGCCGAAAATGTCGAAGGGGAATTTTTCGTCGATTCGACCTGCATCGATTGCGACACTTGCCGTCAATTGGCCCCGGACCTGTTCGAGGACAGCGGCGACCACTCCTTCGTGAAGCGCCAGCCCCGGGACGAGGCGGAGATCCGCTCGGCCCTGCGCGCCCTGCTCGCCTGTCCCACCGGATCGATCGGGACCACAGGCCCCAACCGCTCGGCCGAGGTGATGGAGGATTTCCCCCGGGAGATCGAGGACGGCGTCTTCTACTGTGGCTTCAACTCCCCCAAGTCCTTCGGCGGCAACAGCTATTTCATCCGGCACGAGGGCGGCAACTGGTTGATCGATTCCCCCAAGTTCCTGCCCCACCTGGTGCGGCAATTCGAGCGAATGGGCGGGATCGGGACCATCTTCCTCACCCACCAGGACGACGTGGCCGAGGCCGCCCGTTACGCCGAAAAGTTCGGGGCCAAACGCATCATCCACGAAGCGGACGCGGGCGCCCAACCCGGTGCCGAGGTGCTCGTGCACGGCGAATCGGTCTTTGGACCGGTCCCCGGTTTCAAAATCATCCCCACGCCTGGTCACACGGAGGGCCATTGCGTCCTTCTCTATCGGGATAAATACCTCTTCACCGGCGACCATCTCTGGTGGAGACGCCGCCGCAAGCAACTGGGAGCTTCCCAGGGCGTGGCCTGGTATTCCTGGCGTCGTCAGGTCGAGTCCATGGAGAAGTTGACAAGGTTCGATTTCGAATGGGTGCTTCCCGGCCACGGACAGGCCAAGCACTTGCCTGGGGAGGAAATGCGGAAAGAACTCCAGCAATTGGTGGGCCGTATGAAGGCTTCCCTGGAGGCCGGCTGGCCCGGCTAAAGGACGAGGCCCTTGGTTTCCCTTCCCCGGAAACCTATGATGCCCCCATGGAACAAGCAACGATCGACCAATTGAACCAAGGTTTTGAGGCTCGAACCGCCCAGGATGTGGTCCGTTGGGCCGTCCAGGAATACGGCCAGGACCTTTGCATGTCCACGTCCTTCGGGGTCGAGAGCGCGGTCCTGCTCCACCTGGTGACCCGCATTAAGCCCGACATCCCCGTCCTTTTCACCAACACCGGCTTTCACTTCAAGGAGACCCTGGAGCACCGGGACCTGCTGGTCAAGAAGTTGGGGTTGAATCTGCGGGAGCTGACCCCCGAGATCCCCCATGAGGAGTTCCTCAAGGGCTACGGAAAGCTCTACGAGCGGGACCCGGACGCCTGCTGCGCCATGAACAAGATCGCGCCTTTCGAGAAGGCCATCGTCGATTACAAGGGATGGATCACCGGCATCCGCCGCAACCAGGCCGTCACCCGCAAGGACGTGCAGTTCCTCGTCCCCAACAGCAACGGCGTGATGAAGATCAGCCCCTTGTTGAATTGGACCTCGAAGATGTTCTGGGACTACGCCAAGGAACATGGCCTGCCCTATCACCCGCTCTGGGAAAAGGGCTACCTTTCCATCGGCTGTTCCCCCGAGACCTGCACCCGCCCCGTCAAGCTGGGGGAGGACCCCCGCAGCGGCCGTTGGGCCGGGACCGGCAAGATCGAATGCGGCATCCACACCTTCGCCGCGGAGAACCAGCCGCCGAAATGACCCGGCCCTCCAACCGCGCCGTGGTTTTCCAACCCCTCGAATAAAACCGGAAAAACACTCTCACCACAAAGACACGAAGAGAAGCAAAGGATCTTGGGGGGTGGACCGGGATTTCTTACTTTGTGAACTTCGCGCCTTCGTGGTTCGAACAGCCTTGATGGATCCCTTTAAAATCGAAAGGCATAGGAAAGGCCCATGCCGTCGCGGTGGGGTCCCTGGGTGGTCTGGATGCTAAGGGCCGGCCGGCCCAGGAGTTCCAGGGCGAGCAGGGTCGCCGTATGGGTGCCGAGCGCGATCCAGGCCCTCTCCCGCACCGGCGGTTCCGGGGCCCAGAGCAGGGTCGCCACCGGATAAAGGGTCTTGGCGTCCCCCGCCGCGTTCACCAAAAAGAGCCCCGCGTCGTAGTCCTTCGCCGCCAGGAAGAGCCCCCACCCCAGCGCGTCCACTCCCGCCGTGCTCCAGGTATAGATGTCCGCGTGGTCCAGCGACGATTCGGTGTAGGCCCAACCGTAGTAATCGGCCGCCACCAAGGGGAAGGTCACCCACTCGTTGCCCGCCCGGGCTTGGCCCACCGTGGTCAGCGCCAGGACGCCCAAGGCGGCACCCCGCCAGGTCCTCTTTTCCATCACGATCTGCTCACTTCGAGGCCGGTACAACGGTCGGGGTCGGGGTGGGATAGTGCCACTCCATCGAGACCGGCTGGCCTACCGCCTTGGGATAGATATAGATGAAGACCGGAATGTTGGCCGAATTTTTTTGGCAATTCTCCTCGTCGGTCCAGCGGTAGATGGGGATCGTGATCGTGTAGCAATCGGTCGACATCCCATCCCCGAAAGGTTTGACCTTCTCACAGGGATTAAGGGTGAGGGGGATCATGTAGACCGATTGCTTGCTCCAATCGATGAGCGGTTTCAGGTTATCCGTTACCACCTTGTCCTGGTCCAACTGGACCGAAAGCCCCGCCCACCACTGGTCGAACTGTTCCTGGGTATCGATCAAAGCCCCGCCCGCGTTCAGGTAGGGATAACCTCCGCCCGCCGTGGCCTGGATGAGCCGATGGGGATAGACATGGGGGGCGCAACGATCCAGGGGACTCCGGTTGTTGTAGGACTCCACCGCCGCAGGCCTCTCCACCTGGACCTTGCTGTCGTAAATGGAAACACAACCTGCCAGGCTGAGGAGCCCCAGCGCGGCGGGAAGAATTACCTTTTTGTGGGACGATCGGTCCTTGGGTTTGATTCGCATGGGGTTTGGACGCCTCAGTCCTTTTCCCGGACCGGCCGGCCGTCCAGCACATAGACCTGGCCCTCGGAAAGGATCCATTCCACCTCGGTGAATTTCCCCCAACGGGCGGCCAATTTCCGGGTCAATTGGACCACGTCAAAGAGCTCGAAACCCTTCAAGGGGAAGGAGGACGGGAAATAGTTCCAGGGGGTCTCCAGGAAGCCCCGGAAAAGGTTCTTCTGGGGGGTGAGGCGCATTTCCAGAACGTCGCCCGAGGGCAATGAGGTCATACGGATCTCCACGTCGGTCAGCTTCAGGCCCTTCGAGGGGAAGGACCGGCAGACCCCCAGGGCCGAGACCTTGAGGGCCTTCTGCACCAGGAAGTAGCGCTTCAAGGAAGGCTCGAAGACCATGCGGACCGTCTGTTCCAGGGAAAGGGGCTTGAGGGCCAGGAGGGTGTTCTTCTTGGAGCCGGACGCGTCCGAGGGGCGCACCCAATAGGGGCCCGGTCCCAGGTCCGCCAGGGCCTGACGCACCACCCCTTCGGCCCGCGCGCGCGATTGCCGCCCGCAAACGAATCCCGGCGAAGTCTCGCCCCCGAGGGGCAGCAGTTCGCTCAAGCGCCCGGCTAATTTCCCATAATGTTCCCCGTGCCCTTCGGTGAGGTTCAGGAGCCAGACCCTTGGGGGTTCCAGGGACCGGCGGACGGTGCCGAGGAAGACCTCCAGCTTCGGCCCGCCCCAGGCGGCCAGGGCCGCCAACAGGCCCCCGCTCAGGAGATCGGGCAGGTAATGGAAGCCGAGGAAAAGGGTGGAGAGCCAGATGCCGACGGTCAGCGGAAGGCCCCAGATCAGGCTGCGCCGGTCATGGGCGGCCTGCCAGAACAGCAGGTAACCCGAGATGGCCCCGTGGAGGCTTGGGAACACGTCGAACTTCGAACCCAGGTTGACGATGAGGACCTGGGACCACTGGAAGATGACGCCGCCGGAAAGCCAGTTCCATTCCTCCGGGTAGGCGAAGCGGGGACCGATGGCCGGATAGAGCAGGTAACCGCTGAAGCCTCCTATATAGACCAGGATGAGCCCCAACATGAAACGCTGATAAAGCGCCCGTCGCACGGTGCTATGGAAGGCCAACAGCCCGACCAACCAGGCAAAGAGCCCCAGGTAAAAGAGGCAAAGCAGGTCCGTCAGGAAGGGCCGGCCGATCAATCCCTTGTTCCAGAGGGAAGGCCCCTTGCCCATCAGGTGCAGGTCCAACTGCCGCAGGGTCGCGTCGAAGAGCTGGGGATGGATCACCGGCACGAGGGTCTTCATCAAACCGTAACAAAGCACCAGCCCCAACCAGGGGCTCAAACCCCGCACCAGTCCCCAAAAGCCGAAGGGGGGCGGCCGCCGCACCGCCACGAAGTAAAGCCAACCCACCCAGACCGCCGTGGAAAAGGCGGCTTGCTCGAAGGCGGCCAGGGCCCCCGGCTCCTCGGCAAAAAGCGCGCCCAGGGACAATAGGAAGAAGAAGAGGGAAAGCAGCGAGGTCAGCCATTCGGAGGGGGAAAGGACCCAGGCGTTCCTACGGATGGTATGGGGGAAGGAAAAGGCCAAGGTGAACTCCCGGTTCATTCGCGCGGCGCCGCCATCTTACCATAAGGGCCCGGCGGGGACCCTTCTGGAAAACCGTTTACCACGAGTGGTCGAAAATTTATTTCCGCTTTCTGGGTCGTTCACCTGGTGAATGCCGCCGCTCTCCATTACCTTCTTCTCATCCTTTGCGGATCGAAGGCGGCCGATGCGTTCTCGTGGGGCTTGGACCTCTCTTTTAGTGTTGGGGTTTGGAACGGTCCTTTGGACCGGTTGCCCTGGGAGCAGCGGCCCGACCACGCCCAGCGGCTCTTCGGACACCCCGACCGCTACCCCGACCGCCACCCTGCCACTGTCCACCCCGACCTCGACCTTGAGCGCGACGCCTTCCTCCACGCCCAGTTCCTCGCCTACCCCAACCCCCACCGGGACCCTGACACCTTCCTCGCCCACTTCCACCCCGACCGCTTCCCCAAGCCATACGGCCACCGCTACCCCGACCGCCACCGCCTCCACTTCCGCCGTTCCCACCGACACACCGGCTTGCGTCACGACCTCGAATTTCGGGTACGATCAACCCGGGGCCTCCTCCGGCATCTTCACCAACTATTACGCCTGCAAAGCCATCGTCTCCGATCCCGCTTCCGTCACCCTGACCTCCCTGAGCTGTGACTTCAACATCCTTTACGACCAGGTCCGCTGCGCCGTTTATGACGACAACTCCGGTTCCCCCAACAATCTCGTCGTCCAATCCAATCTCCTCATCCCCGCCGGGTCCGGAGGTGTCACTTCCGGTTGGGTGAATCTCGACCTGCCCGACACCGTCCTCTCCTCGCCCGCCACCTACTGGCTGGCCCTCCAGACCAACGCCAATACTCAGGTCAAGTACGACTCAGGGCCCGCCGGCAGCATGATGGGACACAATTACGCCTTCCCCTTCAGCCCTTTCCCCTCCACTTTCGATCCGCCCCTCGCTTCCTACCCCTATCTTCTCTCCCTGGTCGCCAACTATTGCCCGCCTGCACTCGCTGGCACCCCCACCTTCACCCGGACCCCCGTGCCCACCCAAACCTTCACACCCACCATCACAAACACCTTCACCCCCGTCTTCACCGACACTCCCGCCTGCGTGACCACTTCGACTTTCGGCTATCCCACCCAGGGTCCCTCCAGCGCCGGGTTCACCAACTACTTCGCCCTGAAAGCTCCCGTCGCCTATGCGCTCCCGATCACCCTCACCAGCCTCTCGGCCTATTTCACCAATATCAGCGGCCCCATTCGCGCCGCCGTCTATGACGACAATGCCGGCGTCCCCAACAACTTGGTGGTCGAGTCCCATCTTCTCTACCTCTCCAACTCCTCGGGATGGACCCAGTTGGACCTGCCCGACACCGTCCTTTCCTCGCCCGCCACCTATTGGCTGGCCTTGCAACTGACCACGGGCACTTATCTGAGCTACGACAGCGGCTCCTCAGGCGACTCCATCCGCCACAATTACGTTTATCCATTCGGGAATTTTCCCGTTACCTTCGAGGATCCCAAGGCCGATCTCGGATATCGTCTTTCCATCACCGCCAATTATTGTCCGCCCCCCATCACGGGGACCCTGACGGCGACCCCCACCCCCACGATCACTTCGACCCCGACCCTTTCCCCGACCTCGACACCAAGCGGGACCCCCACCGCCACACCTTCCCGGACCGCGACTTCCACCATCACTTCCACACCCACCTCCACAACGACCCAGACCCCTTGCGGCGCTCCCAATTCTTACGGGGACAAATCCATCGGGACTCCCGCCACCACACCCGTGGCGGTCATCATCGCCGAGGCCTTTCCCTTGGCCACTCCGGGCCGGGTCATCTCCTTCTCGGTTTATAACGGGAGCGGGGACCAACAGGCCCAAGCGGGCCTTTATACCGACAATTCGGGGGTGCCAGGCACATTGATCATCCAGGCCGGCGCCCAGAGCGTGACCACCGGTTGGAACACCCTGGACATACCCGACGTCTCACTCTCGGGTCCCGCCACCTATTGGCTGGCCTTCCAACTCCAGGACGGTTCTTATAATTCCAGCCCCGTCGCCGGACAGCCCTATGGGATCTTGGCCCATACGTTCGGAACATCTTTCCCCGCCTCCGGTTCTTCCTTTACGACCGGGAAAGACCAATCCTTCTCCTTCTACGCCAATACCTGCCCCTGATCCTTGAACAAATCCACAGCTTTGATAGAAACCACAAAAGAGATGGATAGGTCCGTCCCATTCGGAAAGTTACCGGACCGAAAATTAACGAACAGATCGGTGGCTTTCCCGGGCCCCTCCCCCTATTCTTCTGCCATCCCAACCGACCGGAGAGACCCATGAAACGCCTGTCCCTACTGCTGTTGCCCATCCTCTTGACGGGCGGATTCTTCCTCACCGGCTGTCCCGGCAATCCTCCGACCTCACCCAACAATCCGACCAACACCCCCACTGGAACGATCACCATCGTGGGAACGCCGACCGGAACACCCACCCGGACCAAGACCCCCATCTGCGCGCCCTACTATTCCTTCGGGAAGAACGTCCTCGGGAGCGGGCCCTTGGCTCCCAGCGGGGGCATCATGGTGGCGAACAAGTTCAACCTGCCCGTTTATGGGAACGTCTTCCGCCTGGATGTCTTCCTGGCTTCGGCGCCCGTTTCCGCCACCGACATCCAAATGTCCATTTACACCGACAACGGCGGAGCCCCCCAATCGCTGATCGTGGCCTCGACCCAGCAGGCCGCCGTGTCCGGCTGGAACGTGCTGGACACGCCCCAGACCATCCTGCCCTCCGGCGATTACTGGATCGCCGTTACTTCGCCCTCCTCCTCAAGCGGCATCAATCTTTCCAACGACTACGGCACGACCGGCGACTGCCATTACACCAACGCCAGCCCCGGGTCCCTGCCCGCCGCCTTCGGCGCCGGTTCCTCCACCGACTGGAACTTCTCCATGTTCGCGGATTATTGCGCCCTGGCCGGTTCCCCCACCCCGGACCCGACGGAGACCTTCACCTTCACGCCCACCGCCACGCCGACCAACACACCTACCTTTACCGAGACGGTCAATTCTTCCTGCCAAGGCAACTATGCCTTTGGCAATAATTTCGTCGGACCCTCCAGCGTGGGGATCGACAACGGCAGTTTCGCTACCCGAGCCGTTCTTCCCGTAGGCGCGACCGTCACCAAACTCCACTGTTACATCACCACCACCAACGGCCGTCACTACAAGATGGGTCTTTACAGTGACAGCGGTTCCGGACCTGGGACCTTGATCGCCGGCTCCGCGTCCTTAGCGGCCGCCACCGGCTGGAACACCGCCGACATTCCGGACACCACCTTGCCCGCCGGGACCTATTGGATCGCCGGTTCCAACGCCGACTCAGGCATCACGCCCGGGCCCGTCTTCGCCACTCAGAATTACGGCGATGATGCGACCGACGGCTATTCCACCTTCGGCATCATCCCCTCCACCTTCAGCGGCAGTGGCCCCGACAGCTACACCTTCGACTTCTACGCCGAATATTGCGTGCTGAGCGGTTCCCCGACCCCGGTCCCCAGCGTCACCTGGACCTTCACGCCCACCGCCACTCCCACTTCTACGCCGACCGCCACCCAGACACCCAACCTGTCCTGCACGGGCTCCTATGCCTTCGGCAATAACTTCGTCGGACCCTCGACTACAGGCATCGATAACGGTTCCTTCGCCTCCCGATATGTCCTCCCCGTGGCCGGCACCGTGAAGAACCTCCACTGTTACATCACCACCACCAATAGCCGAAGCCTCCGGATGGGGATCTACAGCAACAGCGGCTCCGGGCCGGGCACCTTGATCGCCACCTCGGCCACCCTGGTGGCCGCCGTCGGCTGGAACACCGCCGACATCCCGGACACCCCGCTCCCCGCCGGGACCTACTGGATCGCCGCCGCCAACGACAGCTCCGGCTCCACTCCCGGGCCCGTCTTCGCGATGCAGGACTATGATTACGATTCGAGCGACGGCTACGCTTCTTCTTCCATCATCCCTTCCACCTTCAGTGGCAGCGGACCTGTCGCCTACACCTTCGATTTTTACGCGGATTACTGCGTGGTCGGGGCTTCACCAACGCCGGTTTATACCGCCACCTGGACCTTCACCCCCAGCTATACCCCGACCTTCACGCCCACCATCACCCAGACACCGGCTTGCGGAGGCCCCACTGCCTTCGGCATCAACGCGACCCAAGGCAGCACCTCGACCTTCGGCGGTGGAAATTACCTCTTGAGCGCTTTCAATCTCGCCAGCGGTCCGGTCACGGTCATCCGTCTCAATGCCTATGTGGCTTCGGGTACTGGGAACGTGAGAATGGCTCTTTACACGGACAACGCCGGGGTCCCTGGCACACTCAAAACCCAATCCAACGCCTTGCCGGTCACGGTCGGCTGGAATAACTTCCCGGTCCCAGGTGTCGCCTTGTCCGCTCCTGCCACCTACTGGATCGGGCTCATCCATGATAATTACGGCACTGCCATGGGTTTTTCCTACAGTAGCGTCACCGATCATGGATACCTCCAAGGCGGCTCGATCACAACGTTCCCGGGTTCAATGGGCAGTGGAATCAACTGGGACTACGTCCTATCCGTCTACGCGGACAAATGTCCGTAACCCAAATCCATAGGCCCTGAAACAAAAAAAGCCGGACCCCGCGAGGGGCCCGGCTTTTTGCTTTTCGGTCCAGCGGTCCATCACTTCTTGGTTTCGGCCTCTTTCACCAACTTGATCTCGCCGCAGGCGACCCTCGCGCCCGCGTTGCCCGTGGGCTGGGTCTTGTAGTCGTCCACCTTCTCGTGCACGATCATGCCCCGGCCGATGATGCTGTCCGGTCCCGTCAATTGGATGACCTTGTCGTTGCGGGTGTAGTTGGCCACGCCCTTGGCGTTGGCATTCAAGTTCCCCAGGTCCCCCGCGTGGCGGTCGGCGGCGCCCGGCGCCCCATGGTCGTGCTTGCCCGGGTTGAAATGCCCCTTGGCCGAACTGGCGTCCGGCGCCGAGCAATCCCCCGACTCATGGATATGGAACCCGTGCTTGCCGGGGGTGAGCCCCGTCACATGGGCCTTCACCGTCACGTAGCCTTTGTGCTGGATGAACTTGACCGTTCCCATGACCTTGTTGCCCTGTGTGGGGGCCAGCTCACAGACCGCGGTCAGGGGCGCTTCGGCCGCCACCACCGCTCCCGCCATCAGGAACCCCGCCACCAGACCCACGACCATGCCTTTACGCATAACCCCTCCCTCTGCCTTATTTTTCCGGCTTGTGGTTCATCACATAGGAGAACTCCAGGCGGTTCCCGTCCGGGTCCGCGATCACGCAGAAATAACCCCGCATATGGCCGCCGTAGGCGGCCCCTTCGATCAAATGCCCGTCCTTCTTGGCCCGGGCGCTCATTTCCTCCACGGGTTTCAGGTCCGTCATGCGGAAGGCGAAGGATTGGAAACTTTGGGCCGGGGCCGTCCCATGCTTGAACTGGGTGTCCTCCAGGAGGACGAAAAGGGGCGCGTTGGGGTTCTCGCTGAAGCGCATCCAGACCCAACGCTTGCCGTCGGTGTCCTTCTGGTCCTGGACGGCGTTCATGCCCAGGTATTCGCTGTAGAAGCGGATGGAGGCGTCCGCGTCCTTCACCTTGAAAAGGACGTGGTGCCACTCGGCAAAGTGGGAGACGAATTCTAAGCCCAAAAGAAAACCCTTTAAAAAAATTTGAAATTTTTAATTCTTAGTTTTTAATTGAGAACCTGAGGGCGTTTTAGCCTCGCCACAATTCAAAATTAAGAATTAAAAATTGAGAATTGCCTTTATGGAACTATCTTCCAGACCTCGTCCACGAATCGGGAACGGGCCGCGGGCTGGCGCAAACAGGTCTGGATGAGGCCCGCCAAGGGGGTTTCGGCGACCCCGCCCATGGTCTCCATGATCATCTCCAGGGTCCGCACGCCTTCGGGGACCACCCCGCCCAGCTTGGCCAAGGCCGCATCATATTCCATCCCCGAGGCCAAATACTCCCCCAAACGCCGGTTGTGGGAATCCGCCGAAAAACCGGTGGTCACCAGGTCGCCCAGGCCCGCCAGGCCCTCCAGGGTCCTTTCCTTGGCCCCCATGGCCACCGCCACCTGCTTCATTTCCTTCAGGGCCATGATGACGAAGGCGGCCTTCAGGTTGGGACTGCCGTGGTCCAATCCGTCCAGGAGTCCGAAGCCCAGGGCATAGATGTTCTTGAGGACCCCGCTGACCTCCACCCCGACGAGGTCGTCGGAGCTTTCCACCCGGAAGTAGGGATTGGCCAGCGCCCCGGCGGCCTTCTGGACGCAATGGGCGTTGGAGCCCGCCAGCACCACGGCGGTGGGTTGTTTGCGGGCGAATTCGTTGGCGATGGAGGGGCCCGACAGGGCCACGTAATGATCGGCGGTGTGGAGGGAGGCTTCGGCGTAGACCTGGCTCATGCGCTTGTGGGTGCCGGCCTCCAATCCCTTGGCCGCGCCCACCACCACCGCCTCGGGCATGGAGAAGGGAGAGGCTTCCTTCACCACCTGCCGGAAGTAGAGCGAAGGCGTGGCGATGAAAATGAGCCGGGCCTCGCGCACCACGTGGTTGAGCAGGATATCGGCGGTCACGGACGAAGGCAGGGCCACATCGGGCAGGAAGCGGCTGTTGCGGCGGTTCTGAACGATATCCTCGACCACCTCGGGCATATGGTCCCAGCAGGTGACCGTGTGGCCGTTGTCCGCCAAGAGGCAGGCCAAGGCCGTTCCCATGTTCCCCGAACCGATCACGGCTGTTTTCATAGGACGACCTCACCCTGGGCCCTGAAGCATCGCACGGCCTTCTTAAAACCCTCGACGGAAAGATGACCGACCCGCTTATTATAGGGGAGTCGGGACCGGCCCGGAGAAAGGAACGCCATGAACCTGTTCGATGCCACCGCGATCCTGGTCGCCTTGGCCGCGGTCTTCAGCTATGTCAACTACAGGCTGCTCCGCCTGCCCACCACCACGGGCATCCTGAGCCTGGCCCTCCTGAGCTCCCTGCTCATGCTGGGCTCCGACTGGCTCTTCCCTCAATGGGACCTGCGCGACATGGTCGAGAATTTCCTGTCCGGGATCGATTTCTACCAGGTCCTCCTCAAGGGAATGCTCTGTTTCCTCCTCTTCGCCGGCGCCCTCCACGTGAAATTCGAGGACATGCGCAGCAACCAATGGACCATCCTGGTGCTGGCCACCGTGGGCGTCATCCTTTCCACCCTCCTGGTGGGAGGGCTTTCCTTCGCGCTCTTCGGGCTCCTGGGCCTTTCGATCCCCTTCCCCATCTGCCTGGTCTTCGGGGCCCTGCTTTCCCCCACCGACCCCATCGCGGTCATGGGCCTTTTGAAGGAACTCAAGGCCCCTAAGGAATTGGACGCCATGATCGCCGGGGAATCGCTCTTCAACGACGGCGTGGGCGTGGTGGTCTTCCTGACCCTCCTGGGAGTGGCCGGCGTTTCCGAGGCACCCCACCTACCTTTGAACAGCCTAGGCGTCGCCCTCCTTTTCTTGAGGGAGGTCGCCGGCGGGGTCCTGCTGGGTTTCCTTTTGGGCTATCTTGCCTTCCGGGCCTTGAAGAGCATCGATTACGCCCCGCTGGAACTGCTCATCACCCTTTCACTGGCCATGACCACCTACGCCCTGGCCTTCCGCCTGGACGTTTCGGGTCCCATCGCGGTGGTGGTGGCGGGCCTTCTGATCGGCAACCAGGGCAAGCGTTTCGCCATGAGCGAGAGGACCATCGGCCATGTGGACGCCTTCTGGGGCATGATGGACGACATCCTGAACGCCATCCTTTTCCTTTTGATCGGGCTCATGGGCTTCGATCCCAGGCTCGATCGCCGGGCCTTTTGGGCGGCCTTGGCCATCATCCCCGTGGCACTATCCTCCCGTTTCCTATCGGTCCTGGTCCCCATCACCTTCCTGCATTGGCGGCGCAAGCAGCCGGGGATCGTCCCCATCCTCACCTGGGGAGGTCTTCGGGGCGGGCTTTCCATCGCTATGGCCCTGTCCCTGCCTTCCATCCCCGAAAAAGGGATCCTTTTGACCGCCACCTACGCGGTGGTCCTTTTTTCAGTGCTGGTCCAGGGCATGACCATGCGAAAGCTCTTATCGCGCTATGGCGTCGGGTAACGGCCGCCGCCCTGATCCCTCCCCGGGCAACTTGAAGCACGTCCTAAGGGGATGAAGGACCATCCGCCAGGATGGGCCGGAGATCGTTTGGATGGGACCCACCCCGAACACGTCGCTCCCTTGTCACCGCCCGGTAAAAAGGACGAATAGGACCGAGACCCACTGCAAATCTTCCCCCCATTTCCTTTAAGATAGCCCCGCTCCCATTCGCTCCCCCAAGGACCCCCATGAACCCGGTCACCCTCTTCCTCGTTTCCCTCGCGGGCATCTTCCTGGTCGGCAGCGTGGGCGAAGCGGTCTTCAAGCGCACCAACATTCCCGATGTGGTCTGGCTCATCGTCATGGGGCTCTTCGTGGGCCCCGTGACCCACCTGGTGGAGGCCCGCTCCCTGGGGCGCATCGCCCCCTACTTCGCGGCCCTGACCCTCATCATCGTGCTCTTCGAGGGCGGCAGCCGCCTGAAGATCCGGGAAGTGGCCCAGGAGGCCCACCGCTCCCTCCTTCTCGCCCTGCTGACCTTTTCCGCCTCGGTCCTCGCGGTCTTCCTCGTTGCCCTGATCCCCGCCTCCGCGGGCCTTCTTCCAGGCTGGACCTGGCAGCATTGCCTGCTCTTGGGGACCATCCTGGGCGGTTCGAGCTCCATCGTGATCATGCCCACCCTCCAGCAGGCCAAGATCAAACCGGGGGTCTCGAACCTCCTGAACCTCGAATCGGCCTTCACCGACGTCTTCTGCGTGGTGGGGACCAGCGCCCTGTTGGATCTCTTCACATCCAATGGCGGGAGTTCCCCCTTCGGCGCCTTGACGCGATCCTTCGGACTGGGCCTCTTCTTCGGCCTGGGGGCGGGGGCGGTCTGGCTCCTGGCCTTGAAACCCCTTCGTTCCATCAATCAGCCCTACGCGGTGACCCTTTCCTTCCTGATCCTCCTTTATGTATTGGTGGACCGGAGCGGCGGGTCGGCGGCCCTGGCCATCCTGGCCTATTCGGTCGTCGTCGGGAACGCGGGTTGGATCTCACGGAAACTGAAGCTCACCGAACCCCTGGGGATGGGGGAGGACGTGCGGGGCTTCCATTCCCAACTGGCCTTTTTCATCAAGTCCTTCTTCTTCACCTTCATCGGGGCCATGTTGACACCGCCCTGGGGCTTCATCCTCTTCGGCGTGCTCCTGGGGTTCCTGCTCCTGCCCGCCCGTTATCCCGGCGCCTGGGTGTCCGGACGGGGCGGCAAGCTGGACGCGGGGGAAAGGCTGTTGGTCACCGCCTCCCTGCCCCGGGGGATGGCCGCCGGGGTCCTGGCCACCATGCCCGCCGCCGCCGGCATGGCGGGCACCGACGACCTGCCGGTCATCGTCTTCGCCTGCGTCTTCACGACCATCCTGATCTTCGCCGTGGGTTTTCCCCTGGCCCTCAAAAAAAGCGCCCAGGCCGCCGTGCCTGTCCCCGTTCCCGCCGATCGAACCCCGGACGACCCTGCCGCCTAAGGGACCGCCGTCCGGGGGGTGGGGCCCACCGTCCCCCGGCAGACCTGGTCCTTGCCTCCGGTCTTGGCCCGGTACATGAGCTGGTCGGCGTGATGGACCATGTCCTTGACCGTCCCCGGCACCTCATAGAAGGTCGCCACCCCCAGGCTGGGCGTCACGCCCCACCCCCGCAACGCCATTTCGCCCCGGATCGCTTCCCTCACCCGCTCCACCAGCCCCTGGGCCTCCTCGGGACCCGCGCCCGGGAAGAGGATCCCGAACTCGTCGCCTCCCATACGCACCGCCATGTCGTCCTCCCGGATGTTTCCCCGGATGGCGCCCGCCACGATCCGCAAAAGTTCGTCCCCCGTCATGTGGCCCAGTTCGTCGTTCACCTTCTTGAACTCGTCCAGGTCCAGGAAACAAAGTGAGAAAGGGCGCCCGTTCTGGATGGAGGCGACCCGCACCCTTTCGGCCGCCTCGAAGAAGGCGCGGCCATTGAGCAGGTCCGTCAGGTGGTCCCGTTGGGCCATGCGCTCGTTATGGGCCGATTCCTTGCGCAGGCGGTCCGACAGGTAGGAGACCACCGCGAAAAAGATGAAGAGGACCACGATGTTCCAAAAGACCTCCCAAAGATGCGGGTAGATCTTGCGTTCCAGCAGCGGGTCGATGAGCAGGCTCAGGGAGGACAGCACCGAGATCAGGATCCCCGCCCCCAGGCCTGAATAGCGGGTCGCCAAATAGACGGGGACCAGCAGGAGCGCGGTCAGGTGCACTTCCAACCCGCTGAGGATGTCCAGGTAGATCAGGAAAAAAACGAGGGCCAGGGAAAGAAAAAGGATGTAGAAGCGTTGATGGGCGGGTGCTTTTTCCAAGGTTTTCCTCCAGGACCGGGATGGCCGGTCCCGAAGGCCGGCAAGGGTTAGGACGCCAGACGGACCACCGTCTTCCCGGGATTCAGCACGCAAAGGAAAAGGCTCAGATAGTCCCGGATATGGCGCGTAATGAGGAAATTGCGCCGCACGTGCTCCCGGCCGTTCTTGGCGAAGTGGGCCGCCTCCTCGGGTTGATCCAACACCCTCCGGATGGCCGCCGCCGTCCCTTCGATGGTATGCACCAGGTAGCCCGTCTTGCCCGCCAGGACCTGCAGGGGAATGCCCCCCACCGCCATGGCCACCACCGGCCTTTCCTTCCAGAGCGCCTCGGACACCGTGAGGGCGAAGCCCTCCTTCAGGGACTTCTGGAGCACGACGGTGCTGGCCCGTTGCAGGGCGTTGATCTCCAGATCGGAGAAGGGAGGCAGGTCCAGGATGTGGATGTCCGGGTCCTTCCCCGCCGCCTCCTGCAGGGCGGGCAGGATATGCACCGACTCGGGATCGTCCGACGCCGCCCCGCCCGCCAGGAGCAGTTGGCAGTCGGGATGGGTCCTCTTCACCTTGCGGAAGGCCTCGATGACGCCCAGCGGGTCCTTGAGCTTGTCGAAGCGGGAGACCTGGGTGATGAGGGGCCGCTTGGCGTCCAGCCCGTAGCGCCGCAGGGTACGCTGGATGAAATTCTCCGGCAGGTCCTTGTTCTTGTCCGAGAGCGGATCGATGGAGGGGGCCACCAGGAACTGGGGCTTCTCCATGTGCTGGGCGAAGCTGGGGTGGGAAAAGACCGAGGCGTCGTATTCAGCGATCAGGGGCCCCAGGAATTCCCAGGCGTTGGGGAAAGGCGTGGAAACGTCCACGTGGCAGCGGTAGATCCAACGCTGGCCCGGCTTGCGCAGACGCTTGATCATCCCCGCCGGCTGGGGGTCGTGGATGAAGACCAGGGGCCGGTCCAACTGGTCCTTGAGTTTGCCCGCGTTCATCTCCGAGATCTCCCAAAAGGCCTTGAGCATGGCGGGGGTCAGGGGTTCGGGACGCCCGTGCAAGGCGTTGTGCAGGGTCTTGGTGCAGGCATAGAAATCCGGCCGGCCCTCGATGACCTCCCAGCTGGTCTCCACCCCCAGTTCGTTCAGGAGCGGCACCATGTTCCGGAGGATCTCGGCCACCCCTCCCCCGTCCCGGGTGGAATTCACCATCACGACCTTTTGATCCGAGAGCTTCCGGGCGATGCGCGCGATCAGGTCATGTTCGCTCGCTCCGATGATGCGCCGGTAATCCGTGTAGGGGGAGGTCATCAGGATTCCTTTCTCCAGCGTTTGAGCCAGTGGGAGGCCGCTTCCCCCGCCGGGTCATGGGATAGCCGGTCAGCGATCCGGTGGAAAGTGTCCCGGAGGCGGTTCCCCCGAACGATGCCGACCAGGCGCTTGCGGACGTTCTCCAGGTCCCCCTGGTAGGGATCCAGCGCCGCGACAGCCTCGGCCTGCTCGGGGAACCCGAGGTCCAAAAGCCATTGAGAGAAGTCATTGTGGAACCCGTCGTCCGGGCCGTGATAGTGGAGTTGGGCCTCGATCAGGTGGTAATGGATGCAGGAAGCGTCCACCCGCTCCAGGCCATGGACGAATTCCTCCAGGTTCGAGGCCCGATGTCCGGTCGAGAGGACCAGGCTGACGGCGCGGCAAAAATGGAACTCCAGCCCCGGGGGCACACGCCGGGCCCAGCGATCCGGTTCTTCCCGGAAAGGTTCGAGGATCGCGAAAACGGCCTCGCGCAGGGAGCTCAAGGTCGGATAGTCCCGCAGGTCCAGCGCCCCCAACCGCTCGGCGACCGCTTCCTCGCGGAGGTTCTGGGCCACCCAGAGGGCGAAATCGGACCGGTCCGAATGCCCGAGGAAGGAATGGGCCCGGTAGAAGCGGTGGGTGTGGTGGTAGATGGAGGCGTCGTCCACCTTCTGGAGGCCCTCATAGAGCTCCTGGAGGCTGGCGGCCTTGATCCCGGTGAGCTGGACGGCCTCCACCGAGGTCATGAACTGGAATGGTCCGGGCATGATCCCTCCCTGGATTTATTCTGGATCGTGGTTCTTGAGCATCTCGATGAGGAACTCCCGCGCCAGGTCCTTGGCGCCCAGGCCGAAGGCGATGGCGCCGCCCAGCCCCACCGCGCCCAGCACGATGAGGACCACCGTGGTCAGGAAGCTGCCCACCAGCCCCAGGGGCTCCAGCGAGAACATGACGGTCACTGCGAAGGTGCTCCAGGCCACCACCTTCCCCCAGAAGCGGGGGTGCTGGGCGCCCGAGCCCAGCAGGGCCAGTTGGGCCAGCACCGAGATGAACATGGCCAGCAGGCTTCCCAGGAAGAGGATCATCATGAAGCTCAAGACCCGGGGCACCACCCCCAGGAGGGTGTTGAGGACTCCCCCGCCCCCGCCCAGCATGTGGATGGCCAGCAGCACCGCCAGGAAAAGGACCAGGTAGAAGCTGAAGGCCGAAAGGGCCTGGGTGGCCTTGCGGCCCTGGAACCCCTGCGACCAAAGCCGGAAGAACCAGAGGTCCTGCAATCTTTTCTCGAGCCGGAGGGCCCGGAAGAGGGCCTCCACCAGCCAGCGGGCCATCCAGGCCAGCACGAAGCCCGCGGCCAGGACCATGAGGGCCGCCAGAAGGTTCGGTGCGAATCCCTGGATATCCGACCAGAATTGCTGGATCGGGGCCGTCCAATCCCTTCCCGTCAAGGGTTCCATAACGCCTCCTTATTGATGGATCAACGCAACAAAGCTTTTCTTCAATCCCGAAGGAAAGAGCCGAGGAACCGGTGGACCTGGTCCAGGTCCCTCAGGCGGTAATGGGCCTGGGTGGGTTCGGGCCCCACCTTGAACCCCAGGGCGGTGATGCGCATCGAGCGCAGCACCGAAAAAGCGTCCTCATCGGAAGGGTCATCCCCCACATGCACGCAAATGCCCGGGGGCTTCCCCATGAAGAACCGGTCGGCGATGCGCCGCAGGGCGTGGCCCTTGCCCGGTGAATCCGCGGGCTTGATCTCCAGCACGCATTTCCCCTCCCGGTGGTCCACCGGCAGGTCCCGCACCGCCTCCAGGGCCTGGGGAAGCAGGACGGCCGCCCGATCCGGGGCCAATCGGCGAAAATGCAGGCTCAGATCCGGCCCCTTCACTTCCAGCAGGGCCTGGGGCCAGCTACGGACCAGTTTCTCCAGCCTTCCACGGGCCGCCTGGACCTCGCGGATCCAGGCGCTCAGGGCCGGAATACCCCAGCCGGCGGCCGGGGGCGAGAAATCCAGTCCGTGGTTCCCCACGTAAAGGATGCCGGGCAGGCGGACCTTGTCCCGCAGGTCCTGAACCGAGCGGCCGCCCAGGATGATTACCTTGGTTTCCGGCTGGGCCAGGATCCCCGTCAGGACCTTACGGAATCGGTCCTGCAGATAGGCCATGGAAGGCGTGGGAGCGATCTCGGCCAGCACGCCGTCGAAATCCAGCGAGATGAGACGGGGCGTCTTTTGGAAGACCGTCGGGCCGGCCTCCCGTTCGCCCCCGGGATAGAAATAGGGGGCGGCCTTCATGCCGTCCCCCTTTCCAGGGCCTGGTCCTCCGCCAGGTGGATGACCTCGGTGAGGATCTGCTGGGCCCAGGAATAGATGTTGTTCTCGGCCACCGTGAGGCGCATGCGGTCCAGGCGCGCCTTCTGCTCCTCCGCCGGCATCTCCAGGGCCACGCGAAGGGTTTGGGCGAAGCTCTCCATGTCGTAGGGGTTCACCAACAGCGCCTGTTCCAGCTCGCGCGCCGCGCCGGTGAAGGGCGACAGGACCAGCACGCCCCTGTCGTTGCTGGAGGAGGCCACGAATTCCTTGGCCACCAGGTTCATTCCGTCGTGCAGGGAGCTCACCACGCAGACGTCCGCCAGGCGGTAATAGGGGAGCAGGGTGTCGAAATCCTGGTGGCCCTTGAGGAAGATCACCGGTTCCCACCCGCCCTTGCCGTGCTTGGCGTTCAGGAAGGCACAGCGTTCCTCGATGGCGTTGACCACCTGTTGGTAATCCTCCAGGCCCGTGCGGCTGGGCACCCCGATCTGGAGGAACTTGATGCGGCCGTGGTATTCGGGATAGAGGTCGAGCAGGCGGTCCAGGGCGTCCAACCGCTCCGGGATGCCTTTGGTGTAATCCAACCGGTCGACACCCAGGATGAGCTTCTGCCCGGCGAAGGCCGGCTCTTGGGACAATTCCTTGCAAGCCTTCTCCACCTCCGGGCCCTGGGACTGCCGGAAGATGGAATCAAAGTCGATGGAGATGGGATAATAACGGACCTGGGTCACCCGGTCGCCCCGGGAGACACGGTGACGTTCCCAGTCGATCCGGGTCTCCAGTTCGGAGTCCACCGTATCGAGGAAGTTCTCGCTGTGGTACTTGAGGTGGAACCCCAGGATGTCGTTGGCCAGCAAACCTTCCAGGATCTCCTTCTTCCAAGGCAGGATGCGGAAGATCTCGGGATTGGGCCAAGGGATGTGCCAGAAAAGCACCGTGACTAGGTCGGGGCGAAGGGCCTTCAAGTGCAGGGCCACCCGGCTCAGGTGGTAGTCCTGCAGGAAGACCAGGGCGCCGGGTTCGGCGGAATCCGCCACGGCCTCCGCGAACTTGCGGTTCACCGCGTCGTAGGTCTCCCAGTCGGCGGGGTGGAACTTGGGCCGGACATAAGAAACGTGGCAAAGGGGCCAGAGGGTCTCGTTGGAGAAACCCTCGTAATAGCCCTTTTCCTCCTCACGCTCCAGGGCCAGACGCTTCAATTTGTAGCTTTCCTCGCCCGGTGGGACGGCCACCAGGCCGTCCGGACCGGCCACCTCGAAATCGGCCGCGCCCGCCCCGTGGCAGACCCAAAGGGAATGGAAGGCCCGGGCGATGGAGTCCAGTGCGATGGTGAGGCCGCCGGCGTTGCGGATGACGGTGATCTTGCCGTCGCGCATCACATGGGCATAGGGCTCCCGGTTGGAGACCAGGAGCAGTTGGCGGTCCTTGAGTTTCTTTCCGACCAGTTCGAGGAGGGATTCCCGGGTGGTGATATGGTCGAATTCCCGCAGGCGTTCGACGCGGGCGGCCGCGCGGTTGGAAGCCTCGGTGAGGCGGCGGAGGGAACGGCTCAGGTAATCCTTCAAGGATTTCTCCCCTCGACTGGGATCATCCTCTCCGGCTGGTTTCAGCGTTTCCTGGCCGGATCAGGCGGATGCGAACGACGATCAAAAAGCCCAAACCCACCATAAGCCCGCGTCCCGTGACTTTTCAACCCAAAAGCTCCCTTTCCCGGCCTTTTTACGGGAGAATGGACGCGCGGTACTTTCGTGTCTTTTTCATCCCTTCACTGTGCTATGAGTAGGACGATCCAAGCAACGGGAGATCATCGTGACCGCAGGAATTTCCAGGACCGGATACGGATGGGCCCTCGCCGCCCTCCTCGCGCTTCCCATCGCCTGCGCGCCGGGGAACCCGAAGGCGCCCGCTTCGGGGCCCGTCACCATCACCTATTGGGAAAAATGGAACGGCTTCGAGGGCGACGCCATCCAGGCGGTGGTGGATTCCTTCAACACAAAGCAGGACCGCATCCACGTGGACCTCATGACCGTCAGCGAGATCGAGAAGAAGCTCCTCATCGCCGCCGCCGGGGGCGACCCGCCGGACATCTCCGGCCTCTATTCGCGCAACGTTCAGGTCTATGCCGAGAAGGGAGCCCTGGAACCCCTCGACGGGGACATGGCCGGCCACGGCATCCGGCTCTCGGATTTCATCCCCATCTATCTCAAGGAATGCCGGCTCCGGGACCGCACCTACGCCCTTCCCATCGCGGGCATGACGCTGGCCCTCCATTACAACAAGGACCTGTTCAAAGCCGCCGGGCTCGATCCCGACCGCCCCCCGAGAACGATCCGGGAGTTCGAGGAATACGCCCAAAAGCTCACCCTTCCCGACGGCAAGGGCGGCTATCAACAAATGGGATTCCTCCCCACCGAGCCCGGCTGGTGGAACTGGTCCTGGCCCTATTACACCGGGGGCAGCCTTTACGACTACAAGACCCATTCGGTCACCGCCGACACGCCGGAGAACCGCCGGGCCCTCCAATGGTTCGCCGATTACTCGAGGAAATACGGAGTGGCCAAGACCAGCGCCTTCCGGGGCGGATTCGGAAACTTCGCCTCGCCCCAGAACGCCTTCATGGCGGGCAAGCTCGCCATGATCCTCCAGGGCGTCTGGATGCCCACCTTCATCCGGCATTTCAACCCCAAGCTCAACTATGGGGTGGCCCCCTTCCCGGCCTATTCCGAGCAGGTCCATGACCGGACCCTCATCGAGGGCGACGTGGTGGTCATCCCCGCCGGGAGCCCGCACCCGAAGGAGGCCATGGAGTTCCTGGCCTACCTGGTCAGCCCCGAGGGACAGGAAAAGCTGAGCCTTTTGCAGGGCAAGTTCCCCATGTTGAAGAAGGTCTCCAAGGATTTCTGGAGGAAGAACCAAAACCCCTGGCTCCACGTCTTCCGGGACCTCGCCGACTCGCCTGGGGCCTTCACGGCGCCCCGCATGGGCATCTTCGCCGAGTACTTCGACGAGGGGAACGCGGCCTTCGACCAGGTCTGGCTGCTCCAAAAGACCCCGGAGGAGGTCCTCGGGGGACTGCAAAAACGCATCGGCAAGCTCTGGGCCCGGGAACTGCGCCGCATGGACCGCCTGGGCTTGAAGCCATCGGATTGAAAAGAACCATTTCACCACGGGCCGCCTTCGGCGGCGCACGGAGAAGGATCTTTGATCAAAAACGAGGGGCTTCGGCTTCCTCTGTGATCTCTGTGGTTCGATAATCTTCTTAAATTCAGGACGGGAACATGACCGGACGGGAAAAACAGAACTTGAAGATGGGCCTGGCCTTCACCGCGCCCTGGATCGTGGGGCTCGTCCTTTTCACCCTCTATCCGGTGGGCGCTTCCTTCATCTACAGCTTCTGCGACTACTCGGTCCTGACCAAACCCGTCTTCATCGGCCTGGGAAACTACGTGGACCTCTTCACCGACGAGGTCTACTGGCACTCGGTCTATAACACCTTCTACTACGCGGCCTTCCTGCTGCCCTTGAGCACCCTGGTGGCGCTGGTCCTGGCCCTGCTCCTCAACGCCGACATCCGGGGCAAAGGCGTCTACCGATCCATCTTCTTCCTGCCCTCCATCATCCCCATGATCTCCATGGCCATCCTCTGGCTCTGGATCTTCAACCCCAAGTTCGGCCTCTTGAACTACGCCCTGGCGCTCTTCGGGATCGACGGCCCCTCCTGGCTCCAGGACCCCCTCTGGACCAAACCCGCCTTCATCCTCATGGGCGTCTGGACCGTGGGCAACGCCGTGGTCATCTACCTGGCGGCCCTGCAGGACGTGCCCCCAAGCCTCTATGAGGCCGCGGACATCGACGGCGCCCGCTGGTTCCACAAGATCCGCCACGTGACGCTGCCCATGATCTCCCCGGCCATCTTCTTCAACCTCGTCATGGGCCTCATCACGGCCCTGCAGGTCTTCGCGGTGCCCTACGTCATGACCTTCCCCATCCCCGGCCAGCCCGCCGGGTCGGCCCTCTTCTACACCATGTACCTCTACGACAACGCCTTCCGCTACCTGCGCATGGGCTACGCCTGCGCCATGGCGGTGGTGCTGTTCCTGCTCATCCTGGGCCTCACCTGGCTCATCCTGCGGCTGTCGAAGCGCAGCGTCCATTACCGGGGGCAATGACCATGGCGACCCTTCAAAGCCGCAAGCGGATGGAAAGGATCGGGAAGGCCTGCGCGCACCTGCTTTTGGTCGGGGCCGGGGTCTTCTTCCTGGCGCCCTTGCTCTGGATGCTCTCCACATCGCTCAAACCGGTGGAGCAGACCATGGCGGTGCCGCCCCAATGGCTCCCCCATCCCTTCCAATGGGGCAATTACGGGGAGGCGGTGCGTTACATCGACTTCTTCCGCTACACCGCCAACTCGCTCATTGTCTGTTCTTTATCGGTGGTGGGGACCTTGGTCTCCAGCTCGCTGGCGGCCTACGGTTTCTCGCGTATCGAGTGGAAGGGGCGGGACGCCTTCTTCTGGGTGACCGTTTCCACCATGATGGTGCCCTTCCCCATCCTGATGGTGCCCCTTTATGGGCTCTTCCGGGAACTGCATTGGATCGGGAGCTTGAAACCCCTCTGGGTGCCGGCCTTCTTCGGGTCCGCCTTCAATATCTTCCTGTTGCGCCAGTTCTTCCTGGGCATTCCCAAGGAGATCAACGAGGCCGCCCAGATCGACGGCTGTCCCGAATGGCGCATCTGGGCCTCCCTCATCCTGCCCCTCTCCAAGCCCGCCCTGTCGGTGGTGGCGCTCTTCCAGTTCATCTACAACTGGAACGACTTCCTGGGGCCTCTTCTCTTTTTGACCCGCCAGAAGGATTTCACCCTGGCCCTAGGCCTGCAGTTCTTCCAGAGCCAGAACGGCGGCACCCAATGGCACCTTTTGATGGCGGCCTCGGTGCTGGCGTCGCTCCCCATCCTGGCGCTCTTCGCCTTCGCCCAGCGGACCTTCATCCGGGGCATCGCCATGAGCGGGTTGAAGGATTAGAAGACCGGCCCTATTGGATCCAGGGGGGGCAGGCATTGAGGAGAACATCCCACTCGACCGGTTCTCCATTTTGAGGAAGGACCACGGCGAGGACGGCACCCGACGAGCAGGTCCAAGCGGGAGGATTTCCGTAGCATCCTGGATTTTCCCGCACAATGACATGGATGGTCGCGCCGTCGTCGCACACCTGGTCGATCACCTCATTCCACATCAAGGATTTCGTGAACGCATCGACCGCCAGCCTTTGGGTGGCCGGGTTGAAAGGAGGACTTAAGTTAGTTTGTGGGTAATAGGAAGAAGAAAGGTAGTTGTTCCAATCCCCGAGGGAAGCAAGAACGTATTTCCCATCCGGATGGGTGGGAAGGCTACCCGACCAGGCCGGGGTCGGTGTGGGGGAGGGCGTGCCCAAGGTGCCGATGGGCCCGCAATAGCCTAAAGGACCTCCCGTGCCCGTCAGAACGGTCAAAGCCGGTCCCGTCAGGCATCCCGCCGAAGGAGTGGGGGTCCCTGGAAGGGGAACGGGTGTATCGGCGGGAAGGGGTGTGAAGGTCGGGGTGGGACCCGAAGGAGCGGGTGGGGTCGGCACCCAAGAAGGCATCTTGCAACCCATGTAGAAAAGGACAATGACCAGGGAAAAGACGGTCCCCGAATAGGGGATAAGCCTGGGGGAACGGATCATAGGGCACCTCGTCCTGGAACGGTCCAGATATCACTTCCAAAAGATAGCCCAAGTATACCACCCACCTCATTTTCAACATTTAAGCCAAGGTTTATAGGAACGGCCCTTGGGCCGATCTTGGAGCCCTGCCCCTCCGCTCCCCTTTCCCGAAACATCGCTAGGAGCGACTTGAAGGATCAGAAATAGAACCGCAGGTCCGCGTATTGGAAGGCCGGGTAGAGGCCGAATTCGGAAGTAGGTAGGAATCCCTCGAGGCCGGATCCGACCGGCTGGGCCATGCCCACGTCGGCATAGAGGTTTTCTAGGGCGTTGTATTCCGCGTGAAGCACCAGCCACCAGGAACCGTCGGTCAAGTTCATGACCGCCTGGCCCTGGAGCGACAACAGCGGGTCCGCCTGCCACGAGAGGGCGGGCGCCAGGTAGTGACGGCCCAGGAAATAAACGGTCCCCGCGCCATAGGCCGTCGGGTTCAGGTCCAAATAGCGGGATGCGTCCTGCTGGCCGGCGCCGTTGAAGTGGTATTCGACCGAAAGGTCCAGGTCCCCCGCGAAATACTGGTCCACCCCCAGGGTCAGGCGGCCATAGGCGGTATCCCCGTTCTTGGGCCAGACCCAGGCCCCCTCGCTCCACCAGCCCGCGCCGCCCAGGGACCCCTGCAGGTCCACCCCCAACAGATGGTTCTCCCGGAAGAGCATGCTCAACAAGGAAACGTCCATCCCGCCCAAATGGAAATGGGGCTTCACGAAGAGGGCGCTCTGGTCCCATCGGGCGTCCTTGCCCGCCACATAGCCCGCGTCCATCTCCCCGAAGTCCCCCCAGGCATAGCGGACCCGCAGCGCATCCACACCCGAGCGGTTCTCCTGGTCTCGGGCCTGGAAGTTGAAGGGGGCCAACACGTCGGTCGGGTTGACCAGATGGGCGGAGCCGAAGGAGACCACCTGGCGTCCAAGGGTCATTTCCCATTTCCCCTGATGGATGGCGATCGAAAGACGGTCGAGGTCCTGGAGCAGCCGTTCCCCATCCCCCGAGGATGGGCCCGCGACGGGGTTGGAAAGGTCCGCCAACCGGTAAGGGGAGATCGCCGTCAGGAAGGTGCCGGTGGACCCGCCGGTGCCGGACTGGTCCAGGGACTCCAGTTCCTCGGCCGCTTCCAGGGTGAGGACGTCGTCGGGTTTATAGAGGAGGCGGAGCCGGAAGGGACTGTCCAACACCCAGCCGCCGGAACCGCCGAGGGGGGCGCTTCCCACCGAATAGAAATAGGTCTTCACGGACCCGGTCAGGCCCCAAGGGCTTTCCTGGGCCCAGGCCCCCCCGGCCATGGCTCCAAGGAGGCCGAGAAGGAGCGCGTTATTTTTTCTTGGTTTCATCGCGGACCACCCGGCCGTCCTTGATGGTGATAAGGCGCCGCGCCCTCTCCATGACCATCCGGTCGTGGGTGGAGAAGAGGAAGGTCCTTCCATGTTCCTCGTTCAAGTGGCGCATGAGGTCCAACAGGGCCGCGCCCGAGGCCGAATCCAGGTTGGCGGTGGGCTCGTCGGCCAGGATGAGGTCCGGCTCGGAGACCATGGCGCGGGCCACGGCCACGCGCTGCTGCTGGCCTCCCGAGAGTTCGTTGGGGAACCGGTCCTCGCGGCCCGAGAGCCCGACCTCCTTGAGCATCTTGGCCACCCGCGCGCGTCGCTCCGCCTCGCCCACTCCCTTCAGCAGGAGGACATACTCGATGTTCTCCTTGACCGTCAGCACCGGCACCAGGTTGTAGGCCTGGAAGATGAAGCCCAGGTGGTCGCGGCGGAAATCGGAAAGCTCATTGCCGCCCATGCTTCCCATCTCCCGGTCACCCAGCCAAAGGTGTCCGGCGGAGGGCTGGTCCAGGCCCCCGATGAGGTTCAAAAGGGTGGTCTTGCCCGACCCCGAGGGTCCCACCACCGCCGTGAACTCGCCTTTCCTGATCTCGAAGCTCACGTGGTCCAGCGCCTTCACCCGGGCCTCGCCTTCCCCGTAGGAACGGGAAACGCCTTCGAGCCGGATGACCGCCTGCCTGATCTTGGCTTTTAGGACTGTCCTCATTCACTTCTCCTTTTAACGAAGAACTTCTCCGGCACCCCTCACCCTATCCCTCTCCCCCCAGGGGCGATGGCACGAGGCTCCTTCCCCCTGGAGGGGAGAAGGACGGATCGAGGGTGCCTATCAACCCAAACTGCGGTGCAAGGCCTTGGCGGGCACGATCCTGGCGGCGTGCACGGCCGGGTAAAGGGCGATCAACACCGTGAAGACCCAGACCCCCAGGGGAAAGACCGTGTATTGCAGGGCCCGCATCTGGGGATAGACCGCCTGCTGGAAGGTCACCCCCGAGAACTCGATGCCCGCGTAATTGACGCCGGTGGCCGACAGGATCCCGGTAAAGAGGAACCCCAACAACGTCCCCAAGGCCACGCTCAACAACCCCAAGGCCGCCGATTCGGCCATGACGAGGGCCCCCAATTGGAAGGGCCGGGTGCCCAGGGCCCGCAGGACACCGAACTCGAAGAACCGCTCGTAGAGCGCCATGAAGAGGGTATTGAGGATCGCCAGGCCCGCCAGGACCGCCAGGAGGACGGCCAGGATGGCGGAAGAAACACCGGTCAGGTCCATCGCCGACTTCATGTCGGGCATGAGCCGGCTCCAGTCCAGGGCCTCGTTGCCGTTCTCGGAGAGCTTCCGATAAAGCCCATCGTGGAAAGCTTCCGAACCGTCCCCTTCCTTGAAACGGAAGGCGATCTCGTGGGCGGCCCCCGGCAGGCCCGCCATCGACCGGGCCTTTTCCAGGCCGATGAAGGCCAGGTCCCGGTCCATGGCGGCGGAATTGAAGGCGAAAAGTCCTTTTACCCGGAACATCTCCTGCTCCAGTTCCCCCGTCCCGGCCCTGGCACAGGTGACCACCACCCGGTCGCCCACCCCGACCTGGAGGGTCATGGCCAGGCGTTCCCCCAGGAGGATGCCGTTGTCCCCGCTCCCTCCCAGCCCTTCCCCCTTCACGACGGCTTGGGCGATCTTGGAGAGCTTCTTTTCTTTTTCCGGGTCCACACCGAAGACCCCCACCGACTCGGCGTCGGCGGCGGAGCTCACCATGCCCATCACCTGGATGCGCTCGACGAAGGCGGCGACGTCCGGATCGGTCCGGAGCGTTTCCACCACCCCCGGCAGGTCATGGATGGTCTGTTCCACCTTCAGCTCGGTCCGGAAACCCGCCGCGTGCACCTGGGCCTGGCCCAGGAAGGTGTCGGTGGCGGTCGCCACCAGGTTCTTCACCATTCCCTGGATGAAGGCGTCCATGAGGATCAGGCAGGCCAGCCCCAACGCGATGATGGAAGCCGTGAGCAGGGTTCGCCGACGGTTGCGGAGGATGTTGCGCCATCCCATGCGAAGGAGCAGTCCCATGGTCAGGCCCTCCGCAAGGCTTCGATGGGGGTGAGGCGTCGGATGCGCCGGGCCGCCGGGATGCAGACCAGGACCGCCACCAGGACGATCAGGACCGTGGGCACCAGGAAGACGAACCAGGAGACCTGGCCGTACATGGTGGAAAAGACCATTCCGCCATAGGTGTAGGGATGGGGCAGCCTCAATCCATAGGCGGCCAGCCAGGCGTTGGAAGCCCAGGCCAGGGCCGCCCCCGGGATGAGGGAGAACAACGAAAGCAGGAGCATCTCCCAGAGGATCATGCCGGTAATGGCCGAGGAACGGGTGCCCAGCGCCTTCAACAAACCGTATTCGGGGATCCGTTCCAGGAGGTTCATGAGCACCGTATTGAGGACGCCCAGGGCCACCAGCACCAGGAAGATGACCTGGGAGACATAGTTGCCGTTCTTGTCGGCGGTCATGGCCTTGTAGAAGTCCTTCTCCACGACCTGCCAGGGATCCACCGAGAGGGAGGGATCGTTGAGTTGGGCGGCGATGGCGGCCGCTTCCGGCTTAGCCTCCCGGATGTTCTTCAGGAGCACCGCCACCTCATGGATGCGCGTCCCCAGGACCAAGAACCTTTGGGCGTCCGAAAGCCGCAGGTAGAGGTTCCGGTCCACCCCGCCCTCGCTCCCACCCGAGACGATCCCGGCGACCGTGAAGAGGTCGTTGGCCACCGACCCGTCGGCTCCCTGGGAGACCAGGGCCAGTTGGCTCCCGACCTTGAGGTCCAGGGCCTTCACCAGGCCCTCGCCCGCCAGCACCGGGTTCTCCAGGCCCGCGGGGAAATAGGCCCCCTCGGTGATCTTGCGTTTCAGGCGCGTAGTCGCCGCTTCCAGGTCCGGGGCCACCCCCACCAGGCGGGCGCCGGTGGTCTTCTCGCCCACGAAGGCCAGGGCCGCCGCATAGACCCGGGGGGCCGCCGAGACCACCTGGGGGTCCCCGGCCAGGACCTGCCGCACATGGTCCCAATCATCGAGGGTGGCCTGCAGGGACGGGTGGTCCAGGTAGCCCTTGCGGTGGATCTGGAGGTGGCCCGTATGGTCCCGGGTGAAGAAGTCGATGATGGAATCGTAGCTTCCTTCGGCCACGCCCAGGAAGATCGAGCAGAGCCAGAAGCCACCCACCATCATGAGCCCGGTGAAGAAAGTACGGCGCTTCTGGCGCTTCAGGTTCCGGAAGGCCATGCGCAGGGTGAACAAGGGGTCACCGCGCCCGGCGGAGGTTCTGCAGGCTGAAGGTGGAGGGCGGCAGGGGCTTGTCGAATTCGAGGGACTTGTAGATGAGGACGGTGCGGTTGCCGGGTTTCTTCAAGGGCGTGAGTTCCAGGGTCATGGGAAGCTCGCGGTCCCCGACCTTTTTCACGTCGCTGAACTTCATGATCCGGACCTTTTCCCCATGCTCGTCGAAATACTCCTCCGCCAGGGGGATAAGGGTCCCCGCCCGGAGGATCATGTGGATCCTTCCCCAGACGGTGGCGGTCCGGGCCTTCGGGGTCAGGTCCAAGGCCCAAGTGCCGGGTTCCTCCTCCTTGGACCAGACGGCGTCATAATCGTCCAGCAGGGAGGATTCCTTCACCAGGTCGTCGTTGGTGAAGTCCGACCCCATCCAGGACCCCATCATCATGGAAGGCGGCACCTTCAAGGTCTTGTTGATGCGGGGGAAATAGTTCCACATGTCCCGCTTCACCCGGAGCGTGGCGACCCCCGCGTCCTTGGCCGGGGACCGGAGGACCACGAAGGTCTTGTCCATCCCCTCGCTCCAGAGGCTCATCCCCATCGTGCGCTTCCAGTCCGGGGTCTCCACGATCATGGAGACCTCCCCCTGGCTGGTGGCCCCCCGATAAAGGTCGTCCACCTTTTTCAGGACTTCCTTGACCGCAGGACGGTCCGCCGCGGCAAGGGACAGGGAAAAAAGAAGGGACAGTCCCAGGAGGACGAGGGATCGGTGGGAGGACATCAGATCGGGCCCGGGCCCACGCCGCCGCGCCACTCGATCGTCCTTTGCGGGAACGGGATGGTGATCTTTTCCTTGCGGAATCGCTCGTGCAGGGCCTTGATGAACTCGTGCTTGAGCAGGTAGTTGTCCACAAAGGTCTTGGAACGCAGGATGACCGTGAAGTTGATGGAGGAGTCGGCGAAGGTATGGTAGCGGATGAAGGGGTCGAACCCCGCCACCGCCCCCTCCACGGTCTTCTGGGCTTCCCGGGCCACCTCGGTGGTCACCTTCTCCACGCGCTTGAGGTCGCTGTCATAGGCCACCCCCACTTCCACCAATACGGCGCATTCCTGGTCCGGAAGATCGTAGTTATGGAGGCGGTTCTCGGTGAGCTTGGCGTTGGGTACCACCACCAGGATGTTGGAAAGCATGCGGACCCGGGTCGTGCGCCAACCCACCGATTCCACATGACCTTCCTCCCCGGTCTCCAAACGGATGAAATCCCCGGGGCGAAGGGGCTTGTCCATCAGCAGGTAGAACCCCGAGAAGAGGTTGGCCAGCACCGGCTGCAGTGCCAGCGCCACCGCCAAGCTGCCCACGCCCAGGGAGGCCAGTAGGGGCGTGATGGAGATGCCCAGGGCCTCCAGGACCATCAACAGGCCGATGCCCCAGACGGCCAGGTGGAGGAGGGCCGAGAACATCACGTGGGAATGACGGATCTCGGCCTGCTTTTTTTCCAGGTCCTTGAGCAGGCCCTGCAGGAGACCGTCGATCAGGAAGACCCCGAGCAACAGCAGGGCCACTTTGAGCCATTGGGAAAGGTCCGCCCGGCCATCGGCGTCCAGGGGCGAAAAATGGGCGGCCACCAGGGCCCCGCTCAGGAGGACCAGCACGCGGAGGGGCAGGGCCAGGGCGGCGACCAGGTGGTCGTCGGTCTTATTGGCGCTGCGGCTGGCCCAACGGGTGAGGCGGTGGAGGAGGATGCGCGCCAGGAAGAGGCCGAGGAGCACCCAGGCGACCAGCACCGCGCCGGCCAGGAACCAATGCTCCGTTTCCGTCCACTGCCGATGGAAGAGGCCGTCCATGCTGTTCCCTCCGGACCTTCACCCTACCAAATCCTGTGGGTCCCGCCAACCCGCTCGGCTTTTTTTCGGCGGGACCAAGAACGGGGGAGAAGTAAATTCCTCTTGGACTTGGTTTCAAGGGCATGCCTAAGTTACTCTGCAGGCGCGGACATCTTCCAGGGGGGATCACCGATGGCGGGCAAGAACAATCCACGGTCCGGCGAATTGTCCCGCTCGATCTCGAGGATCGGGATCGGGGTCAACCGGGCCGCCCAGGACCTCAACCCCATCCATCCCCAGAGTTCCTTCCAGGCCTCGCTTCTCATCGCCGCCATCGGCGTGGGTTTCCTCGCCACCTTCTATGCCCGCCTCATCGCCTGGGCCCAGGCCCTTTTCAGCTTCCTGTTCCAACGCTATCCGTGGGAGGTCTCGCTCTCGGGCCCCCTTTTCTTCCTGGCCGCGACCTGGCTGGTCGTGCGTTTCGCGCCCGAGGCCAAAGGGAGCGGCATCCCCCAAGTGCTCCAGGCCATCGACAAGACCGGCATCGAGAAGGCCGCGGGTCTTTCCTCCGGCCTGGTCTCCATCCGGACCGCGGTCCTCAAGGTCCTCTCCAGCGCCCTGGGGATCCTGGGCGGGGCCTCCATCGGCCGGGAAGGCCCGACCGTGCAGGTGGCCTCCTCCTTCTTCGCCATGACCGCCCGGTTCTCACGCCGCTACTTCGGGAGCCTGGACCCCCAGTCCTACCTCATCGCCGGCGCTTCGGCGGGCATCTCGGCCGCCTTCAACACCCCTCTCGCCGGGATCACCTTCGCCTTGGAGGAGATCGCGGAGCATTCCTTCGCCCAGTTCAAGCGCACCGTGATGCTGGCCGTCATCGTGGGCGGTATCACGGCCCGGGGCATCGGGGGGAACTACCTTTATTTCGGCCATCCCAGCATTTCGGACCCTTCCTGGCACATCCTGCCCACCGCCATCCTGCTGGGGATCCTGGGGGGGCTGACCGGCGGCTTCTTCGCCAAGGTGCTGACCCGGCCCCTGCCCAACCTGCTCCCCTCCCATTGGTGGGGAAAAGCCCTGGTCTGCGGAGCGGTCTGTTCGGTCTTCGGTCTTCTGACCCACGGGGACACCGCCGGGTCCGGTTACGAGGTCACCCGGAACTTCATGGAAAGCGAGCACGGGACCCTGGCCCCGCTCCTCTTCCTGGAAAAGCTCATCTGCACCATCTTTTCTTATCTATCGGGAATGGCGGGCGGGATCTTCTCCCCTTGTCTTTCCATCGGGGCGGGGTTGGGTTTCACGACGGGGGAGCTCTTGCACAATCATTCGCTGAAAGCCTGCGCTCTGGTGGGGATGGTGGCCTTCTTCTCGGGCGCGGTCCAGGCCCCCTTGACCGCCGTCATCATCATCATGGAGATGACCGACCAGAGTACGCTGCTCATCCCCTTCATGGTGGCGGCCCTTTTGGCCCAGGGGATCGGGCGGTTGGTCATGCCCACCCCCCTCTACCGTTACCTGGCCCGGCATGGGAACTCGAAGCCCGACTCAGCTCCGGAGGATCCCCCGGAGGACGAGTAGGGCGATCTTTTCGGCGTCCTTGCCCTTCACCGGCACCGTCAGGTCGGCGTATTTGCGGAAGAGCGGGGCCCTTTCCTTATAGAGGGCCGGGAGGGTGGAACCACCCCGCCGGACGACCCCCCGGTTGGACCAATCGGAAAGTCGGCGTTTCAGGATGGTCAGGGGCACCTTCAGGAAAACTCGGGGTCCCAGTTTCTTCAGGTGGGCCATTCCCTTGGGGTAATAGACCGCGCTGCCCCCGGGCGAGATGACGCAATGGCGGTAATGCAGGGCCCGGATGGCCGCCTCCTCCATTTTCATGAACCCCTTCATCCCCAGCTCGTCCAGGACCTTCTGGAGAGGCTTCTTATATTTGGCCTCGATCAGATGGTCCACATCCACGAAGTGGTAGCGGAGTTTTTGGGCCAGGATGCGCCCCACGGTGCTTTTGCCGCTCCCGAACATGCCGATCAGCACGATGTTGTCGGGGAGCTTCGGCCGGAGTGCTTTTTTCTCCGTCTTCTTCATGGGGATGCCTTTCGTTCCATCGGGGGATCGGCGACATTATAGGGGCGCGGGGCCCGGGTGTTCAAAGAAGGTAGTCCAGCGAAAACCCGCAACGTCCCGGCCAAGTGTGCAGGGGCCCGTCCCAGTCCCCCAGCGGGACCTGGGCTTGGAGCCCCGCTTCCCAATGGGACGTGAAGGTCCAGGTGACCTTGGGCCGAAAAAGGAATGTCCCCCCATCGAGGAGAACCACGACCGCCGTCGACATCTTCCATTCCGGGGTCAGGGTCCCTTCGGCGGAAATGAATAGATAGCTTCCCTGTGAGTAGCCCGATCCTCCGCCCAGGATCCCACCCGTCCCATCCCGCAAGACCTCGGCCGTGTATTTCACCCCATAACGCGAGGTCGAAACCCCGAGGTTCCAATCCATTGCGTCGCCTCCGTTGGCGAACCGCCAGTCCACACCCTCGAACCGGACCTGGACCGTTGGAAAAGTCCCCATGACCTCCCACCCGAACCCATCCTTGCCCTGGAGCCGGGCGAAACTCGGCGTGACCGTCAGGCCGATCCCTCGCTGGATCAGCCGGACCACCCATTCAGCGTCGCCTCCTTCCAGGAACCGGGCCGCTCCCTCGGCGCTCAGGTCGTCGAACAGGAAACAGGAGGCATCCGCGCCTTCACTGGCGGAAGGCTCGTCCTTCAACCAGGAAAGGGGCGGCACCGGGAAGAAATAGTCGGTGGGGCGGCCGAAGATGGAATGGCCCCAATCGGGCTTGAAGAGGCCCGCCCGTAGTTCCAAAGGTCCGGAGGCCCAATGAAGGGCCGCCTGGTCCATGGCCAGGCGATAGGCGCCGCCATCGGCCCCAACACTTTCCCACTGAAGGTCCACGATGTTCCTGCGGGACGCCTCCGGTTCGGAAAAAGGCATGGGCACCCCGGCCTCCTGGCCGTCGGCTTGTCCTGCCCAGTCGAAGGAAAGGCCCTCGGTGATCTCGGGATGGATCCCCAAGATGAGAAGGGAGCCGAGGTAGGGATGGACGGCCCCCTGCGCCGGTTGGAAGGTTCCCCCTTCGACCCCGACGCGGCCCGAAAGGTCCGGGCCGGGTTCCTCGGCCCATGCGATCAAAGAGGGGCCTACGGCCAACGAAAAAAAAAGGAGCGCCCGGCCAAAGGAAGCGTTCATTGCTTCTTCAGGTATTCGGCCCGGTCAGGGACGGCCTTGGTGAAGCTGGGGTAGCCGCCCTTCTCGGTCTTGTCGCTCCAGGCCAGGACCCCGCCGGTGGCGGTGTTGATCACATAGATCACGTCCTGGGCGGTTTCCGAGTTCCCGCCCGAGAAGTGGACCGAGGCCATGAGCATGCGCTTTTCCATCTTCCGGTAGAGGGAAAGGGCCATGGCCTCGGGCTTGCCCGGGGCGAAGGGAAGGTGGACCGTCCAGAGGACCTTCCGCTTGGGGTCGAAACAAAGGACATCGCCCCGGCCCGCGTCGGCCACATAGGTATTGGCCCAAGGGTCCCGCACCGCGTCCAGGGGCTTTTGGAGCCCGTCCCCTTGGCCCAAGGTCATCACCACCTTGTCCTCCTGGAAATGGAGTTCCTGGACGGTGCCGTCGCCCAAGGTCACCAGGAAGTTCCCGTTATCGGTGCAAAGATGGACCCGCAAGGGGGCGGCGGGCAGCTTGTAGCTCCAACGGACCTTGGTCTCGTGGGCCCGGGCGTCGGCCAGGAAGAGGCGGGGGCCGGATGCGTCCGCGCCCAGGACCAAAGTTGGCTTGTCCTTCTCGTCCCAATCGGCCACCACCGCGCTCACGACGGAGACGCCGGAAAGGGCGCTCCAATCCCAGAGCACCTTGCAGCCCTTCCAGACCTTGCGGACCAGGGAAACCTTCCCCGATCCCCCCGTCACCAGGTAGGTCTCATAGGCCGGTTGGGGCTGGACATCCAGGACCGGACCGTCCAAGGCCCAGTCCCAATCCACCTTTTCCTTACGGACATGGATAAGACCGTCGTGCTTCTTGCCGCAAAGCACCAGGTCGGGCAGGAATTTCCCGGCTGGATCGACGGGGGTCTTGACGGGCTCACCGGCCCCAAGGACGGAAAACGCCAAAAAAACCAGGGCCATCGGAAAAAGGGTACGGGCGCCGGATCTCATGTGCACCAAAAGCGGATGAGTTCGAAGCTGCGGTTGGCCTCCCGGATCCGGGAGCAGAGCGTCATCACGATCACATCCTGGATGCGAAGGGCCGTTCCCGGATGGGCCTTTTGGAGGCCCTCATAGGCAGCTTCCGAAAGGTGGAAGAGGACCGTGTCCGATTCGGCGGTCGCGTCCGCCGACCGGGGCGCCTTGTCCACCAGGGCCATCTCGCCGAAGACCTGACCCGCGGTGAGGACGGTGAGAAGTTGTTCCTGGGGGGTCTTCTTCCCCTCGGGCAGGACCTGGCGCGAGATCTTCACTTTGCCGGAGCGGATCCAAAAGAACCCGTCCCCCGGGTCGTTCTCCCGGAAGACCCGGGACCCGGAGGCGGACCTCACCTCGGTCAGGACCTCCGCGAGGGCCTTCCAGTCCTCATCCCGGAAGCCACGGTAAGGCAGCGCGTCTTTGAAGACGTTCAGGTCAACGGCCATTGGGACCCCTCGTTCGCTGATATCAGGTTAGGATTTTACTTCAGGAAAGGCCGGATGGGTCAGGTCAAGAGATTCGGGTATTCCCGCGTAGCGAGCGCCCAGATGAAGAGGGACGCCCCCAGGAGCACCCCGCCGTCCAGGGCCCATTGGGTGTAGTTCGGGTCCAGGAGAAGCCCCCGCAACCCGTCCACCAAATAGCTCAAGGGGTTGGCCCTGGCGAAAGCCTGGAGCCAGGGCGGCATGATGGCGATGGGATAAAGGGCGCTGGAACCGAAGAAAAGGGGCATGGTCACCAGTTGCCCGATGCCCATCATGCGGTCCCTCGTCCGCACCCAGGCGGCGATGACCATGGAGAAGCCCGAGAAAAAAGCCGAACCCAGGATGACGAAGACCAAGAGGCCAAAGGCCCTATCCCAACCCCAGAGGAGGTGGATGCCCAAGAGGGCCGTCACCAGGATCACCACCGCCAATTGGCTGAGCGATTTGAAGGTGGCCGCCAGCATCTTTCCCAGCACCAGGGCCGAACGTTCGATGGGGGTCGTCAGGATCTTTTGGAGCAGGCCCATGTCCCGCTCCCAGATGATGGAAAGGCCGTTGAAGATGGAGACAAAGGTGATGGCCTGGGCCAGGATGCCGGGCGTGAGGAAGGCCTGGTAATCCCCTCCCGCCTCCGGCACCGCCTTGAGCCGGCTGAAGGCCTGTCCGAAGAGCAGGAGCCAGATCACGGGTTGGACGCTTCGGGACAGCACTTCGACGGGATCCTTCATCATCTTGAGCACTTCCAATTCGATGATGACCCCCACATGGCGGAGATAGGAGCGGATCCCCGAAAGTCTCCTCTTAGCCGAGACGCTGGGCCGTACGGCGGGCGCGTTTGACATCCGCGAGGTCCCCCTGTTCCTGGGCCATCGGGCCCACGAAATGAACGAATAATTTGTCCATATCGGCCTTGGGGAGCCTGGCCCTCTTCCGCAACTGGGCCAGGGTGCCGATGGCGACGACCTTCCCACGGTCCATGATGGCGATGCGGTCACAAAGCTCCTGGGCCTCGTCCATGTAATGGGTCGTCAGGAAGATCGTGGTGCCGTATTCCTCCTGGAGGTTCCGGATATGGTCCCAAAGGGCCTGGCGGGCCACCGGATCCAGGCCCACCGTGGGTTCATCCAGGAAGACCACCGCGGGCCGGTGCAGGATGGCCTGGCCGACCTCCAGGCGCCGGACCATGCCCCCGGAGTAATGGGCGACCGGCCGGTCCGCCGCTTCCGAGAGGTCCATCCATTCCAGGATCCTGGGGACCCGATCCTTGAGGTCGCTGGCGGAAAGACCGTAGAGCTTCCCAAAAAGGGTGAGGTTCTCCCGGCCGGTCAGGGCCCCATCCACCGACAGGGATTGGGGAACGTAACCGATGGACTCGCGGATCCGGGCCGGATCGCGGTCCAGGAAGGATCCGTTGACCGTAGCCTGGCCCGAATCAGGTTTCAAGAGCGTGATGAGCATCTTGATGAGGGTCGACTTCCCCGCCCCATTGGGCCCCAACAAACCGAAACACTCGCCCGGCTCCACCTCGAAGGAAACGCCTTGAACGGCCTTCACTTCCTGGAAGGTCTTCAATAGGTTCTGGACCGAGATCATGGGCGCCATCATTTCCTCAAGGGGGACTGGAATGGACTTAAGACCTCGTTTGGACGATCCCGGAAGCCTGGCCGGGCCCGGGACCTAGACTTTGCCGAGAAGGTCGTTGATGAATTGCCGGGCCGTGCGGCCCGAACGGACGTTGTTCGCCTTCTCCCACTGGATGGCGCGGGCCCGCAGTTCCGCGGCGGGCAGTTTGATCCCCTCCACCCTGGCCCAGTTCTCCACCATCTGGAGGTAGATGTCCTGGTCCGGAGAGTAGAAGGAAATGACCAGGCCGAAACGGTCGGACAGGGAAAGTTTCTCCTCCACCGTGTCCGCCCCATGGATCTCGCCTTCCTGCTGGAGCCCCCCGGCCCGGTCGGCGAAGAACTCCCGGATGAGGTGCCGCCGGTTGGACGTGGCGATGAGGATGACGTTGGAGGGCTTGGCCTCCACCGACCCTTCCAGCAGGGCCTTCAATCCCTTGTAGCCGGTCTCGTTCTCCTCGAACGAAAGGTCATCGACGAAAAGGATGAATTTCTCGCGCCGCCCCCGCAAGAGCGGGAGGATGCGCGGGTATTCGTTCAATTGGTCCGGATGGACCTCGACCAAGCGCAGTCCCTGGTCGCCGTAGCGGTTGAGCAAGGCCTTCACCGTGGAGGATTTGCCCGTGCCCCTTTCCCCGTAGATGAGGGCGTGATTGGCGGATTTCCCCTTCACGAAGGCTTCGATGTTCTCGAGAAGGGGTTGGCGCTGTTCGTCATATCCGACCAGTTCTTCCAGCCGGATGGGGTCCGGAACCGCCACCCCTTGGAGACCGTCCTTCCACCGGAAAGCCCGATAGCGCCCAAAATCCCCAAGGCCATACTGAAGGAAATAGTTCCCGACCTCGGCAGCGACCTCTGGACCCGCGCTTCCCAGGAGCTTTTCCTTGAGGCGGCGCCGGGTCTTGGCCTGGGCGGTTTCGGGAACGGACCCTTTGGGTTCCCGGGCCCCTTCCAGGGATGGGGCCTTGACCTCTCCCAGAGAACTGGAACGTTTGAAGAATTCGGCCTCCCAGTCGGTCTTCAAGACCCGCCGCATGGCGGCCAGGTCTTTCATATAGAAGGAATGAAGGGAAGGGTCCATCCCGGGCAAAGGCCCCTGCTCCGCCCGTCGGTGGAACGGGTTGTCATCCGTCAGCAGGCGTTCCAAGAGATGGTCCTGCAACAGGTTCCCGACCCTCCCTTTTCTTTCCAGCACGCCTGATTCCATCAAACAGCGCCAAAGCTTGCCGTAACGGCGAAGACCTCGTTGGGGTTCGGCATCCTCCTTCGCCAGCCATTTCAGGAGCCGGGCCAAAGCCTCTCCCACCGGGTCCTTCAGGACGCCGTCGAGCAGCAATAAGCCCTTCAAGTCCTCCAACGCGCGGCGCGCGGCCTGGGAAGGTTTGCTTTTCTTTTTTTCTTCGGGGCGTTTGGACATGGGACCTCATTTTACGCCAAGCTCAGGGACCCGGCCTGTTTTTTGGGGCTTTCGGTTCCTAGAATGGACGCGAAAGGTCGTTCATGCCGCCCATCTTATCGCTCGAAGAACAGCTTCACCGCCGCACGGTCGAAGGTTCGTTGGTCCAAACCCTGCCCGATGGCAAGGTCCAATGCCATGCCTGCGCCCACCGTTGCCGTATTCCGGAGGGCAAGAAGGGCATCTGCAAGGTCCGCTTCAACGAAGGCGGGCGCTTAAAGGTCCCCCGGAATTATGTGGGCGCCCTGCAGGTGGACCCCATCGAGAAGAAGCCCTTCTTCCATGCCCTGCCCGGTTCCCGCGCCCTTTCCTTCGGCATGCTGGGCTGTGATTATCACTGCGATTACTGCCAGAACTGGATCACCAGCCAGGCCCTCCGGGACCCGGCCTCCGAGGCAAACGGCGCGGTCCCCCGGGATATGACCGCCCGGGACCTGGTGGAGGCCGCCCTCGACCACGGTTGTCCGGTCATCACTTCCACCTATAACGAACCCCTCATCACGAGCGAATGGGCCGCCGAGGTCTTCCAACTGGCCCGCACCCGGGGCTTGGTCACTTCCTACGTCTCCAACGGCAACGCCACGAAGGAGGTGTTGGAATACCTGCGCCCCTGGCTGGACCTTTATAAGGTGGACCTCAAAAGCTTCCGTGACCCGACCTACCGCCGGTATATCGGGGGCACCCTGAAGCCGGTGCTGGAGACCATCGAGCGCCTGAAGGCCATGGGGTTCTGGCTGGAAGTGGTGACCCTGGTGGTGCCGGGCCTCAACGACAGCGAAAAGGAACTGACCGATATCGCACGGTTCCTGGCCTCCGTCTCCCGGGACATCCCCTGGCACGTCACCGCTTTCCATCCCGACTACCGGATGGAAGGCAAGGACTGGACCGAACCCGCCCGATTGAACCTGAGCTGGGAGATCGGCAAAGCCGCCGGCCTTCATTATGTCTATTCGGGCAACCGACCCGGCGAGGTAGGGACCACGGAGAATACGGACTGCCCTTCCTGCGGGGCCCTCCTCATCGAGCGCCGTGGCTTCCAGGTCATCCGGAACTTGATGGGGCCCCAAGGGACCTGCCCCAAATGCGCCACCGCCATACCGGGGGTCTGGGAGGTGCCTTCCCGCGAGCCCAACACGGTCTTATCCATTTCGGCCACGCCAAAAGCAGAAGAGGCTTTGGCCGCAAATTGAGGTGGATGGGGAACGGAAAAGTTTTCCGCCTTCACCGAACAGCTTTTAATTCCACCTTTGCCTGATTATCATTTGCGTTCATTCGCGCCAATTCGTGGCTAAGGACTCCCTTGTTCGTCACCTTCGTCGAGGATACTCCCGCTTCCAAGAAGATCCCCTGGGCCAACACCCTGATGATCCTCTTGAACGTGGTGGTCGCCTACCGGGCCCTCAGCCAGCCCGATACCCTACAGGTCCTCGGTGATTATGGTTTCATCCCCGTCCGTCACCTGGGGTGGGGCTTCCTCACCGGACCCTTCCTGCACAGCAGTTGGGTCCAACTCGTGACCAACATGACCTTCCTCTTCATGTTCGGCAAGGGCGTGGAGGAACGCATCGGCCGCCGGAACTACCTTTTCGCCTACCTCCTCATCGCCTACTTCAGCGAAGGGGTGCATTGGTACTTCAACCAGGACAGCGTGCTTCCCCTCATCGGCGCTTCCCGGGTCGTGACCGGACTGGGGGTCATGTACCTCTTCATGTATCCCTGGGGCAAGATGAAGTGGGTCTTCTCTTTCTTCGGGGCGCCCCTGTTGGAGATCCCCTCCCGCACGGCCTATGTCATGGGGTTCTGGGCCGTGATCCAATTGGGCCTGGCCTTTTTACCCTGGGGCCGGATGGCGGCCCTGTTCCACACCATGAATAAAATGGGGATCACCCTGGTGACCACCAACCCCACCGCGGGCACGGCCTGGAAATCCCACCTGGGCGCCTTGGCATTGGGGACCGTCCTTCATTTCCTGATGCCGCAGAAGAAGTCGAAGGGCTAGGCCTTGTTCTTCGTCCTTCCCGTCCAAGAGGGCAATCCCCCGAAGAAGTTCCCCTTCGTGAACCTGGGGCTCATCGCCCTGAACTTTTATGTCTTCTTCCGGACCTTCTTCCGCCCGGACTTCGACCGACTGGTGGATCTCCATGGCTTCGTGCCGCTCCATCCCCACCTGCGGGACGTCCTCACTTCCATGTTCCTGCACGCGGGCTTCGCCCACCTCCTGGGCAATATGTACTTCCTTTACGTGTTCGGGGACATGGTCGAGGCCAAGATCGGGCGGGCGAACTACCTCTTGGCCTACCTGCTCAGCGGCCTGGGGGCCTGCTACCTCCAATTCGCCGTGGATCCACGCTCGCCGATCCCGCTGGTGGGGGCCTCCGGCGCCATCTCGGGCATCTGCGCCCTCTATATGATCTACTTCCCCTGGCAGAGGATGCGGCTCCAGTTCTTCTTCCTCATCTTTCCCCTGTTCTCGCTCCCTGCCCGGGCTTTCCTGGTGGTGGGTTTCTGGATCCTCGAGCAATACCTGATGGCCGTTTCTTCCACGCCCCAGATGGGCGGTGTGGCCTTCTGGGCCCACGTGGGGGGCTTCCTCACCGGGATCGCGCTTTTGTTCTTCGTGACCCCATCCAAGAAGAGGACCGCGTAGGACCGAAGGATAAAAAAAGCGCTTCCTTGCGTTCCCCTTCCCCTTGCGTTCCACCAAGCCCTTCCCTAGCCTAGGCGCTCATTCCATTCCAGGAGGACCCATGCCGAGCGCAAAATCCTACGCCGCCCACAAAGCCAAGGAGCCCTTGAAGCCCTTCGATCTCCAACGCCGGGAACCCGGGCCCCACGATGTGCTCATCGACATCCTCTTCAGCGGCGTCTGCCACTCGGACCTGCACCAGGTGCGGGACGAATGGGGCTTTGGCGCCTATCCCATGGTGCCGGGCCACGAGATCGTGGGAAAAGTGGAGGCGGTGGGCGCCCAAGTGACCCGCCACAAGGTCGGGGACGCGGTGGGCGTGGGGGTCTTCGTGGACACCTGCCGCACCTGCGCCTCCTGCAAGGAAGGTTTGGAGCAATACTGCGAGGGCACCATCATCTGGACCTACGGTGGCGTGGAAAAGGAGACCGGCAAGCCGACCTACGGCGGCTATTCCACCCAGGTGACGGTGGATGAGAACTATGTGCTGCGCATCCCGGTCGGCATTCCCCTTCCCCAAGCGGCGCCCCTGCTCTGCGCGGGTATCACCACCTATTCTCCCCTGAAGCATTGGGGCGCCGGCCCGGGCAAGAAGGTGGGCGTCTTGGGGCTTGGCGGTTTGGGCCACATGGGGGTGAAGCTCGCGGCGGCCCTGGGGGCCGAGGTGACGGTGCTGAGCTCCGGCTCCAAGAAAAAGGAGGACGCGGCAAGGATGGGCGCCAAGCATTTCGCCGACATGTCCGACCCCAGATCCTTCGCCAACCTGGCGGGCCATTTCGACCTCATCGTGGACACGGTCTCGGCGGACCACGACCTGACGAAATACGCCGAGCTCCTCAAGCGGGACGGCACATTGGCATTGGTGGGTCTTCCGGCCAAGGCCCCGGCCGTCACGCCCTTCGCCCTCACGGCCAAGCGCCGCTCCATCGCGGGTTCCCAGGTTGGAAGCGTGAAGGAGACCCAGGAGATGCTGGACCTTTGCGGGAAGAAGGGCATCGGGGCGGACGTGGAGGTCATTCCCATGCAGAAGATCAACGAGGCCTTCGAACGGATGCTGAGGAACGACGTTCGTTATCGCTTCGTCATCGACATGGCGTCGCTCAAAGGCTGAGACTTTTCGGGCAATAAAAAAGGCCGCTTCCTGTAAGGGAACGCGGCCTTTTGTCTTTTAGGCCGTTATTGGCAACCCAACGACCAGAGATCGGCGATATCGGTGGTCGAGTTGGGTGGTGGGGTATTGATGGGTGTGGGCAAGGGGCCTCCGGGGCTCATGAAGGGATCCGGAAAAACGACCCCATTGCGCCAGTACCGGGTCGAGGTCGAGCCAACGGCTTTTTCCAGCGTGGTCGTCCCATCGCCCACCACGGCCAACCAATAGGTCCCTGCGGCCAGATCGATCGATGGGACGGTGAAACCATAGGCCGAACCCGATGGCGTGAAGGTTTGGAAGGATGAGTTCCATATCAAAGCACCTGGATAACCCCCTCCATCGGCATAGATCCCGACCGCCATATAAGCCGACCCACCCACACTAGCGGTCACGAAATCGATGTTATTCACTTGGGTAGCCTGGGTGAGCGTGTATTTCTGACAGGAGGTTCCATAAAGGATCGTGACCGGGCTCGCGGTCCCGTTCCAATCGCCCCAAGTGACCGGGGCGGTGCAGGTGACGAAGGGCGTCGGCGTGATGGTCGCGGAAACCGTGGGGGAAAACGTCATGCTCGGGGTGGGGGTCCAGGTATGGGTCGTCGTGACGGTCACGGGCACCGTCGCGGTGCCAGTCACAGAAACGGACACCGATGGGGTATAGGTCGCCGTCCAGGTCACGGGCTGGGTCGGAGTGAGAGTGAAGGTGTAGGTCACTCCGGAAGTCCCCGTCGGACTCGGGGTCCCAGTAGTCGTGGTCGTGACGGTCACGGGTGGCGTCAAGGTGCTGGTCACGGAAACGGACGCTGTTGGGGTATAGGTATCGGTCCAGGTCGCCGGGACGGTTCCCGTCGGGCTGGGGGTCCAGGTGGCCGTCATGCTAATCGGAATGGTCGAGGTGATCGTCGGGGTGAGGGTGGTCCCCTGGCTAGGGGTCGGGGTCGGCGTATCCGTGTTGCAGCTCACAAAGGCCACCACTTGGTTGGAATAGGTGACGAATGAATTTTGGGTCTGGAGGGACGCGGTATTCGTGATGGCCCCGGAAGAACAGGAGACCGCCCCCGACCAGGTGATGGCCCCGGAAAGGCCGGTCACCGGGCCTGGGTATCCCCAGATCAGGACATTTCCGTTCTGCGTGAATTGGGGAGGATTACCTGGCCCTGGATAAACTTGAAGGAACTGGACCCCGGTCGGGACCGTATCCCATAGAGCCAAGTTGGGTGCCACGGCCGTTGAGGGCTCGGAATAGGACAGAACGTAGAAGATGGTCTGTCCGGACGAGAGATTGGAGGCGGATTGGAATTTCGTCAGGGTGAATCCGGAAGGCACCAGGGTGCCGGTCGGGGTGGGCGAGACCGTCACGGGAATGGGATCGGTGGGATTGAACGTGGGGCTGCAGGCCCCCGCCCAGACCCCCACCGAGAGGATGGACATCCAATAGATCCAACACTTCATAAAACACCTCTTCGCCTCTCTTTTCCTTCATCTTCTAGACGAGAGAGCGACCTTTTATTCCCGGGAAAAAAGGGCCCTCAGAAGCCTAAAGGAGCCCATTTTAACTGAAAAAAGAGGCGACCTTGTCCGTGGCGGGCGGCTGAAACCCGACTTTCAGGTTTTCCTGCACGTGGGCCTTTCGCTTCATGCCCACCAGGGCACAGGTGACCCCCGGCGTGGAACGGACGAACTGGATGGCCCTTTGGGCGTCGGTTGAGAGCCCCGGGAAGGCCTCGGCCACGGAAGGCGGGAGGTTCCGGGACAGGCGGGATTGGAGGATGGAGGCGCTGGTGAAGACCGCGATCCCGTTCGCCTTGGCGGCCTCCAGGAAAGGGACCGTCTGGGAGCCCAGCACTTGGTTCTCCAAGCCATAGGCCTCGGCCATGCCCAGGTTGTAAGGGAGCTGGACCGCCTTGAAATGGTGGGTGGAACCGCCCGCCTTCTCGGCCGCTTTCAGTACCTCGTTCAAGGACAGGAACCCCGGGCTCCCGGGCGCCACCCGGTAACCGTTCCAGGTGGCGGTCCCGTAGGCCGCGATCATCCCTTCTTTCACCAGGGCCTCCAACTCCCGAAAAGCCGCCTCCAGGCGGAAATAGAACCCCTTCAGTTCGACCTCCTCGAACTGGGTCTCCGGATTATGGATATAGAAAAGGTCCAGGGTGTCGACCCCGAGGTTCTTGAGCGACCGTTCCACTTGGTCCCGCAGGTAGCGGGGCGTCATGCAGTGGCAATCGGCCACTACGTCCTCTTCCCCGCAAATGCCCGGTCCGATGTAGGTCTTTTGGAAATAACCGGCCGGATCGGAGGGCGTTTGGCCGTCGAAGGGAATGAAGCCCCCCTTGGTGCAGACCACCACCTCTTCCCGGGCCAGCTTCCCTTCGGCCACGAGTTCCCGAAGGGCTTGGCCGATGTTCCGTTCGCTGCGCATGCAGCGGTAATTGATGGCCGAATCCAGGAGGTTGATGCCGGAGATCAGGGCTGTCTTGATGGCCTCGACGTAAAGCTTGTCGTCGGCCTCGTTGGGATTGCCCAGGTAGGTTCCCAGACCCAGGGACGAAATGGACAGGCCATTGAAGGGCCGGTAGAAACCTGCTTTTTGAAGGTCGGAGAACTTATGGGTATAGCGGGCGGTTGCGTCAGGGGTCGCGAATGGCATCAGGGCTCCTTGGGATCGGAGCCTCATCATAAGGAAGAACGACCGGGGATAAAAGACAGCCCAGGCGGCGACCCCGGGCCGGTACCTATCCCCTCAGGGCAAGGTGAGCCGAACGGTTCTCTCGTCCCGGGCGTAAAAATAACCCCCCACCGTAATGGAGGCATTGGAAACCGTCGCGGTCCGGTTTTCCACCTGTCCGGTGACGTCGTAGGAAGCGCCGCTTCCGCCGCCATAAGCGTTGCTAACACCCGAGTTGGGGACGGCCAAGGGGGAGTTCACGTCCGGCCCCATTAAAAAGGTATCCACTGCCCCGGGGCTCCGCTCATAGACTTCCACCAGATCGTAAGATCCCTCATGGTCCCAACTGACCTGCGTCACCGAGCCGTCCGTATCGGCCGACAGGGTAATATTGCCGCCCGGGGCGATCAGGGTCGCGGCGGCGGTCTTTCCCTGGGCCGTCGTCGTCAGGATGTAGGTTTGGTTGGCCTCATAATTAAGGCCCGTGTTCTCGTAATCCCCCAGGACCAGGGAACCGAAAGTGACCGGATGTTGGTAGGTCAAGGCGACAGGGGCCCCCGTAAAGGTGCCCGCCAGGCTCACCGCGGCGTCGGTGACCGGTTGCCCGCCGACATTGACATATACGAAAGCCAATACGGATTGGACGTTGCTGATGTTGGTGAAATGGTCGAGGGTGGGATAACCCCAGAGGATGGAAACGGTCGGGGTGGGGGTGGGACCGGACGGCGAAGAGGGCGAGGACCCGCAACCGGGGCCGGATAATAGGATCACCCCCGCCGATAAAAGCACGCACCCGAGGATAAAGAGCTTCTTCATGGTCTTTTCCTTCCTTTCAAGTCCCCGCCCAGATCCTCAGCTACCCGGCGACTGCCAAACATCGTTCTTGAACAGGCCGTCATAACCCCCGATCAACCACATCCGGTCGTTGAATTCCAACATGGTCTGTCCATAGCGGGGGCTGAAGGAGGCCGAGGAGGTGGCGGGGGTCCAAGTCACCCCATCGGTGGAGGAATAAACGTCGTTCAGGGAACTGCTCGTCCCATAACCTCCCGCGATCCACATTTTCCCGTTGTGGACCACCGCTCCCATGTCCGAACGGGCCGCGAAGGCCGCCGAGGCCGTAACTTGGGTCCAGGTCACCCCGTCCAGGGAGGACCAGACGTCGTTCACAACGCCCGTCCCGGAGAGGATCCCGCCGATCACCCACATCTTGTTGTTGTAGACCAGGGCCGAAAGATCGGCCCTCTGCCCGAAGCCCGCGACGGTCGTAGCCTGGGTCCAAGTGGCGCCATCGGTGGAGTACCATGCATCGCTCTTGAAGGACCCCGTCGTGCCCCCGATCACCCACATTTTTCCGTTATAAACCAAGGCGCCAAAACCATCCCGGGCCGTAAAAGGGGTCGTGACGGTCACAGGTGTCCAGTTGGCCCCGTCGGTGGAGGTATAAACATCGTTCTGGAACGTCGAGGTATCCTCGCCCCCGAGCAACCAAAGCTTGTTGTTGTAGTTGAGGACCGCGAATTTATGCCGCGCGGTGAAGGCCGGGGAGGCGTTGGCCAGGACCCAATTGATGCCGTCGGACGAATAATAGACGCTGTTCGTGAGGGTCCCGGTCTGGCCCGCGATCACCCACATCTTGTTGTTGTAAACGACCGAAGCTTGTTCGGAACGGGCGGAGAAGGCGGCGTTCAAGGTGGTGAAATACCAATCCTGCCCCTCGGTACCGACGGGCGTGGCCGTGGGGTTGAGGTAATAGGTATTGTTGGTGACGGGGCCCGCCGTATTCCCACCGCAACCTTGGATGGAGATCCCCGCGATGGATGCTAGCGAGGCCAGCAGTAGTCCGGTCCAACCCGCTTTTTTGAGACCCACCATGTTCTCCACCCCCGTTCGGTTTTGAGGTGGATTTTGTGTGTGAATCTCCGGGGTCGATAGACCCCTTTTGGTGTAATTCGGCGGAAATGGACGGGAAGGTTAAAGGAGGACCTACGGTTTTTTCTTGGTGGCCCGGGGGCGGAGCTCTTCGGGATGGTGACGAAGGTAGTCCACCAGGTAGCGCCGCCTTTGCCGGTTGCGACCCTCCTCGGTCCGGTCGGTGGGGCCCTTGGACCCCAGCAGGTCCGGATCGGCCTTTTTGACCTTCAGATAGACCGATTGCCAACGCTTCTTCACGGTCCAGGGCGAAAGGTCCAGGCTCCTCGCCAATTCCTCGTCGGTCTTTCCCTCTAGGGCCCCTACCAGCATCTCCTGTTCGCTGGGCGCCAGGAAGAAGCGGGGCGGGACGGCCTTGGCCTGGAACATGGCGGCCGCCGTGCCCGGTTGGTCCTTCATTTCCTCCGGGCGGAAACCGACGAGCGCTGGACGGTCCTTCTTCGGGACCCCCGCCAGGGAACGCTTCCAGCGGGCGCCCTGGTAGTCGTGCCGCAAGGTCGAGCCAGCGCCCAGCACGAACGCCAGGAGTTCCGGCCCGAAGACCTCCTGCAGGTATTCCTTGGCCTTGTAGCCCGCGTGCTGGTGGATGAACCGTTCGGTCTGGAGCAATTGGGCCCGCTGGACGTCCTCGGGAGGGACGTTCGAGTTCCATCCATAATGAAGGACCATCAGGTTCAAGCCGGGTCCCGCGTTGGCCTGGGCCACTTCGTCCTTGGAAAGATAGGGCCGGTCCCCCTTTTCCCACTGGTCCAGGAAAGCCCGGGACAAGAAAGGCTGCCCTTTCAAGGCCCGCTGGGCGAAAGCGTCGGTCACGAAGACCGACATGCCGAAGCCGATCAGCCGTTCCCCGGGCCGGCGGCGTCTGTCCTCAACGGCCACCGTGATCCAGTTCCCCGAACGCGACAATTCTTCCCATAAGGAAAGGAGCTTCCGGCGTCGGGGCCCGTCGAAGGCGAATCCTTCACGCAAATAGGAAAGACAGGTCTCCAGGTCCTGGAGACCAATGGGGCGGTGGGTGAAGGCCATGGGGTTCCTATCCGAAAACTGGGGTGGCGGACTTATTGTGGCGGGAGGCGCGGAGGAAAATCCAGGTAAAGGGCGCCTTATTTCGGCTTAATGATGGCTCAGGTCGGGCCAGCGATAGGCGACCAGGTCGATGCGGTGCGCGCCGACCTGCAGGGTCTTGACCCCCGGTTCCAGCTTCCCGCCCATTTCCTCATAGAATTTCCGGTAGTGGCTTTCCGACAGCACCCAGACCACCATGGACCTCATGCCCGCCAATAGGAGGCTTTCCACCGCCGCCTCAAAGAGCATCTTGCCGATGCCCTTCTTCTGGAACTCCGGGAGGATATAGATGGCGTAGAGTTCCCCCACCCCGTTCTCCGGGTGGCTGCGTTCCTTGCCGCCGTCGCAAAAGCCCACCAGACGCCCTGAGGGTGATTGGGCCACATAGAAGAAATACTTGAACTCACCCACCGGGCCCGGTTGGAGGCTGTCCCGGAAGATCTGGGCGGCCGCGCCAGCGGTCATTCCCTTGACGAAGGGTTCGGGGGCCACGCCCTGGTAGGTGGCCTTCCAGGCCTCCTCATAAACGCGGGAGATCTCGTCGATATCGTCGGTCGTTCCGGGTCGGATACGCAAAAGGCCCTCGATCATGGCTCTCATAAGCCCGGCAAGATAAGGGACCTGTTCGGGGCCCCTGTGAACGCCATTTAAACAGGGTGTTAAACATCGGCCTTTCGGCCGGGGACTAATTCCGGGCTCTGGCCTTCTTTCCCTGGAATCCCATCCCATCGTCCACCACGATCCCCTTCTCCAGCCACTCATAGCCGCCATCCATGGCCTTGTCGGCCGCGGCCTTTTCCTTCAGGTCGTTGTTCCAGCAGACCCCGACGAAATACTGGTAAATGCGGACCTGGGCCTCCCGGCAGAAAAGGTCGGCCATTTCCAGAGGACCCCGATCCGCCGGATTTTCCTTGAGCAGGGCCGTCGCTTTCGCGCAGGAAGCCGCCATGGCGAAAAGCTCGGTCCCGATCTCCACCAGGCGGGCCAGGATCATCTGGCGGCGTTCCAGTTTCGGCCCGAACTTGACCATCTGATGGAAGAGGGTGCGGGCCAGCTTGCGGGAGGCCCGGTCCACGAAACGCATATGGGTCCCCAGAGCCCCATAACCCATATAGAAAGGCCAGCAGCCCGTCGGGATCCAAAGCCTCAGATACCAGAAAGGATAGAAAAGGGCGCTCTTCACCAGGGCCGACAGTTTCTCGGCCACGGGCGCCTTCGGGTTCAGGATAGCCATAGCCAGGCGCATATGCTTGTCCAGGGCCTCCCGGGCGATGAAGAGATGCTGGATCTCGTCGGTCCCCTCGATGATGCGGTTGATGCGGGCATCGCGCATCATGCGTTCCACCGCGTAGCCCTTTTCGCCCCGGCCCCGGAGCGACCGGGCGGTCTCGTAACCCCTCCCGCCCCGAAGCTGCATCAGGTCGTCGATGATCCGCCAGGAGGCCACGCTGCAGAAGAGCTTGGCCATGGCCGCTTCCAGCCGGATGTCCGCTCCGCCCTTGTCCACCAGGGCCGAGGTGTAATAGGTCATGGCTTCCTGGGCGAAGGAGGAGGCGGCCATGTTGCCGATCTTGACGGCGCCCGCCTCGTGCTTGCCGATGGGCTGGCCCCACTGGACCCGCTCCTTGCCCCAGTTGCGGGCGATCTGGAGCGCCTGTTTGCTCATGCCCGCCGAGGCGGCGGGAAGGGTCAGGCGACCGGTGTTGAGGGTGATGAGGGCCAGTTTCAATCCCTGGCCCTCGCCCCAAAGGATGTTCTCTTTCGGAACGGTCACGTTCTTGAAATTGATGACGCCGTTCTGGATGGCGCGGATGCCCATGAAGTCGCAGCGGTGGGCGTATTCGATGCCCTTGGCCCCCTTCTCCACGATGAAGGCGGTGATCTGCTTCTTTTCCTTGCCGTTCACCGTCTTGGGCGGGGTGCGGGCCATGACCACCATGACGTCGGCCACCAGGCCGTTGGTGCACCAAAGCTTGGAGCCGTTGATCGTCCAGGTCTTCCCGTCGGCGGAAGGGACGGCGGTCGTGGTCATTTGGGCGGGATCGGACCCGACCCCGGGCTCGGTCAAAGCGAAGGCAGAGATGGCGCCCTTGGCGAACTTGGGGAAGTATTTCTTCTTCTGTTCGGCGCTACCGAAGAGCTTCAAGGGCTGGGGCACGCCGATGGATTGGTGGGCCGAGAGCCACACCGCCGTGGAGCCGCAATAGGAGGCCACCAGGGCCACCGCCCGGTTGTAGTTGATCTGGGAGAGCCCCAGGCCGCCGTACTCCTTGGGGATCTTCATCCCCCAACAACCGAGCTTTGCCAGCCCGTCGACCACCTTCTTGGGCAGGTCCCCCGTGCGGTCCACTTCGTCCGGGTCCAGGTTGGCCTTGAGGAAGGCCTCCAATCGTCCCAGGAACTCGTCGCCAATGGCCTTGTCCTTCGGGTCCTGCAGGGGATAGGGATCGATGAGGTCGGTGCGGAAATGTCCCATGAAGAGCTCGGCCACGAAAGAGGGTTTGGTCCATTCGGTCTCCCGGGCCCCCTCGGCCACATCCAGGGATTCCTTCTCTTTTTCGGACAGGTGTTTCGCGGTCTCGGTGACGCTCATGATGGCTTCCTTTATAAGGTGGTGATGGAACGTCCGGTGGGCCTATTTTAACCCCGCCGGTCCTAAAACCCCTAGGACCCCAAGATGACCGGAGGACGCCTCCGGGACCATGACCCGGGTCAAGGAGGGGTTCAAAAGAATGGTTCCCAAGCCCTCCGGACCGGGCTTAGAATGACCCCATGAATTCCTTCGCCCAACCGGAAGAAGCCAACTCCTATGAGTTCCCCGAGTTCCCGAAACCCGCGGATCAGGTGACCGAATACGCCAACGTCGAGGGCGCGGTGGATTACCAATTCAAGGATATGGCCACCCAGGAACCCTATGTCGTGACCAACGACACGCCGACGGTCTATCCTGCCGTTTTCCAGGACTTCAAGCAGATCCTCCAAGGTTAAACCCCCTCTTCCGCGAGCCACCCCCTTTTGAAGGATGGTTCCCCTTTGTTCAAAAGATCCTTCGGTCTTTGGGCCTTTCCCCTCGGCTCCCTTTTCCTGCTGGCCTTCCTTTACGCTTTCCACCGGAATTTCGACTTCGACCTGGGCTACCACCTTCGGGCGGGCCAATGGATCCTCGAGAACCATGCCTTCCCCCGGACCGACCGCTTCACCTTCGGGGCGGAAGGCCATCCCTACCTGGATCTCCATTGGCTTTACCAGGTCCTCTGCTTCCTTCTCTATAAGGCGGGAAGTTACCCCCTGATCTCCCTGATGCACTTGGGCGCGGTCCTCACCGCCTTCGGCCTGACGGCCTACCGGGTCCTGGACCGTACCCGTCCTTGGGCCGCCCTTGCGCTGCTGACCCCCGCGTTGGTGGCGGTCGAGCTCCGCTTTTTGGAACGCCCCGAGGTCCTCTCCTGGGTCCTGCTGCTCGTGACCCTCCAGGTGCTGGACCTGCGCCTGGAGAAGGGGCGGAACCTTCTTTTTCTCCTCCCCCTGCTCCAGCTCCTCTGGGTCAATCTCGAGGGGCTCTTCATCCTGGGTTGGGCGGCCATGGGGGCCTACCTGCTGACCAACTGGTTCCATTACAAGCGGGTGGACCGTTCCCTTCTGAAATGGGGCGCCCTCTCGGTCGCCGCGGACTTCCTGAACCCCTATTTCCTCAAGGGCGTCCTGTTCCCCTGGCTCCTCTTCACCCGTTTCCAGTCCTCCAACATCTTCAAGCATTACATCTCCGAGTTCCAATCACCTTGGACCGTCCGGGAAGCCGCCATGGATCCTTTCCGGCCGGACCTGCCCATTTTCACCTACCGGGTGCTGGCGATCCTGTTGGTCGCTCTCATCGGCCTGACCTGGCGTCGCCGGAAATTCCACGAGTTGGCGCTGACCCTGGCCTTCTTCGGGCTCTCGGTGGCGGCCATCCGCAACGTCCCCCTCTTTTTCTGGGCGGTCCTTCCCATCGCGGCACGGGCCTTGGAGGAAGGGTTGGGCGCCTGGAAGGGTCTTGCCGCCTGGGCGGACCGGCTGTCGAGGAGCCGTCCGGCGGCCGCCGGAACCGCCTTGGCCCTTCTGTTGACCTGCGCCCGGGTGGCGACCGGCGCCTATTACGTCTCGGACCGCCGCATCACCCATCCCGGGCTGGGACTGGAATCCTCCCGCTATCCCATCCAAGCATCCCGCTACCTGACGGATCACCATTTCAACGGGAAACTCCTGAACGACCTTTCCTATGGGGGTTGGCTGGATTGGCAGGGGCCGGTACGGCCCCTTTTGGACGGACGCCTGGAGGTGATGGGCGAGGACCTCTTCACCCAATACCGCGACAGTTTCTACAACGGGGGCTTAAAGACGCTGTTGGACCATTGGGACATCCAGGCCGTCCTATTGAATCCCATGATGGACATGGAATGGGTCTCCCAATTGAAGGGACTTCCCGGTTGGCGCCTCCAGTATTTCGACGAGGACACGGCCCTTTGGGCCCGGGCCGATGTCCTGATGGATGTTGCCCCGACCACATTCCAGGACCTCCTGGCCTCGGAGGGATTGAAGGATCCGCCGCCCGACGCCTGGGCCCTGGACTTGGCCAAAACCCCGTCCCATCCCTTGGGCGATTGGCTGGAGGGCTTCGTCCGTCACCAGGATTACCCGATGGGCCTCTTCCGTTGTGGCGCCTTCGCCTACGGGCAGAGCGACCTGAACGCGGCCCGTTCCTTCTTTGTGGAGGCCCTGCGGCGTTCCCGGGGGAAATATTTCGAACTCTTCTTCAACCTGGGTGTGACCTATGAAAAAGGCGGGGCCAAGGAACAGGCCCGTGCCTGTTTTGAAAAAGCATTGGAGTTGAACCCGCGCCACGACGCGGCCAAGCAACGGCTGGCCGCGCTTTGATCCCCTAAAAATCCTTCCCATTCCTGGATTTTTCCGAGCACCTCGAACGCCCTTGCTCCTTTCCTTGACTTTACCTGTTGGTGGCCGAAAGATTGCCTGGACGCGGGGGAAAAAGACCCTGTGTTCATCGCTCTTATCGCGGGACCGAAGGACGCCTATGCCTTATCGAACCAAAGCTGAAAAAAGGAACGACCACCTTTATTTCGGGATCGAAGGGGATTTCGAAGTGGGAGGTCTCGGGGCCGTCCTTGATGAACTTATCAACGAAGTAGCCGCGGTCAAGGCCGAACGGGTCCTGATCGACGTCCGGGAGGTCATGGGAGCGCCCGACATTTGGGAGCGGTTCCAGTTCGCCACCCTCTTCGCCACCCGTTATCTGGCGGCCCGGGCCAAGGATTCCATCCCGCCCAGCCACTTCGCACTCCTCGGGCAGGAGCCCCTCCTGGACCCGAAACGCTTCGGGGAAAAGGTGGCCCAGAACCGGGGCCTCTCGGTCCGCGTTTTTCTCACCGAGCCCGAAGCCCTGGAATGGCTCCGGTCCGCCTGAAGTTTCCCGTCTAGACCCGCACCTCGTCGTGGGGGATCCCGAAAGCCTTGCCTTTCGTGGGATCTTCGCGTTGGATCTCCTGAAAGAGCGAACCGATCTGTCCTAGCGAGACCACCGGGTGGACCTGCAAAGCCACCCGGTCCAGGTCGAAGAACGAGGAGAGGACCTCTTCGACCTGCGCCTGGTTCTCCCCTTCCATAACCAGGAACCCTCCCCGGTCGTCCGCAAAAAGTCCCCCATCCAATAGCAGGCCCGTGGCCCGGAGGGCCTGGAAACGCTCCAGGGCCTGGGACAGGTCATCGCGGCAATGCCGTTCATATAAGAAGCCATCAAGATCGGGGATATGGATCAAGAACCGCACGGGAACCTCCGAAAGGGAACGAGAATTGGGAGGTTTTGGCAGAAACCGGAAGGATCGGTTGGAAGAGCGGGGCAGCGCCTTTTGAGGACTTCCCAAGGTGCATAAAGGATGCCCGGACGGCCTTCCAAGCATCGAACCGGGCAACCCGAGAGTTTAAAGTTAATCCTGGGCGGGGACTTTTTCCCGAAAGAGCGGGCCTCGCTTTCTTCTGACAGGACGCCTCGCATTTAATCGTTAAAAAATGGCCTTGGTTCCCGTAAGACTTCTGGGGCCCTGTCGGTTTTTTGAAGTCGAATCGCCCAAAAGATGGCCTATTTCACCAAGCGGCGGGTCATGGCCCGCCGCGCCACCCAGACCATCACGACCAACCACAGCGCGAGCAACGGGAAAGCGATGGGCGCCAACGGGAGCCCCAGGGTGAGGGAGCGCAGGATGGAATTGACCGAAGTGAGCGGGAAGAACCAGGCGACCTTCTGGAGGTAGGACGGCAGGGTCTCGATCGGGTAGAAGACCCCGCAAAAAAGGAACATGGGGAAGATGAGCAGGTACTGCGGGTAGGAAAGCTGGTCGATGGACTGGGAATAACCCGCCGAAGCCAGGCCCATGGCGGAGAAGAGGAAGGACGAAGCGAAGCTCACGGGCAGGATGGTCAAAAGACAAGCGGGATGGAAATCCCCCGTGAGGACCCCGATCAAGGCCACCACCTCGGCGGCGACAGTGGCCTTGGTGGAGTCCCAGAGCAGTTCCCCCCAGAGGACCTCGGAGAGGGTGATGGGCGTGATGGCGATGGCCTGGAAGATCTTCTGGTAATACATCCGCACGAAGGCCCCATAGGAGCCCTCGAAGTATCCCTGGAACAGGACCGTCTGGGCGATGATTCCCGAGAAGATGAAGCTCCGGTAGCTCAAGTGGAGGCCTTCGGTGGTGATGGAACCTACCAGGGCCCCCAGCCCTAGGCCGAAGGAGAGCAGATAGAAGATGGGCTCCAGGAAAGTGGTCAATAGATAGTAAAGGATGCCCTTGAGGAAAGCCGCGTAGTAGCGCTTCCACACGCACCAGATGCCCCAGAAGCTGTCCCCGATCATAGCCCCTCCACCCCAAGGCGGCTGCCGGTGAGTTTCAGGTAGACGTCCTCCAGGTTGGGCCGCCTTTTCCAGGTCACCCCAGGACGGACCTCCTCCTCCACTTCCTCCCGGCCGATATGCCGGGCGATGAGCTTTTCCGGGGAATCCACATCGAGGATCTTCCCCTGGGCGAGGATGGCCACCCGGTCACAGAGCCGTTCCGCCTCGTCCATGTAATGGGTGCAGAGAAGGATGGCGGTCCCCTTGCCCCGGGCTTCCACCAGCACCTCCCAGAGCATCCGCCGCACGTCCGGATCCAGCCCCGTGGTGGGTTCGTCCAGGATGAGCACCTTCGGGTCGGAGATCAGGGCCCGGGCCACCTGCAGGCGGCGCTTCATGCCGCCGGACAGGGCCTCCACGTTCTCCTTGGACTTCTCCGCCAGGCCGAACTTTTCCATCAGTTCCTTCGCCCGGCGCTTCCTTTCCGCCGGGGGGATATGGAAATAACCCGCGTGGAGGGCCAACTGGTCCAAAGCCGAAAAATCACTGTCCAGGGTCTCTTCCTGGTTGCAGACGCCCAATTGCCGCCGGGCCTCCTTGGGGTGCCGGTGGACGTCCCGGCCATCGATGAGGACCTGGCCCGAGGTGGGGGGATAGAAGCCCGAAATGCACTGGATGGTGGTGGACTTGCCCGCGCCGTTGGGGCCCAACAAGCCGAAACATTCCCCCGGGGCCACGGAAAAGGAAATGCCGCGGACCGCCTCCACGGGGCCCCCGCCCCGGCGGGGGACATAGCTTTTCATCAGTTGGATGACTTCCAAGGGCTGGGACATGGTGCGATTATAGGAGAGCCAAGCCCTGAAAATCCGCCAACGGCGCCCTTTTTACCCCGGAGCGTTCGACCCTTGGGCGGCGTCTAAACTCCGAAGATGTGATGACACCCTGGTTCGAGGAAAAGACCATGAGAAATCTATCCTTATTGATCGCCCTTCTTCTCTCGGGCGCACCCTCCCTTTTCGCCGCCACTTCGGCCGAACTTCGACAGATGGGGGACGCCTTGATGCAGCAGGATCTTTACGCCAAGGCCGCTGAATATTACCAACGGGCCACCCAGGCCGACCCGAAGGATTGGAAGGCCTATGAGGCGTTGGGCAACGCCTACCTGAAATCCGGTGACCGGGCCAAGGCCCTGGAGGCTTATGAAAGATCCCTGGAGATCCATCCGGACGATCCGACCCTTAGGAACCTGGTGGACCAGTTAAGATCCGACGGGACTTCCACCGCCGCCGTGACCGCGCCCCTACCCGCCGGAGCGGAGGACGACCAGTGGGAGACCGCCCAGCCCGTGACCGTGAACCGCGCCCCCGCCGACAGCCAAGCCACCCCCTATGTGACCGAAAGGACCGTGGTGGTCGAAAAACCCCGCCCTCAGCCCCGTCCGACCCCCGTGGTCTACAATGACGGCCTGGCCGCCATCGACCATGCCCGGGCTTGGGTCCAGTTCTCGCTCGGCTACGCCAACGCCAAGAACGGGGACCTGGGTGGGAGCGCCAATGCCTGGAACCAGGACATCAATGACAGCGGTTGGACCGGCTCCGCCACCAGCCCCAACGACGCCATCGAATCCGGCGGTCAGTTGGGTTTCCTCCTGAGCCCCAACAGCGGCATCGCCATCGGCCTCAAGTACATGCAGCTTTCCGACTACCGCCTGAACGTGAATTACCAGAACGGCCCTTCCGCCGTGACCACCACCGGGGGACCGGTCACCTACTCGGACGGCACGACCGTCATCTACGACTCGGACTACGACCAAACGACCCTGACCCCCATCGTCATCCCCTTGACCCTGGATTATTACCTCTTCCTGCCCGACTCCTCGGGCCGCTTCTTCCTCTCCGGGGGGGTGGGCTGGTACTTCGGGACCGTCCATGTGGAGCGCAGCTACAGCGACGTCATCTATGAAAGCGACCCCAACGCCTACGATCAATGGTCCGGGGACCTGCACGGGAACGGTCCCGGTTTCCAGGCCCGCATCGGCCGGGAGTTCCAAGTGGCCCCCCGGATCGGCTTGACCGTCTACGTGGGCGGCCAATACGCCAAGATCACCCAATTCACGGGGACCTTGGATTCCCCCTACGGCTATAGCGCCAACGTGGGGCTGGCGGTCGAACCGACCCTCAACAACCGCGTCTTCGTGGAGGACCAGACCCAGATCGGCGGGGCCAACAACAACGGGTACGCCACACTGGATTTCACCGCGATCGAGGCCGGTCTGGCCGTGAACTTCTACAGTTTCTGACCCAAGACGTAACCGGGAGCCCGGGGCCGGCGTAATGGCGGAAGGACCCATTGAAAGGAGCCCCCCATGAACCCCAAGACCCTGCTTCCCCTTTGCGTCGTCCTGGCCCTCGGGCTTTCCGCCCGGGCCCAAGCCGCTCCCAAGACCCGCGTCGCCACCTTCGCCGGGGGATGCTTCTGGTGCATGACCCCGCCTTTCGAGAAGCTGGACGGGGTGCTCAAGGTCGTGGCTGGTTACACCGACGGCCAGGGGCCAAACCCGACCTACGAGGATTACGGGGACAAAGGCTACACCGAAGGGATCCAGGTCACCTATGACCCTAAGAAGATCACCTATTCCCAACTGGTGGACGTCTTTTGGCGGCAGATCAACCCCACGGACCCCAATGGGCAATTCGTGGACCGGGGGCCCCATTATCGCGCCGCCATCTTCTATCATGACGCCATGCAAAAGCAGGTCGCCGAGAGGTCGCGCCGGGACTTGGACAGGTCGGGCCGCTATGACAAGCCCATCGTGGTGCCCATCAAGCCTTACGTGAACTTCTTCCCCGCGGAGGATTACCATCAGGACTACTACAAGAAGAATCCCCTGCACTACGAGCTCTACCACAGCCATTCGGGCCGGGACGAATATCTGGACAAGGTCTGGGGCGCCAGCAAGCACTGAGCCCCTTCGGTCTCCCGGCCCCTTCCCATGGGCCGTCCTTTTCTTTTCGTTCCTGATCGCCTTGTCTTGCCCCTCCCACGCCGCCCTCCTGGCCGAGGAAACTCCCGTCTTTTCGCCGGAGGACCAGCGTCTTTTCGACCGCACCCTCCTGGACGCCCAACGGGGGGACCCGGCCGCCATGGGGGACCTGGGCCTTCTTTATGAGAAGGGCCAAGGCTGCCGGAAGAACCTGGACAAGGCGTTCTCCTGGTTCAAGAAAGGCGCCCAAAAAGGGGACGCCGCCTCCGAGAACAACCTGGGCTTCCTTTATTTCCGCGGGATCGGCGTGAAGGAGGATGGCAGGGAGGCCTATCGCTGGTTCAAAAAGGCCGCCGACCAGGGATTGGCTTCCGCCCAGTCGAACCTGGGGCTCCTTTTCGCCCGGGGCGGCGGCGTGCCGAAGGATCTTTCGATCGCCTTCGGCTGGTTCCAGAAAGCGGCGGAGCAGGATGACCTGGACGCGGAGGTCAACCTGGCCCAAATGTTCTCCCTCGGCGAGGGATGCACCAAGGACCTGGTGGCTTCTTATCAATGGTTCCTCATCGCCCTGGACCACGAGGAACTGGAAGGGGGGCGCAAGGAGGAACTGCGCGACGATCTGGCCTGGCTGGAGAAGCACATGACCGGGGACCAGGTCCAGCAAGCCAAAAAGAAGGCGAAGGATTGGATGAAAGCCAAAGCCGCCAAGGACGATGCTCCTTGAGGGCGTTTCACGCCGGTAACCCGAATAGGTGTCCCGCTCGCAGGAACCCATACCTGTTCCGCTCAAAAAAACCTTAAGCTGTCCCCATGAGCTCTCCTTATCCCATCGGATTCGTCGGGCATGGCGCTCCCACCCTCGGGTTGGAAAAAGAAGGCCCCGCCGTGGAGGCCTGGCGCACCTGGGGCAAGTCGCTCCTGGAGCGGCACGGGCCCCCCAAGGGGGTCCTGATGCTTTCGGCCCATTGGCTGGACCGTGCCACGCACTTCGGGCCCACCCGCCCCTCGGGTCTCATCTATGATTTTTACGGTTTCCCGGACGAACTCTACCACGTGGCTTACGCCGCGCCCCCGGCACCGGACCTGGGCCAAAGGGTCAAGGATCTTCTTCACCAGGCCGGCCTCAGGGCCATCGAGAGCCCGACCCGGGGCCTGGATCACGGGGCCTGGGTGCCCCTGCTCCATCTGTTCCCCAAGGCCGACGTCCCCGTTCTGCAGGTATCGCTCTCGACCCGCGTCCCCATGAAGGAACATCTGGTGTTGGGAGCCGCCTTGGCCCCCTTAAGCGCGGAAGGTCATTTCATCCTGGGCAGCGGGAACATCACCCACAACCTGAGGGCGGTGGATTTCGGGAACCGTTACGGGGACCCTTGGGATTGGGCCAAGGATTTCGACGAATGGGCCGCCGGGCGCCTGGACGCGCTCGACCTGGAAGGCCTGGCCCTCTGGCAGAAGGAGGCGCCCGAGCCGCACCGCGCCCAACCCACCGACGACCACTTCACGCCGCTCCTGGCGGCCCTTTCGGCGGCGAAGACCGCCGGCCTCGGGACCGTCCGCTATCCCCACCAGGGCTTCGAATACGGGACCCTCTCCATGCGCTCCGTGGAATTCACCTAAGACCCTTAACGGATCCTTTTCACCTGGAAGACGCGAAGAGGACCAAATTGCTCGATAGGGCTTTTGGAGGACTGTACCGACTCCGGGCCGGTCTTAATGACCGTCGGTGGGCTTTCCCATGAAAGAGGGCCGTTTCATGAAGAAGATGGGGATGCCCGCCACCAGGAAGCCGATCACCATCACCCAGGCCATCTGGTCGAAGGCCATGACGAAAGCCTGCTTCTTCACCCGGAAATAGGCTTCCTTGATGAGCAGGTTGTCCGGGTGCATCAGGCCCAATTCGTTGCTGAATCGATAGGCCATCCCCTGGGCTTGTTGGGACCATTGCTGGAAGCCGGGGTTGAGCGGGCTGATGTATTGGCGCAGGTGCTCATAGGCGTTGGTGGAGGCTTTGGTGAACATGGTGGAGAGGATGGCGATCCCCAAGCTCCCCCCCAACTGGCGCGACAGGTTCAGGATCCCCGCGGCCTGGCCCAAGGCCGGACCCTGGAAGCCACCCAACACCACGGCGTTCACGGGAATGAAGATGGCGGCCATCCCCAATCCGCGGATGAGCAGCGGCCAGAACATCTGCCAATAGGTGGTCTGGGGGGTGAACCCGGTGAGGAGCAGGAGGGCGAAGTCCACGCAGACCAGCCCATAGATCATGAAGAGCCGCGGGTCCCGTTTCTGGAGCTGGCTGCCGATGATGGGCATCATGAGCCCCGCCACGAAGGCGCCCGGCGTGAAGAGGTTCCCCGTCTGGGTGGCGTCCATGCCCATGATGTTGGTGGCGAAAATGGGCACGAAGAAGATGAGCCCGTAAAGCATGCCCCCCACGCAGGCCATCATGATGGTGCCGTTGATGAGGGCCGGGTTCTTGTAAAGCCGCAGGTCCATGATGGGGTGCTCGTGGGTCAGTTCCCACCAGACGAAGGCCGGCAGGCAGATCCCCGCCACGATCGAAAAGACCAGGATGAGGGGGTTGGCGAACCAGTCGTCGGCCTCGCCCCGTTCCAGGACGAACTGCAGGCAGCCCACGGCCACCACCAGCAGGGTCAGGCCGATCACGTCCACGGGGGCGCTACGCATCTTCTCGTGGGCCGCGGCGTGTTCGCCGTCGGAGGCGTGGTCGGGGATGTAGAGGTAGGCCATGAAGGCGGCCAGCAGGCCCAGGGGAAGGTTGATGTTGAAGATCATCCGCCAGCCAAAATGGTCGGTCAGGTAGCCGCCCAAGGGAGGGCCGATGGTGGGACCGATGATGACCACCATGCCGTAAAGGGCGCTGCCGATCCCCGAGCGGCGGCCGGGGAAGGCCTCCTGGATGAGGGCCTGGGAAGTGGGCAGCAGGGCGCCGCCCGCCGCCCCCTGGACCACGCGGAAGACCACCAGGCTCCAGAGATTGGGGGCCAGGCCGCAGGCCACCGAGGCGGCGATGAAGAGCAGGATGCAGGTGATGTAGTAGTGGCGGCGGCCGAAGCGGGTCCCCAGCCAGCCCGAGATGGGAAGCACGATGGCGTTGGAGATGATGTAACCCGTCACCACCCAGCCGATCTCCTCCAGGGTGGCGCCCAGGTTGCCCATCATGGTGGGGATGGCCACGTTCACGATGGAGGTGTCCACGATCTCCAAAAGGGACGCGAGCCCCGCGGTCAGAACGATGAAGAACGCCGCCCGGGAGATCCCGGGGGAGGCTTCGGCGGGTTGGGCGGCGGCAGCGGCGGCGGACATGGGTCAGCTCCGTGATGGATCGAGGGTCAGTAAGACGACCGTTGAAAAAGGCCCCTGCGGGCGGTGATGTGGTTCTTTTCCCGGAACTCGGCGGGGTCCAACCCTTGGCGTTCGAACTCCTGGGCGGCCTGGTCCCGCGCATTGCGATAGGCCGCCTCATCCCGCCACACGGCGGTGGTGACGAAATCGCTGGCCTCTCCCTGGGTCCTTTCGTAAAGGTGGCCTTCCACGAAGCCGGGAAGGGTCCTCAGGAAGGTCTGCACCCCCCGGGCCCTCTCCAGGAAGGCCTCCCGGGCGGCTGGGGGCACGTTGAACTCATCGATCAGGACGATCTCCATTCTCCCCTCCTTGGGCTCAATGCACCCGGATGGACACGACCGCCGAAAGCCCGGCGGCCAACCGGTCGACGTCCTGTTCGGTCAAGTGGACGAACTTGATGCGCACCGGCAGGCGTTGCACCACCTTGGTGAAGTTCCCGGTCGAATTGTCCGGGGGGAGCAGCGTGAAGGTGGAGCCGGTGGCCGACCCCAGGCTTTCCACCTCGCCCTCGAAGGTCTTCCCCGCGATGGCGTCCACTTCCACCGTGGCCTTCTGGCCTGGCTTGATGCGGGCGATCTGGGTCTCCTTGTAGTTGGCCACCACCCAGCGTTCCCCGGAAGCGACGAACCCGAAGAGGGCCTGCCCCGCCGGGACCACCTGGCCGGGCTCCACCGACTTCTTGGCGATGGTCCCGTCCTCCGGGGCCACGATCTGGGTGTAGCTCAAATTGAGCTTGGCCTGGTCGATCTTGGACTGGTCCGCCTTCAGGCGTGAGGACAGGTTCCGGTAGCGCGCCAGGGAGGCGTCCAATTGCTGCTTGGAGATCGCCTCCTCCTCGTAGAGCTTCTGCATGCGCTGGTAGTCCTGTTGGGCCTGGACCAGTTCGGCCTGGATGGAGGCCTGGTCCGCCAGGGCCTGGTTGTAGGCCGTGGAGTAGTCCTGGTTGTCCAGGGCCGCCAGGGGCTGGCCCGCCTTCACCTTCTCGTTCTCCCGCACCATCACCTGGGTGACCTTGCCGCCGACCCGGGGCGCCAACAGGACCGTATGGGCCTGCACATAGGCGTCATCGGTCCCTTCGTACTTGTAGTTCTTCCAGATGAAATAAGCCGCGATCACCAGGGCGACGGCCCCGAGGGCCCGCAGGATCATCGTCTTCTTTCCATTGCCCGTTCCCGGGGCTTGGGATGTCATCTTAGTCATGGCTCCACCTCTTTCCGGTCACCAGCTCTAGGTTGATCAAGGCTTCCCAGGCGTTCAATTGGGCCTGCACCAATCCGGCGGAGGCGCGGTATTCCTCCAGCTCGGCGTCCAACAGGTCGGTGGTGGTCTTGGTCCCCGCCTTGAACCCCACCGTGGCCAACCGCACGCTCTCCTTGGCCTTGTCCACATCCGTCAATTTCGCCTGGTAGAGGGAAACGTTCGAGATCAGGCGCCTTTTCCAAAGGTCGAAGTCGTAGGGCGCCTGCAGTTGCGCCGCGCGGTAGTCGCTCTTCGCCTGTTCGGCCCGCTCGTGCGCCTCGTTGGCCTTGGCGAGGGAAAGGCCCCCGTCCAGGATGTCCCACTTGAGGGAAGCCCCGACGAAGTAGTCGGTCTGGAAGGAGGTGTAATCGTTGAAATCCAGGTTCCCGAGGATGTAGCCGGGCGTGTTGTACCACTGGTATTGGCCGAAGAGGGACAGTTGGGGGAACCAGAAGGAATCGGCCGACGCGCCCAGATCCTCCGCCCGGACCGATTCCAGCCGGGCCGCCTTGAGTTCCGTCCCCTCCTCATAGTGGTCCGGCAACGCCTTGAGGACCTGGTCACCATTCACCACCGGCAGGGTCCCGGTCAGGGGACGTTCGTCCTTGGCCAGGCCCATGGCGCGGGCCAGGGCCATGCGGGCCAGCACCAGGTTGTCGTGAGCCTCGATCTGCCCTGACTGGGCCTCGGAGAGCTGGACCTCCACCCGCAGGCGGTCGTACTTGGTGGCCTGGCCGTTGTCCAGCTGGTCCTTCACGATGCGCAGGTGCTCGTCGAAGGTCTTCACGTTCTGGTCGGCCATGTCGGAAAGGAGTTGGGAGGCCAGCGCCTTGAAATAGGCCAGCCGCACGCCCTCCTTCAGGCGGAGCAAGGCTTGATCGGACATCAGGGCCGCGGCCTCGTGACGGCGGTCGGCCGCATCCATTTGGTGGAGATTCTTGAACCCGTCGAAGATCGGAAGCCTGGCCGACAGGGTCAGGCTGGTCTCCGGGTAGATGCCGGGGAAGGTGATGGCGCTCGGCGACCCCGGGAACTGCACGCTCAGGGCCGTGTAATTGTCCAGGCTCCCGTTGAAGAGCTCCTGGTTGAAGAAATGCTGCCCTTCGATGGAAAGCTTGGGGAGGAACCCCGAGGAGAGGGCGTCCAATTGCCCCCATCCGGCCTCCCGTTCCTGGGCCAGCGCCTTCCGGTAGTCGGGCGACTCCCCCAGGGCCTCCTGCTCGGCGGCCTCCAGGGTCAACCCCCCGGCGGCCGTAACGGACGCGTCCTGGGCCCGGGCGCCGCCCGCGCCGATCGTGGCTAACGCGAGCAGGGCCACGGCCGCTGATATTTTCCAATGGTCTTTCATGACGGCTCCTTCGTTGCGCCGGGAAAGGCCCCGGCCTTGGGGTTCACGCCTTTTGTGGATAGTAGTGGGAGAGGACCAGGTGCTTGAGGATCCGTACCAGTTCCTTCTGGTCCTTCGAAGGAAGGTCGGCGAAGAACTCCTTCTCGGCGCTGGAGACCAGGTGAAGGCCCTTGGTGAGGGTCTCCCTGCCCTTGGCGGTCACGGAAAGCGAATAGGCCCGGCGGTCCTCCGGGTTGTCCTTTCGCTCCACCAGGCCGAGGCGCTCCAGGTCGTCCACGATCTGCACCATGGTGGTGCGGTCCACGTGGATGCAGTTGCCGATCTCCTGCTGGGGAATGGGGCCTTTTTCCTTGAGCGTGAGCAGCACGCCCAGGTGCTTGCCCATGAGCCCCAGGGGCTCCAGGGTCCTGAGGGCGATCTCGTTCATTTTTTGGGTGGACCGGTTCAGGAGGAACCCCATGCGTTCCAACATGGAATCGGGCACCCGGGCGGGTCCGTCGTTCCAGGTCTTTTTCATCGCGGGGGTCATGGGGGCTCCTTTTGGTCGGGTCAGGTGATAGTCAGTAATACTGATTATCAGATTCGCTGTCAATACCTCCCCGAAATTTTTCCTTCCCGGAGCCCCCGGGGATCCGGGGGATAAAAACCTTGACCGGTCCGGGGGGCCCCTTTAGTCTTTTGCCATGCCTAAGTTCCTGGCCGACCTAAAAACCCGTTGGGCCACCCTGGTCTTTCCCTTCCTCTCACCCGGGACCTCCAAGATCAAGGCCCTCCCCTGGTTCACCCGGGGCGACTTGGACGGCTTTTTCGGCCTTTTCATCGACAATCTCCTGCAATTGATGCTGATCGGCTATCTCTGCAAGGCCCTCTGCGGTTTCCCCAGCGACCTGGTGACCGGCCAGGTCCTCCCGGGCGCGGCCCTTTCCATCCTATTAGGCAACCTTTTCTACGCCTGGCAGGCCCGGCGGGTGGCCCTCAAGGCCGGCCGTCCCGACACCACCGCCCTTCCCTTCGGCATCAATACCCCCAGCCTGATCGCCTTCATCCTGCTCATCATGGCGCCCATCTACCGGGAGACCGGCAGCTACAAGCTGGCCTGGCAGGCCGGGCTCTTCGCCTGCTTCCTGAACGGCGTCATGGAGACCGGTGGGGCCTTCGTGGGCGACTGGCTCCGCCGCAACACCCCACGGGCGGCCCTGCTCTGCGCGCTGGCCGGAGTGGCCATCACCTTCATCGCCATGGACTTCATCTTCCAGATCTTCGCCAACCCGGCGGTGGGGCTCATCCCCACTTTCCTCATCCTCATCTCCTACTCCTCGCGCATCAAATGGCCCTTCGCCTTGCCCGGAGGTTTCCTGGCGGTGCTGGTCGGGACCCTCCTCTATTGGCCCCTCCATTCGCTGGCGCCCAACCTGGTGACCGCCACCCTCTCCTCCGATCCCATCCTCTGGTCGGTCTATCCTCCCAAGCCCGTGCCGACGGACCTTTTCGCCCTGGTCTTCAACGCCAACGGCTGGAAATACCTGGCCGTCATCATCCCCATGGGGCTTTTCAATGTGATCGGGTCGCTGTTGAACCTCGAAAGCGCCGAGGCCGCCGGGGACCGTTACCCGACCAAGCCTTCCCTGCTCTGGAACGGCTTCGCCACTTTCCTGGCGGCCTTCCTGGGAAGCCCCTTCCCGACCACCATCTACATCGGCCACCCGGGCTGGAAAGCCCTTGGGGCCCGGCACGGTTATTCCATCCTGAACGGTTTCTTCATCACCCTGCTTTGCCTCACCGGCGGCGTCTCCTTCTTCCTGATGCTCATCCCCAAGGAATGCATCCTGGGCATCCTGCTTTGGGTGGCCATCATCATCACCGCCCAGGCCTTCATGGAGATCCCCAAGGAACATTCCCTGGCGGTGGCCTTCGGCCTCATCCCCACCCTGGCGGCTTATTTCATCTATCTCATCGAGTCCACCCTGCGGTCCGCCGGGTCGCCCTTGACGGTGGCCATGGCCGATAAGCTCACCGCCGACAACCTCTATGTGCGGGGCATCATCATCCTCAGCCAGGGATCGCTCCTGACCTCCATGATCTTCGCGGCCGTGATGGTGTTCCTCATCGAGAAGAAGTTCCTGAAGGCCGCCCAATGGGTCCTGGCCGCGTCCGTTTTCTCCTTCATCGGCCTCATCCACGCCTACCGCCTGACCGATAGCGGCGTGCAGGACGGTTTCGGGATCACCTGGTCGCCCCGCTTCGGCCTGCTCTACTTGATCCTGGCCGGGTTCCTCTTCCTGATCCACTTCCACCAGAAATCCAACGCCAAATCCTCCCGCCGGGGCAAGAAGAAGGCCGCCAAGAAGGACGAGTTCTCCTCCCCTCCCACCAGCAAGGTCGGATACCTTTAAAAAGGGACCGCCAATAAAAAAAGCCCTTCCGGGGACCGGAAGGGCTTTGGATCAGGACAGAGTGGGCCCCGCTTTCCCTTATTGAGGGATCACGCTGATCTGGCCGTTCTCCTCCAGCACCGCGAAACGGACCTTCTTCAGGTCCCGGACCCCGTTCTTGCGGCAGGCCGCCTCCAGGTCCTCCAGAGTGAGCTTTTCCTTCCCCAATTGTTCCTTGAGCACCTTCCCGTTATGGATCAGCACCGTCGGCCCGCCTTCCAACAGCCGCCGGGCCGCCTTGAAGCGATAGGTCAATTCGGCCGCGGCGAAGTTGAGGCCCAGGATGGTGGCCGCCCCCAGGATGCCGCCCCCGAGGGAGTTGTCGTTGCCGATGATGGCGTTCTGGAGCACGTTGGAGATGAGCAGGACCACCACCAGGTCGAAGGGCGTGAGCTGGGCCATTTGGCGTTTGCCCGTGAGCCGGAAAGCGAAGAGAAGGAAAAGATAGACCACCCCCGAACGCAGTACCTTCTCCCAGACCGATATTTCAGGCACCCACAGGTGTTCCATGCCCTCTCCTTCGGGTCCTACCGGACCCTTTTGAGCTTATCGAACTTCCACATCCCCTTCTCGAAGACCAGGGTGTCCTCCGCGTCCGTCATGCCACCATCGCCCAAGAGCATGAACTGGATGTCGCAGTTCTTCTCGTCGGTGTGCCGCTCGATGATCTTGATCCCCTTGACCGCCCCGTCGTTCAGCCGGGCGGCCCAGACCTTCTGGAGGGTCATGTCCGGGTTGTTCTTGAGGTAGGTCAGGACGCTGTCGGAAAAATAATCGGCGGTCTGGTCGTATTTGCCCTCCAAGGCCAGTTGATAGGACGTCTCAAAGGCGGTCGCCGGCCCCATATTGGACTGGGAATCCGCGCAAGCCAGCCCCAGGAACGGAAGGGCCAACAACAATACCCGCAAGGTCTTGTTCATCTAATTCCTCCTGAAAGATAAGGATCTCCGGCCATTCTACGCTTGCACCGTCCGGGGCACCTCTTTGTTCTTCCACTTCCAGGCCGACCAGAAAACAAGGCCCGCCAGCAAGCCGCCCAGGTGCCCCGAATAGGAGATGCCGCTTCCCCGCTGATTGAAGATCCCCAGGACCTGGAGCCCGACCCAGATGCCCAGGACCACCCAAGCGGGCAACCGGATCAATTGGCCCGTCGTGAACATGGGGACGGACATCTTGACCACCAGCCGCCGTTTGGGAAAGGCGAACCCGTAGAAGATCAGCACCCCCGCGATCCCCCCGCTGGCGCCGATGTTGGGGATGTCCGAATCCGGGCTGAAACAAAGGGTGAAAAGGGAGCCTCCCAGGGTGGCCAGGACCAGCAGGGCCAGGAACCCCAGGGCGCCGATCCGGTCTTCCACCCCCCGCCCGAAAGTGAAAAGAAAATACATATTGCCGATCAAGTGCAGCGCGTTGCCATGGACCAGGAAGCAGGTCAGGAATGTGAGATATCCTGAGCGGTCATATTCGGTCGGGACGAACCCATAGGCCTCCACCGAGGCTTTGAAGTCCGTGAAGAAATAAAGGCTGGTGGCGCTGGTGGCCAGCACCACCAGGAAGGTCACCCAAGGGAAGGCGTGGGCGACCTCCCAGGAGTCCTCCACCGGGAACCCGAAGGCGGCCACGAATTTCTGCCACAAGGGGAGATGGCTGGCGTCGAATTGGTTCTCGCGGCGCGCGTTCTCGGCCATCACTTCCGCCTGGTGGATGGCAAGGAGTTGGGCCGCCTCCGGGGGGAGGACATCCTTGGGTTTCTCGGGCTCAGGCTTGGCCGGTTCGGGCGCGAACCGGACGGGGAGATGGGCCCTTTCCTCCGCGGAAAGAAAAGCGAGATTGCAGCTTTTGCAGACGTAAGGGTCGATGGGAGCCTCGGGCGTTCCGACCGAGACTTGGTTCATGGGTTTGGAGCAGCCGGGGCAGAGCTTTTCGGTCCCCGCTTGGATGTTCAGGACCGACTGCCAAAGGCGGGCGTAGAATCCCGGGTCCAGGGTGCGCCGGAGGATGGGAAGGCCGATCAACCAGGCCCCGCAACCCTCACAACCCCAAAAGACACCGAACTCGCTTTGCTTGCGCGCGAGGGGTTGGCCGCATGCCGGGCAGGAGGTCATAAGAACTCCTTGATAAACCGCTCAATATTGGACGACGGTCAAAAAAGTCTTCGTTCGCCGCTCAGCCGATGATGGCGTCCGCCTCGATCTCCACCAGCATGGCCGGGTCGATGAGCTTGGAGACCTCCACGATGGCCATGGCGGGACGGATCTCGCCGAAGACCTCGCCGTGGGCGCGGCCGTACTTCTCCCAGTCGGCGATCTTGGTGACATAAAGCCGGGTGCGCACCACATCCTTAAAGGAAGCGCCGGCCTTGGCCAAGGCCTCCCCGATGGTCTTGAGGGCGTTCTGGGTCTGGACGTAGGGGTCGGCCTCGAACTTCCCGTCCGCCCCGGCGCCCGTCGTGCCGGAGACGTGGATGGTGTTACCGACCTTCACGGCCCGGGAATAGCCCAGGATGGGTTCCCACTTGGAGCCGGTGCTGATGTTCTCGCGTGTCATGACTTTTCCTTGATGGATGGAATGGGGTCTTAGGAAAAACTTAGGAGCCGCCGCCGGCCTTGCGGGGGGCGCTCACCTGATGCACCACCGGGGATCCCGGCTTGGGGCCGTGGCTGCTGCCATAGTTGTGGCCGTGGCCATGGCCGGGGCGATCGTGGCCGGGGCGGTCATGGTCCTGATCGTGCTCATCGGCCTTCACGTTCTTGGCCGCCTCGGCGTTGGCCTTGGCCAGGGCCTCGCTCTGGGCCTTCTGGTCGGCTTCCATGTGGCACTTCTTGTATTTCTTGCCGGAACCGCAGGGACAATCGTCGTTGCGCCCGGTCTTGATGCGGGACTGCCAGTCTTGGTCGGCCATAAGATCTCCTCTTCCCGTCTTTTTGACCCAGGCATTATAGGCCTGGGCGCGATGCTTTTTATTTTTTAGAGCCCGACTTGGCCGCTTCCTTGGCCCGTTTGGCCTCGGCGGCGGTCCATTCCTCGTATTCGGCGTAGCTTCCCTTGAAATCGGTATAGGTGCCGTCGGGTTTGAGCTCGAAGATGCGGTTGGCGACCTTTCCGATGAGGTCCTGGTCGTGGGACGAGAAGATGACCGTGCCCGTGTATTCGGAAAGCGCGGTGGACAGGGATTCGATGGACTCCAGGTCCATGTGGTTGGTGGGCTCATCGAGGATGAGCACGTTGCCCCCCTCCAGCATGAGGCGCGACAGCACCATGCGCTGGCACTCTCCCCCGGAGAGCACCTTCACGTTCTTGTCCTGCTCCTCGCCGGTGAAGAGCATGCGGCCCAGCATCCCCCGGATGACCTGGCCCTCCTCCAGCGGCGCGAACTGGCGAAGCCACTCGAGGGCCGTCATGTCCTTGGTGAGTTCCTCCTTCACGTCCTGGGGCATGGAGGAGAGCTTCACCGTGGAACCCCAGGCGATCTGGCCCTCGTCGATCTTGAGCCCCCATTGGGCGAGCGTCGAACCTTCCGACTGGTAGCTGCCCACCAGGCATTTGATAAGGGTGGTCTTCCCGATGCCGTTGGGACCGATGATGGCGATCTTGTCGCCGTTGCCCACGATGAAGCTGATCTTCTTGAGGACCTTCAGGTCGCCGTAGGATTTGCTGATGCTCTTGACGTTGAGGATGTCCTTGCCCGCGGGTTGTTTCTCCTTGAAGAAGAGCCGGGGGTATTGGCGGGTGGAGGGGATGATGGTCTCCAGCTCGATCTTCTCCAACAATCGTGCGCGGCTGGTGGCCTGGGCGCTCTTGGAGGCGTTCGCCGAGAACCGGGCGACGAAGGCCTTGAGCTCGGCGATCTGTTTTTCCTTGCGGGCGTTCTCGCTCATCTTGCTGTCGAGCGCCTGTTTGGAGGCCTGGGTGAAGAAATCATAGTTGCCCGAATAGACCGTGACCTTTTCCCGGTCCACGTCGGCGATATGGGTGCAGATATGGTTGAGGAAGTGGCGGTCGTGGGAAATAACGATGATGGTGCCTTCATAGCCGTTGAGGTACTCTTCCAGCCAATCGATGGTGCGGATGTCCAGGTTGTTGGTGGGCTCGTCGAGCAGAAGCACATCGGGCTTGGCGTAGAGCACCTGGGCCAGGAGCACCCGCACCTTCCAGCCCCCGGTGAGCTGCTTCATCTTCCAGTCGTGCTTGGCGGTCTCGACCCCGAGCCCTTCCAGCAGTTCGCCCGCGCCCGCGGTGATGGTGTAGCCGTCCATGTCGCCGAACTGGTTCTCCAGCTCGGCCGCCCGGATCCCCTCGTCGTGGGTCATCTCCGGCTTGGCGTAGAGGGCGTCCTTCTCCTGCTGGATCTTCCAGAGGTCCTCCCGTCCCATGAGGACGGTGTCCAGCACCGAGAACTCGTCATAGGCATATTGGTCCTGCTTGAGGACGGCCACCTTGACCCCTCGGTCCACGGCGATCTCGCCCTCGTCGGGCTTGATCTGGCCGGAAAGGATCTTCATGAAGGTGGATTTGCCCGCCCCGTTGGCCCCGATGAGGCCGTAGCAATAACCCGGATTGAACTTGACGGTGACCTTGTCGAACAGGGTCTTCTTGCCGAAGCGGAGGGTGACTTCTTTAGCGGAGATCATGGGCTAGCCTTGTAGGGGATGGGGCCCCGGGGGGCCGTCCAAAGTGGGCAATTTGCAACAGGAAAGGGTTCGAGTCAAGGCCGGGAGGTGCCTGGCACGGGGGTGAGGTCCTGGATCCTCTCTAAAAGGTCCTGGAAGGCCTTCAAGTCCGCCAGTTTATGGCGGTCCAGGTGGTAACTGCGGCTGCGGAACTTGCCTTTGTCCATACGGATGACCTCGCGGTCCTTGGCCAGCTTGCTCTTCCCATGGTAATCGGCCACCAGCGAACCCTCGTAGGAGACCAGTTCCAGGCTCTCCCCCTTGCGGATGGCCTCGAAAAGGGTCCCGTGTTCATGGGACCGGACGCTTCCGGCGTGGATCTCGAAGGCGCCCGGAAAGGGCCTGTCCAACTGGCAGACCATCCGGCCCGTGATGAGGCGTATCCAGCATTGGGGCCCCTTGTCCCCATTGCGCAGCTTCTCGAACTGGATCCGGCTACGGGGAGCCAGGTAAAGGGTGGCCCAACCCTTCATGCGAAGGACCGCTTCCGAGTCCTTCCCGGTGGTGAGCTTGTCCCCGTCATCGACCATCTGGTTGGTGTAGAGCCGGGCGGTCTCGTCGTTCTCGTCGCGATAGGCCGTGACATTGCCCTTGGACAGGATGGTGCGGAAGCGCACCCCGTCGTCCTGGGCCCGGAGGCCCGGGAGACCGGAAAGGAAGAAGAATAGGATGAGGAACAACGGACGTTTCAAGGCGCGGCTCCGGGGTTGGAATGGGCGAGGGCGCATTATAGGACCGGGCTTGCCGGAAGAGGGGGGCAATCTAGCCCGGGACATCGGTGGATCGATCCAGCCCCACTTCAGAAAAAGGATCCCAACAAGGCAAAAAGAGGAAAGGATCACCGCCTCGACGTTGGGGGGGAACCGGCCTTTTTTTCCAGGTCCTGAAGCACACTCAAGGCGTTCCGGACGGAAGGATCGCCGGGCCTTTGTTTCAGCGCGGACTCCAGTTCCCGGCGTCCTTCCTCCCAATGACCGCGCCGCATCAAAAGACATCCTAATTCGTAATGAAGATGGAAAAGGGGAAGCCCCTTCAGGGCGTGCCGGAGGGCGTCGCATTGTTCCTCATAGTGTTCCTGGAAACCATGGTCATAGAGGAACTGGGCCTTCTTTTCCCAGAACCAGCAGACCACGAACGGGTCCGGGAGGGGCTCTTCCTGCATCTGCCGGAAGAGTCCCTGGACCGTCTCATAGGCCTCGGGCCCGTTGATGGAGTCGATCGCATCGCTGAGCGCCCGGAACCGGACATGGGCTTGCCTCCACTCTTCCAGCCGGGCCCGGGTGCGCTCGTTCACCGGGACCAGGAACAGGCACCGGCCTAGGCTCTGGGAAAGGCCCTGCCCCAGTTCGAAGGCCCGGCCTTCCGGGAGGGCGGCGGTCAGGTAGGGACCATAATCCCGGTCCACGAACAGGGCGGCCCAACGGACCCGGGCCGGGTCCAAGGCCGGGTTATCAGCGGCGTTGAAGGCGTAACTGGTCACCCAAGGGGTCTGGTCGTCCGGGGTCTCCAGGAATTCGGTGAAGATCCAACCCGGCCCCTGGTCCCGGGCGATCTGCCCGAGCATCCGCCAGGCCCTGCGGTATTCCAAGGCGCCCTTTTCCCCGCTCCAATGGTCGGCATGGAGTTCCGGATCGACACGGTATTGGAGGAACCGGTATCCGTTCCAGGCCAAGGCCAGGGCCAGGGCCCCGAACAACACGGCCCTTCGGGTCGTTCGTCCCTTCACCTTTTCCAAAAGCGACTCCGCCCCCAAGGCGGTGATCAGGTAAAGGAAGGGAAGGGCCCCGATGACACGGAACATCTCCACGTTCATGGAAAGCAGTCCCGGGACCAGGCCTAAAAGACCGCCGGCCAGGATCCAACGGAAGAAAGGGTCCTTGCGTCCGGCCCAAAGACGGACGACCCCCACGAAGAACACCGCGCCCCAAAGCGGGTCCAGGAACCCGCCGCTATCGGCGGTGTAACAGGCGTCCTCCTGCCACCTTCCCCAGAAAAGGGCCGCGAAATAGGAGAGCACCGTCATGGCCTGATGGCCTGCCGGGAACCAGCCGCTGGCCGCGGACATGGACCAAAGATGCCGCCCAAAACCTTCGTGGATCGCCGCCCAAAGGAAAGGGACCAAGGCCAGCGACAACGCGGAAAGAAAATAAAGGGGCAGTTCCCGGCGCCGTTCCGGGGCGCCCTTCCCTCCCGCGAAAAGTCCCAGGGCCACCATGACGGCGCCAACGGGCCAGACCGTGAAGGTCAGGGACCCCAGGCCGGTCACGAAACCCAAGACGGCGACCCATCCCTTTTGTTTGGCGGGCACTTTTTCTTTCAAGACCAGGGCCAACAGGAGGAAGCAGAGCATCTCCCACGGAAGGATAAGGGACCCTTGCTGACACCAACGTCCGGCATAGAAGGGCCAAAAGCCCAGCCCCAAAAGGGCGCTTCCGACCAGGGCCTGGGACCGGGACAACACCCTGCGCAGGGCCAAGGTCCCCAGGACCCAGGCCGTGAACCCCGCCAGGGCCGGCATCAGCCAGAGACCCAGGAAAGGGGAATGGAACCAGGCAAGGAAGAACCGGAGTCCCCAGATCAGCAAGGGCGGATGCTGGCCGAAGGTGTAGAAGAACTGCCAAGACCAATGACGCGCCAGGCCCAGGCCCAGCATCCCGTGCAGGCCTTCATCACGGTTGGGCCAAGGCCAGGGCTCGTCGAGGTGGTAGAAGCGCAGGAAAACGACCAGGACCAGCAGGACCCACCACCAGGCCTGGGGAAAGTTCCCGAGGAATTCCCGGGAGGAAAGGCTCCCCTTTCCCCTAGGAGCCGTCCCTGTCCGGTATTGGAAGAAAAGGACGGCGGCCAGGAGGACCAGGGCGGCCAGGATAGGCGCCAGGTCCGTTCCCGAAAGACGGCTGAGGAAGAGGTTGATCGCGAGCAATGAAAGGAAGGGCCACCAGGCGGAACGGAGCAAGGTGGCGGACCCCGGGCGGGGTCTCTGGAAGGATGGGAGTCTCACGGTCCGGCTATTATCGCGGGAAACGGTCACTCCATCAATTTGGCGACCAGGGCGGTCCAACCCGTCTGGTGGCTGGCGCCCAGGCCCTTGCCGTTGTCGCCATGGAAATATTCGTAGAAGAGGGCGTAATCCTTCCAGGCGGGGTCCTGGGCGTAACGCGGGTCGCCCCCGTGGCAGGGCCTGTTCCCTTCGGCATCGGGCAGGAAAAGGGCGGCGATCCGCTTCGACAGGAAGTCCGCCACCTCGCCCAGGTCCATCCATTTCCCCGATCCGGTGGGACATTCCACCTTCACTTCATCGCCGTAGAAATGGTGGTAGCGCTCCAGGGCCTCCACCAGGAGGAAGTTGATGGGCATCCAGACGGGCCCCCGCCAGTTGGAGTTGCCCCCGAAGAGCCAGGTGCGGGATTCGGCCGGCTCGTAATCGACCTGGTTCTCCTGCCCGTCGAGCCGCAGTTTGAAGGGGTGGTCCCGGTGGAACTTGGACAGGGCCCGGATGCCGTAGGGCGAAAGGAACTCGTTCTCGTCCAGCACGTACTTGAGCACCCGCACCAGCTTTTCCTTGGAGGCCACCGACAACAGGTAACAGCCCTTCCCCACCTGCCCCGCGTCCCGCCGCAGGATGGCTTGGGCCTCCTCGGGGCGATGGTGCAGGAACCACTTCATGCGTTTGTGGAACTCGGGCAGGTTCTCCAGTTCCTCTTCTTTGAGGATCTCCACCGCGATCAAGGGGATGAGGCCCACCACCGAGCGGACCTTCAGGGGGATGCAGTCGCCCTGGTCGTGCAATTGGTCGTAATAAAAGCCATCCGCCTCGTCCCAAAGGCCGGTGCCGCCCAGGCTATTGATGGCCTGGACGATGGAGAGGAAGTGCTCGAAGAACTTGGTGGCCATGTCCTCGGTGGCGGGATCCTCCAGGGAAAGTTCCAGGGCCATGGAAAGGAGCGTGCCGCAATAGAAGGCCATCCAGGCCGTCCCATCGGCCTGTTCCAGGGTGGCGCCCGGCTTCAACTGCCCTCGGTCGAAGACCCCGATGTTGTCCAGTCCCAGGAACCCTCCCGAGAAAAGGTTGTTCCCTTCTTCGTCCTTGCGGTTGACCCACCAGGTGAAATTGAGCAGGAGCTTCTGGAAGACCCGGGAAAGGAAGATCCGGTCCCGGTGGCCCTTGGGAGCGGTGACCTTATAGACCCGCCAGGCGGCCCAGGCGTGCAGGGGCGGGTTCACATCGGAAAAGGCGAACTCATAGGCCGGGAGCTGGCCGTTGGGATGCATGTACCATTCGCGCAGCAGCAGGATCAGCTGGTGCTTGGCGAAAAAGGGATCGATCCGCGCCATCACCACCGTGTGGAAGGCCAGGTCCCAGGCCGCGAACCAGGGATATTCCCAGTTGTCGGGCATGGAGAAGACGTCCTCGGCACCGAAATGGTCCCAATCCCGGTTACGGCCCCGGCGGCGGCCCGGGTCCACCGGCGGCTGGTTCGGGTCGCCCTCCAGCCATTGCTTCACCTGGTAGAAGTAGTACTGCTTGGACCAAAGAAGCCCGGCATAGGCCTGCTCGGCCACCTGTCGTTCCGCCAGCCGGAGGGCGGGAGGCAGTTTCAGGTCGAGGAAGCTTTTAAGTTCCGCGGCCCTCGTCTCGAAGACCTTGTCGAACCCCGCCCCGAAGGGCGCGGCCTGGGCTTGGGGTGAAAAACGCAGCCGCACCACCTGTTGCCCGCCCGCCGGAACTTGGAGCCGGTAGAGGAAGGCCCCCTTGGTGCCCTGGGAAGGATGGACCGCGTCCTTTTTCCCTTCGATCACGTAACGGTGGAAGGCGTCCTTTACATGGGGGGATGCGTTGGCCGTGTGGAAGAGCTTCTCAAAATTGGTCTCGTTCTCGGTGAAGAGCATCTCAGGGGAACCCTCCGCCTGGAGGACCCAGGGGCCTAGGGACGGATGCTCCAGGGCCATCCCCTGTGGGGTCTTTTGGATCGGGGTCCGGGGCCAATAACCCTCGCTGTCCCGGCCCCATCCCCAGGTGTTGCGCAGCCAAAGGGTGGGAAGGAGCGCGAGGTCCGCCGCTTCCGGCCCCCGGTTCACCACCGTCAGGCGGATGAGGATGTCGTCCGGGGCGGCCTTGGCGTATTCCACGAAGAGGTCGAAATAGCGGTTCCCGTCGAAGAGGCCCGTGTCCATCAGTTCGAACTCGGGGTCGTTCTTCCCCCGGCGGCGGTTCTCCTCCAACAGACGGTCATAGGGGAACTCGGCCTGGGGATATTTATAGAGGGCTTTCATATAGGCGTGGCTGGGGGCGGCGGAAAGGTAGTAGTAGTTCTCCTTCACGTCCTCCCCGTGGTTGCCCTCGTCCCCCGTCAGGCCGAAGAGCCGTTCCTTGAGGATGGGGTCCTTCCCGTTCCAGAGGGCGGGAGCGAAGCAGACCAGGCCCTTGCTGTCGGAGAAACCCAGCAGGCCGTCCTCGCCCCAGCGATAGGCGCGGCTACGGGCATGGTCGTGGGGGAAATAGTCCCAGCAGGTGCCGTTGGGCGAATAGTCCTCGCGCACGGTCCCCCATTGGCGTTCGGAGAGGTAGGGACCCCAGTTCTTCCAGGGGTGATGGCCGTTGATGAAGAGTTCGAGCCGCTCGGATTCGGGATCCAATAAAAACTCCAAATGCTGTCATTGCGAGGAATGCCGGCCGAATAGGTCGGCGTTCATGACGAAGCAACCTCAGTTTAAATATGCCTCTGAATTACTTCAGTACCACCTGATCTAACCTGATCGCCTCGCCCAGGGACCAGGCCTGGAAGGGGCAACCCCGGGGCGTGAAGGGCTCGTCCCCGTCGGCGATCTCGCAGAAATGGCCCAACCCCGCCTTGTCCAGGTTCTCCAAAAGGGGTTCCAGGAATTTTTGACGCGCGTCGTCCTTGGCTTGGCGTGTATTTCCCCGTGACCGCACCCAGGCTTCCACGAAGGGTCCCATGAGCCAGGGCCAGACCGTTCCCTGGTGGTAGGCGCTGTCGCGCTCCAGGATGCCGCCCTTGTATTGGCGCCGGTAGCCGGGCTCGTTGGGCGCCAAGGTCCGCAACCCCATGGGGGTCCAAAGCTTGGCCTCGACCGTGTCCAACACCAGTTTCGCCTTCTCATCGTCCAACAGGGTCAAGGGCAGGCCGCCCAGGGCGAAGACCTGGTTGGGCCGCAAGGAAGCGTCCCCCGTCCCCGGCTGGCGCTTCACATCCACCACGTCGTAGCAATGACCCGTCGCCCCGTTCCAGAAGCGGTTCTGGAAGGAGGTCAGGGCCTTCTTGAAGAGCGCTTCCCACTCCTCGGAGAAATGCCCGCCCACCCAAAGGGCGTTCACCCACAGGGCCTCCACCTCCACGGGCTTGCCCACCCGGGGCGTCACCGCGCGGTTGTTGACCCGGGCGTCCATCCAGGTCAGGGAGTCGTCGCCTTCCCCCGCCCAAAGCAGGCCGTCGGCGTCGGCCTGGATGCCCCAGCGGGTGCCTTGCGAATAGCCCTTGAGGATCTTCTCCACCGGAGCCTGGAACTCGCTCCAATCCTTCTTGGACAGGTCCCCTTCCCGGGCGGCCTTGAGGTAGTCGTAACAGGCGATGATGTACCAGAGCGACGCGTCCACCGAATGGTATTCGGGGGTCTCGCCTCGGTCCGGGAAGCGGTTGGGGACCATCCCCTCGGAAATGGCCTTGGCCCACTCCAGGAGGATCTTGCGGCTCTCGGCGACCCGGCCGGTGGCGAGGCCCAATCCCCGGATCGCCACGAAGGTGTCCCGGCCCCAGTCGGTGAACCAGGGATAACCCGCGATGAGGGTCTCGCCCTGGCCCCGCTTCACGAAATAGTTCTCGGCGGCCTTGGCCAGCAGGTTGGGGAATTTTCCCCGGCGTTCCTCCTCCTGGGTGCGGTAGCGGTCGAAGACCTCCTCCACCACCTTCAATTGGTCCGGGGCGGCCGGCTTGGCGGCCTCGGCGGAAAAGACCATGATCGCCCGGGTCTTGCTGATGTTCCATTGGAAGAGGCCGGGGGAAGCCAGGTCCTCCACGCAATCCAGGCCGCGGGCCTGCTCCTCGGAATAGAGGAACTGGTGGTACCAGTTGGGCTGGTGGTGGTAATGGCCGTTGTGCAGGGCGGCGAGGGTGGGCATGCCGTCGTAAGGCTTCCAATAGACGCTCTTCTCGAAAACGTCGGCCTCGAAGCGGAAGTCCGGGTTCTCCTTCTGGAGCGAATGGTAGTCGGTGAAGGACAAGAGGGGCCGCACCGAAAGGCGCAGGGGCTCCTTGGCGTTGATCAGCTTCCAGGAAAGGACCGCCGCCGAGGCGCCCCGTGGCACGAAAAGTTCCTGCTCCAGGGCCATGCCCTTGGGCAGGCGGAAGGTCCACTTGGGCCAGGGCTCGGACTGGAAGGATTCGATGGATTCGGCCCCGTTGGGCGACACCACCCCGGGGAAATAGAGGTTCGAGTTGAGGTGGAAGATGTTGTCGTTGAACTCCACCCACACGTCCAGGCCCTTGACCAGGGCCACCCGGCCCGTCGGGGGCGTGGTGGCGGTCAGGAGGATGGAATGGTAGCGCCGGGTGCGGATGCCATTGGTCGTGCCCAGGGCGAAGCCGCCCAGGCCGTCGGCCTCCAGCCACTCGGTGTTTTGGTTGATGGGTAAGGGCATAAATCCTCAATTTCTAATCACTAAGGCATTGAGATCGCCAGAAAAAAACGTACTTAATTTAAAATTTCACGGTTTTAATGCGTTTCGTTACATCGCCCTAGAACCTTGAATAAATTATTGAATCATTTCCTTAACAAAACGTTTCATCGAAACAAAATCATGCTGATTGAAACAAGATTCCAGATTTTCTTTTTCTCCGATTATCCTGACTCGAACCTCATTTGCATTGGAAATTTGGATCAGTTGGTCTTTGGTAACCGAATAAAAAGCAGTTTCCTTCACTGTGGCTTCAGAATTTTCAAAAAAACCATTTTCTGAAGTCTCTCGTTTTTTACTTCCCGGTCCAGAAAAAATTATTTTCTTATCGTCCACCAAAAGGACCAACGACTTTCCCTTTCCAATGAAAAGCCAATTGGAAGATTCAAAAACAATTTTAATCTTGTATGAAACCTTTCCATTTTTAAACGTATATTTCTGAGGATCAAAATATACCCCCGTCGGAAGAGTCGGCCTCTTATCTTGTTCGTCGTCCGAACACCCAAAAAGCTTTCCTCCTTCTACAAGGGTATACGTTGTAAATCCTTCGAACTTATCCTCTTCTCGAGAAATTTTGTACGGGTCATAGAATATATCTTCATTGTGCTTTTTCGCTTCGGCAACAAGTTGATCCAAGCTTTCCTCAGCTTTGACCGCAGTAACTTTCCCCCATGAAAAAAACATTAAAAACAACAGGGACATAAATATGAATTTCATTGGTTTTTCTCCCTTTAAAATTCCGGAACTATGCCGCTGGCAAACTCAGCCAAACAGGATTTTGTGGGCCAGTAATGAACAACCTTCTTTTAATTGTAACCTTTTCATTTAGAAAATTATCTGGGTTCTTAGCCTTTTCAGGCCGACTATTAGGATTCGCATACCAACGACTCACGAGTAGAATTTGGACATGGAATTCCTTAAATATCTTTGGCTTTCATTCACTTCATTTTTTGTCGCTTCTCTCATTGCTATTTTTCGAACAGAAATTCTCTCTTGCTTCAATCTCAATTCTGGGCAAATTCCTATGAGCGTTCTTTCTTATGTCCTGTTTGGGATTGGAGTTTTTGAGCTGGGAAGAAAATGGGACACTTTTTTCAGCAAAACTACCAAGCTTAAATGGTTTTTGAATAAGAAAATCAAACAAGGAAAAAGACTTTGTCGAAAAAGAAAATATGAATCCCTAGTCACTCGCAAAATCGAAGTGAGTCCACCAGTGAAACTTCCAAACGGTGATGTTCTAAAAGAACAAATGGATTATTCGCAAACAGATGATTTTAGGATTATTTACAAAAAATGGACCGAACAAGTTTTTGCAGGTCTGAGGCATGGATTTGGAAAATCTATTGAAACTGAATTTAATGACCATATCCCACCTTCGGCGCTTTTCAATAGCATCTATGATATGCGGTGTGACCTTTTACGAGATTTGGAATACTTGTCCAAGAAACGTGATTCATTAAAAGCAGACATGCTTGATTCAAATTTCAATCCTAAGTTTCTTGATGATTATGTTAATTTGGAAAACCTATGAAAAAATCCAAAAAAGGCAAGAAGTACGAAAAGTCTTTAACCATGCATTCGCAAAAATCCGAAGACGCTTTAGTGGCTTTTATGAAGATCGACTCGAAGAAAACATAGTCTAAATAGTTTCCTAATTTTAGATGTGACATATAGTTAGGGTATATCCACGAGAATTTATTGGCAAAATGGGGGTTTAACTTTTACACCGGAATCAAAAGAAGAATGGAAAGCACCTAAGGTATTTAAAAACTCGCTTTGAAACGTAAAGTTTGATGATGGTCTTACTCCCAACCCTTCATTATTGGAAGAGCATGAGAGCGCAAAGGATTTAGAATGATTAGAGATTTTTGATTTTATTCATTGAATGGCGACTGGACCAGCCATCTACGTTTCCGATTAAAAGCCTATCTTGATCATCAGGGAAATAACTCTTTAGTTTTTCGAAAATTTCAGAGGCGCTTTTTTCCGCCTTAACCACCCAAACAGATTTTTGTACTCGTATTGCACCCATTGCTTCTAAGACTTCAAACAAGTCCGAATATTCATTTTCATCGGCTTTGGCAAGGTCATAACAAATAAAAAATAGTGACATGCGAAAATCCTTTTAAATAGTCGGTTCATTCTATTTTTTTAATATCTACTTTTTCTCGTCTTTTCTTTTCCGATTCTTTTTGTAAATCTTCACTTTTATATGAATTATCCAGGTCCTTCCGTATTTCTCGCATCACTTTTGGGGAATCATAAAGAACAGTGCAATAGTTAGAACCGTCATCTATTAGCCGTACTTCGGTAATGTCATTTCCATAAAGTTCCACCTCGGCATCCTCGTATGTCCATTTTTCTTTATAGGCATATTTCTGAGAAAGCTCTTTTTTGAAAACATCATAACTACTCGTGTTTATTACAAAAGCGGCCAAGGCAAACATGTCTCTATAGAACACAAAATCCACGTCTTCATGGATTTCACCATAATGAGTAAAGTTTGTATCTTTTAAAAGCTCTTTGGGCATATGCGTGTCCGAATCTTCTGCTATACCCAAAGCCTTAGATAGCAGAAGGCTGTCAACCCCACTTCCGAAATGATCAGGCATTGATTCATTGCCAAACATATCGGTTTCTTTCTTATCGGGCATTGTCGTCTTTAAACCGGATTCTTTGTAAGTGACTCCCCACAAGATATTTCTATACCCAGGAAATACTGATTTGACTTGGCTATTACCAAACCCGAAACAAAGCATAAATAAAACCACGAGAAACAAACGGCCACTCATAATCACCTCCATTGACTAGCTTCGGCTAGTTTTAGAATACTAGCAAAAGTTAGGTGGTCAACGGGCTATGAAAAAGCTCACCGAGGCAGAGGAATTGAAGAACGCCAAAAACGGAGTCACTGTTAAGGTTTTACAGGCCAATCAGGAACTGACCTAATTCGAACTTTCTGAGAAGCCGGCATTACGGACCGCAAGGTGGTTGGATCTGTAGAACAAGCGGCTACTTATCCGTCTTTGAGAACACTGACTAAATTAGCGAAGGCTTTGAAAGTTTCGGTATCTAAACTTGTGGATGGGATATGACCTATGGGCAATCCAGTAGAAGATGCGGCTAAAAACGGCGAAGGTCTATTAAGTCGGATTAATCATCCAATCTTTGGGGCTTTTCTTGGATCTTGGTTTATTTGGAACTGGAAGATTGTATATCTTTTAATTTGTGGTTTTAAAAGTCCGCAAGAAACAATTACCAATGTTACTCAAGAATATCTAGTTAATGACTACTGGGGAAATATATCCCTCCGGTGGGGTTCTGTTGTTGTTTATCCGGCGTTATCAACTTTAGGCATTTTGATCTTGGGACCAATATTGCATGACGGTTACATACTCTTTAAGAAATGGGTCAATGCCTGGATAAATAAAGTTGAACCAATACCTAAATCGCAATACGTAAGAATGGAATATGAGAAGATTCAGGCGATTAATGAAAGAGTGGTAATTCAAGGCGCTTATAATTTGGTGAGAAAAAAGGAGGTGGAAATTCCAGGGACAGATAACGGAATCGGAATGGAAGAGAGGATTCCCGCCAATAATCTGGTTCAGAATTATCTATCCAACCAAAGAGAATTGGTCGAAATAAAAAATGAAAGAGACCAACTAAAAGCAGATTTACTAGAAGCTGAAAAGAGAATCGAAAAATTAGAAGAAAATAAAAATCTTTAATTATTTCCTGGTGGCATCGCCGTTAACATATGTCCACGACCATGCCTAACGATTTTGTGTCCACCTTTAACCTCTTCACCAATTCCGAAAAATTCTACTCGAAACTAACGATATTCTTGATGCCGCCCGGGGCTCCCAGGAGCAGGTCCTGGAACTTCTCGGGGGCGTAGCGGCCCGTGATGAGGAACTTCAGGGCGTTGGGCCAGCGTTTCTGGAAGACCCCCAGGTCCTCGATGGCCTTCTCATAGGCGTTCTTGCCCGCGTTGACCGACCCGAAGACCACCTGGTTCTTCAGCACCAGGTCCCGCATGATCAGGTCCGTGTCCACCTCGATGGGGCCCTTGCGGCCCGGCACCCCGGTGAGGATGAAGACCCCGTTGGTGCCCAGGTACTTCATCATCTGGAAGGCGAACCCCGAGGCACCGGTGGCCTCATAGACCAGGTCCACGTTGCCCACGATCTGGGCCAACTGTTCCAGGTTGACGGTGGAACCCGACAGATAGGTGGCCCCGATCTCCTGGGTCAATTGGGCCTTGGGGGAACCGGCCGGTTCCCTTGAGTAAACGAAGGTCTTGAAGCCGTAGGAACAAAGGAGCATGGCGCCCAAGAGCCCCACGGGCCCCGCCCCCAACACCACCGCGTTGTGGGGGTAACCGATCTCGGCGGCGGGGATCTTCTCGCCCTTGCGGTGCGGATGCTGGTCGTGGCGGCAGGCCCAGGGAAGACGCGCCTGGATGTCCCAGACCTGGAAGAGGGATTTTTCCGCGATGGTCAGGGGCTCGGCCAACACCGCCACCTCCCGCAATTCGGCGGGAACGAGGTTCATGAATTTTTCGTCATCCACCACCTTCTCGGTCATGAAACCGTGCAGGCCGTTGATGCCGCGCTCCTTGAAACCGCCGGTCACGCAGAAATCCTGCCGTCCCACGCGGCAAGGCACGCAGTGGGGATCGCCGCAGGGCCTCCGAACCACGTTCACCACCAGGTCGCCCGGTCGGAGGGTCTTCACCCCGGACCCCACCTCGATCACCTGGCCCAGGGACTCATGGCCCAGGATGAGATAGTCGGAACCCTGGGGCGGATTGCCGTATTCGAAGGCGCAGATCTCCTTGTCGGTCCCGCAAACGCCGATGTCCAGCATCTTCAATTTGACGTCATGCGGCCCCTGGAGGGAGGGCTCGGGGGCGTCGATCAACTGGACCTTTTTCTGGCCGGGAAAGACCGCGATGGCTTTCATGGGGATCCTTTCGGATTCTTGGGATAGGGGACGGCGCAGAGGGCCATTTTGGCCCCTTCCCCGTCGGCCCGGAAGTTACTTTTGCGATACTAAAAAAAGCGGCGCCTCATGTTCCTTTTGGGGACTTTCCGCTTTAATGATCAGGACGTTGACCGACCCAAGGAGGTTTTATGTCCGAACCGAATATCGCCGCGAAATTCCCGGCCAAGGTGGAGCTGGAAGCCGGGAAGACCTACGCATGGTGCGCCTGTGGCCACTCAAAAAGCCAGCCCTTCTGCGACGGATCCCACAAGGCCCATCCGCCCTTCACGCCGCTGGTTTTCAAGGCCGAGGAATCCAAGACCGCCTTCCTCTGCCAATGCAAGCATTCGAAGAACAAACCCTATTGCGACGGCACCCACAAAACGCTTTAAGGATCGGACATGGCCAAGACCCTCGTTGTCTGCGGATACGGCCCCGGCGTCTCCAACGCCGTGGCGGAGCATTTCGGTTCAAAGGGATTCCCTATCGCCATCGCCGCCCGCAACCCGGACCGACTGAAGGCCGCCGAAAAAGCCCTCCAGGCCAAGGGGATCCAAGCCGCCGGATTCCCGACCGACATGGCGAGCCCCGAAGCGACCAGGGAACTGTTCGTCCGGGCACGCGCCAAGTTCGGGCCCGTCGGGGCGTTCCATTGGAACTCCTTCGCCGAAGGCGCCGGGGACCTTTTGACCGCCGACCCGGCGACCTTGCACAAGCTTTTCGATGTTTCCGTGGTGAGTTTCCTGGCCGCCGTCCGGGAGACCCTGGCCGATCTGAAGGCCGCCCAAGGCGCGATCCTGGTCACTAACGGGGGTTTTGGCTTGATGGATCCGAAAGTGGACGCCTCCGTGGTGCAATACAACGCCATGGGCTTGGGCCTGGCCAACACCGCCAAGATGAAGACGACCCGTTTGCTTGCTGAAAAGCTCCGTCCCGAGGGCATCTACGTGGGCGAGGTCATGATCGGCGGCTTGGTGAAGGGAACGCCCTGGGACAATGGCAACGGCACCGTGGACCCCAAGGACGTCGCCACCCTCTTTTGGGACCTTTACACCAAGCGGGACAAGCTTTCGGCCTCGATCCAGTGACTTTTCCCCCGCTCCCTCAAGGGGCAAGGGTCCGGGATGAAGTTGACTTGATATCGGGTCCCTTGATCCTTCACTTGGCCCTGGCGTACTGCACCGGCCACTTCACGTCCACGCCCAGTTCCTTGGCGGCGTGGAGCGGCCAGTAGGGGTCGCGCAGCATCTGGCGGGCCAGGAAGACCAGGTCCGCCTTCCCTTCCCTCAGGATATCCTCGGCCTGTTGGGCTCCCGTGATCAGGCCCACCGCGCCCGTCGCGATGCCCGCTTCTTTTTTCACCTTCTCCGCCAACGGCACCTGGTAGCCGGGCACGACCTGGATCTTCACCCCCGGCACGTTGCCGCCGCTGGAGCAGTCGATCAGGTCCACGCCCTCTTTCTTCAGGACCTTGGCCAGTTCCACCGAATCCTCGAGGGTCCAGCCGCCGTCCTTCCATTCGGTGGCGGAAAGCCTCACGAAAAGCGGGAACTTCTCGGGCCAAACCTTTCGAACTTCCTTCACGATCTCCCGCAGGAACCGGGAGCGGTTCTCGAAGGATCCCCCATATTCATCCTCGCGCCGGTTCGAGAAAGGCGAGAGGAACTCGTTCACGAGATAGCCGTGGGCCGCGTGCAGCTCGATGACCTGGAACCCGGCCTTCAAGGCCCGTTCCGCCGCCGCTTTAAAGAGACCTACTGTTCGGACCACCTCTTCTTTTGAGAGGGCTTTAGGCGTCTGGTACCCATCGGCGAAGGGAATGGCACTGGGCCCCACCGGTTCCCATCCGCCCTGGTCCAGGCCGATGGGTTTTTCGGTCACCCAAGGCACGCCCGTCGAGGCCTTGCGGCCCGCGTGGGCCAGTTGGATGCCGGGCACCGCCCCGTGTTCCGCGATGAACTTCGCGACCCGGGCCAAAGGTTCGATGTGTTCATCTTGGTAGATCCCCAGGTCCCCGGGGCTGATGCGTCCCCGCGCCTCCACCGCCGTGGCCTCGGCCATGACGAGCCCCGCGCCCCCCACCGCCCGGCTTCCCAGGTGCACCAACTGCCAATCGTTCGAGAAACCGTCCTCGTAGGAATATTCGCACATGGGCGACACCGCGATGCGGTTGCGGAAGCTCACGTCGCGTAGTTTCAATGGTTCAAAAAGCATAAGACCTCCAAAATTTCGAACCACAGAGGTCACAGGGATCGCAGAGAAAGGCAAAAGCACGTCTTAATTGTTTTAGGTCTCTGTCCATCCCATGCATCTGTGGCTGATTAGATTTGGCTTTTCTCTGTGTCCTCTGTGCTCTCCGGGGTCAGATCGTCTTTTCCTCGAATTTCACCCATTCCGGCAATCGCTTGAACAACTCCCGGACCCGCACCTGGGTCCTCTCGATGCGTTCCATCAATTCCTCGGCGCCCGGGCCCTGGGCCCCCCCCAAACGCCAGGCCAGGCGTTTCAGGCGGACCGGGTCCGTCGGCAGTTCATCATCGGCGGTCTCCCGCACCATCCGGTGCCGGGCCTCGATGAGCCGGTAGAAACGATAGGCGTCCATCAGCTCGATCGCTATACCCCGGGGCAATAAATTCTCCTCCGCCAGGTACCCCAGGGCGCTGGGCAGGTGGGGCATCCGGATGAGCGGCCGGTCCTTGCCCCAGGCCACCTGCAGGGTCTGGACCAGGAACTCCACGTCCACGATGCCACCCGGCGAGACCTTCAGCTCGATCCCCTCGGCCTTTTTTGCCTTCTCCTCCATCTGGGAACGGATGTCGAAGATCGAACCCAGGTCCTCCTTCGTCAGCCCCCGGCCATAGACGTAATCCTCGATGACCTCCTTGGCCCGGAACCCCACCTGGCGGTCCCCCGCCATGAAGACCGCCCGGGTATAGGCGAGACGCTCGGCGGCCTGGCCGTAGGCGGCGAAATAGCTCCGGTAGGCCTCCACCGAGTGCACCATCATGGCTTCCCGCCCCATGGGGCGCAGGCGCGCGTCGATCTTATAGGCCATGCCGTGGCTGGTGGGCGCGGCCAGTGCCCGGGTGAAGGTCTCGGAGAGCTTGAGATAGGTCTCGAACCCGATCCCCTTCCCTTCCTCATCCCCATAGATGAAGAGCAGGTCCAGGTCCGAACCGTAGTTCATCTCCCGCCCGCCCAACTTGCCCATGGCGAAGAGGCAGAAGCCTTTGGGGATCGAAGGACGTCCCGAGAGGATGGGAATGTCCATTTTTTCCGTGGCGATCCCCAGGGCGGCGCGGCTCACGGCCTGTGCCAGGCGGGAAAGCTCGGCGAAACTCTCGAAGAGGTCCCGCTTTCCCAGGATGTCCTGCAGGCCCACCCGCAGGACCTCGCTGTTGCGCAGGTCCCGGAGCCGGTTGAGCTTTTCCTCCCAATCGGAGGTCTCGGCCAGCAGGTCCTCCAGGGGGTCCAGGGTGTCCTGGATGGACTGGGGCGTCCCTTCGGACAGGGCCTTGATCACGATGTCGAAGTTGCCCGGCTGGAGCACCAGGATCTCGGAGAGGAAGAGGCTTTGGGAGAAAAGCTCCAACAACAGTTTCCGCAAGGCCGGTTTTTCCAGCAGGTAACGCACATAGAGGTCGGGCAGCGAGGTGGCCTGGAGGAACCGTTCCATCTGGTTCAGGGCCCGGTCCGGATGGGAGACCTTCCGCAAACCGCCCAGCAGTTCGGTGGCGAAAGAGCTCCAGAGCCTTTCCCCCCGGGAGCCGGCGGTCTTGCGCAGGTGGTGGAAGATGTTCCTCAGGTTCACCCCCGCCTGGCGGGGTTCCAGGAAGAGCCCGGCCTTGGCGAGGGGCCCTTCCAGCCGGTCCAGGTCGCCCGTCATGGCCTCCTCGGCGATCAGGGCGAAGGGGTCCTTGCGCCGCTTGATCTGGAAGACTTCCTCATAGAGCGCCCGCACCCCCTTGGTGGTGGCGGCGTAATGGGCCTTGAACTGGCGGACCGGGGAGCCTTCGGCCCCGGCGTGGAACCCCAGGGACCGGGCGATCCTCTCCAGGTCCTCCTTCTTCTTGGGAAGGGTGTGGGTCTGGAGTCCGTGGACCATCTGCAGGTGGTGCTCGATGTTGCGCAGGAACCGGTAGCTGTCGGAGAGGAACTGGGCGTCGGCCTTGAGCAGGATGCCCTTGTCCCCCAGGATCGCCAGGGCCTCCAGGCTGTTGGCGTTGCGCACCTCGGGCCGGGCCCCCCCATGCACCAGCTGGAGGAACTGGATGATGAACTCGATCTCGCGGATGCCGCCCATGCCCAGCTTCACCTGGGTGTGGAGGCGGCCCTTGGATTCCATCTTCTGCTTGATCAGGTCCATGATCTCCCGGATCTCGGCCAGATAGACCGAGTCGTAGTTCTTCCGGAAGATGAAGGGCTCCACTTCCTTGAGGAAGCGGTCGCCCAGTCCCAGGTCGCCCGCGCAGGGCCTGGCCTTGAGCAGGGCCTGCAGTTCCCAGGGCTGGCTGCGCACCTCGTAATGCTCCAGGTAGGAGGGAAGGGAGCGGGCCATGTCGCCCAACCCCTCGGGCCGCAGGCGCATATCGACCCGGAAGACATTCCCCAAGGGCGTGGGTTCGGACAGGACCTGGATGAGCCAGTCGGCCAGGTCGTTGAAGGCGCGGCGGGCCTTTTCCGCCTCCTCGCCCGCGAGGGGCGTGTCGTAAACGAAGAGCGGGTCGATGTCCGAACTGTAGTTGAGTTCCCGGCCGCCCAGCTTGCCCAGGCCCAGCACGCAGAAGGAGCCGGGCGGCAGGGGCGCGAAATGCGCCTTCCCCACCTCCAAGGCCTTTTCCACCAGGGCGTCGGCCAACCCCGCCATCTCGAAGGTCAGGTCCTTCACGTCGGTCAACCCCAGCAGGTCCCGGACGCCCAGGCGCAGCATCTGCCGGGCCTTCACCCGGCGCAGCGCGTTGAGCTTTCCCTCCTCATCGAGGGCCTGTTCCACTTCCACGTCCAACTCCGCCCGGAACCTCTCGGGCCGGAAGGGGGCGAAGACCCCGTCCTCCTCGAAGAGCCAGTAAAGGAGCGCCGGTTCCCGGCAAAGCACGGTGGTCAAGGCGGGACTCAACCCAAAGACCTGGGCCAAGGCCTTGCGGGCCACGGGGTTGCGGGTGAGGTATTGGAAGAGCTGGGAGCGGTGGAAGGCGACATTGGCGAAGGTGCCGAAATGGTTGAGGGATTGGTCCGGATCGGGCGATTGGGCGAACTCGAAGAGCAGGAGCGGCAGGAGTTCCAGCCAGGCGGCCCGGTCGAAAAGGCCCTGGGCGAAGGCCGAAAGTTCCTTCCAGGCACGGGCGGGCTTCCGGAAGCCGTAAGGCTTCAGGAGCCGTTGGATCTCGGAGGCCGGTGGCGGCTTGGGCGAGGTGAGCAGGGGTCCCAGGGTTTCCATGGGGAAGCCCTTACTTCACAGCTTCATCGCCTTTTTCATTGGTGCGGATGCGCAGCGCGTCGGTGACCGGCGACACGAAGACCTTCCCGTCGCCGATCTTGCCCGTCTTGGCGGCCCGGGCCAGGGCCTCCATGATCCTGTCCTTCTGGTCGTCCGCACAGACCATCTCCAGCTTGAGCTTCGGGAGGAATTCGATGGTGACGGTGTCGCCGCCCAGTTCCTCATGGCCCTTCTGCTTGCCGAAGCCGCGCACCTCGGACACCGTCATGCCCGTGACGCCGACCTTCACCAGGGCTTCCTTCACCGCGTCCAGCTTGTGGGGCTTGATGACCGCCTCAATCTTGACCATGGCTCTCTCCTTGGACCTTCGGTGGTTCCGTCCTTTTCCGGGAATAAGGTTACTCCGGGGACCTACCCGTCTCAATGACCCGCCTCACTCCACCTGTTTGCCGAGGAAAGGGACGTCCGGCAAGGGGATGTTCTGGTAGGCCTTGGGCAGGGCGGGCTCGATGAAGCGCCGGACGATCTGGGTGTGGAAGCCCCCCAGGACCAACAGCAAGAAGGCCAGGAAATAGAGCCTCGCCCGGGAACCGGCCGACAGGGCCGCCGGCATCGTCACCTTGGTCCGGTGCTCGAAAAGCAGCCAGAGGAACCGGAAGACCATGACCAGGTTGAAGAGCAAGACCAGCGCCAGGGGCGCCAGCAGGGCCCAATCCTTCTTCTCGATCAATCCCTGCAGCAGGTAATATTTGCCGAAACAGCCGCCGGTGGGCGGCACGCCCGCCACCGAGAAGACCAGCACCACCCAGATCAGGGCCGCCCCCGGATCCTGGCGCCCCAGGCCCGACAATTGGGCCAGGGGATGGGAACCCGCCTTCTTGATGGCCGCCATCTCCACGGCCAGGAAAAGCCCGAACACGCCGATCACCTGGCTCACCAATTCCAGCAGGGACCCGGTCATGGAACTCTTGTTCCCGCATACGAACCCCAGCAGGGGAAAACCCAATTGGGCCAGGCTCAGGTAGGCCACGGCCGAGAGCAGGTCCTTCTGCCGCGCCGCCAGGACAAAGGCCCCCAAGGGTAACAGCGCCAAAAGACCCGCCGCTCCCGTGAACCAAGCGGGCGGGACCATGCCCGGAAGGTTCAACACGAAGAAGAGAACGAGGAACAAGAGGAAGAGCGCGATCCGGGGGAGCAGGGCGGAGAGGAATCCCCAGAGGAAGAGCGGCCCTTGCGTGAAGGCCGGGGTCTGAAGGAAGGGCAAGGGAAAGAGGAAGACCGCCGCCAGGGACCCGGTGAAAAGGATGCCCGCCGCCTGGGCCAGGTCGAAGGACTTGTCCATGAAGAGCTGAGCGCGCAGGTCACTCAGGTGGAAGGTCCCGGCGGAGGCATGGAGCACGAGGAAGCCGGAGAGGAAAAGGGTCGCGGCCAGGCTTCCCCAGAGCAGGAACCGGAATCCCTCGCCCGTTCCCTTGCGGGTGATGCCCACCAAGAGGCCCGCGCCCGCCGACACCGCGGCCTGGACCAGGAGATAAAGGGTGAAGCCGTCCCGGACGACCAGGATCCCGGCCAGGCTCCCCGCCATCCATAAAAGGAGGGAACCCGCCAGGGTTTCCCGGCTCTTCAAGAGCCCCGCCAGAAGACCAAAGGGACCCAAGGAGGCGTATCCCAGCAATCCCGCGCCCAACACGAAGAAGCTCAGGAAAAGGGTCAAGGGCCCCAGGACCACTTCGATGCCCCAGGGGGGCGGCCAGCCGCCGAGCGAATAATGCCAAGGGCCCTGCGCCAGGACCACCGGAAGCGCGAGACACGCGAAGACCAGCGAAAGGGCCCAACCCAGGTAGCCCGCCAGTCGGGAAAGCCGGTAGGACAGGGGGCCCAAGGCCGCCACGGCCCAAGCCCCGGCCCAAAGCCCCAGGGGGATGAGGATGGGAAGGTGGTCCCTCATTTCGCGCCCTTACGGGCCGGGCCTTTGGAAACGGCCTCGGGTGCGGGGATCCGGCGGGAAAGGGCCCAGAGGACCCCGAGGACCGTTAAGGAGACGAAACCAAAGACCCACGCGACCGTGAAGGTCACGGCCCCGCCCTGGGGTTCCAGGAGCAGGATGGCCAGCAGCCACCCGAGTTGGAAAAGGGCCCAAGCCCCGACCCGGGTCTTGGGGGATGCGGCCATGGCCATCCCGAAGAAGCCGAGGACCGCCATCAGGATCGGAAGGAGGAAATGAAGGCTAGTCACGGGAATGCTCCGCCGGGCCTTCGGTCCGGAAGGCCGCCAGCAAGGCCCCTAATAAGGAAAGACCCGCCGCCCAGGAAAGCCAAAAGACACCCTTCCACCGGGCCTCCAGCGGATCCACCCACCGGGCGAGGGCCTCATGGTCCAGGAAATTGCTGCCTTGGGCCAACTCCACCAGGCCCAGTCCCAACGCAACACCGGTGCCCAGCGTCAGCAGGAGTCCGGCCACGCCCCGGTGCCCCTTCGGGTCCAGGAGCAGCACCACCCAGCCGGCGATCCCGAAGAGGACCGAGGCGGCGGCCAGGTCGAAGCCCCGGTAATCGCCCAGGACGGCCATGCGGGGAGAGGCGATGCGGGTCTCGGACAGGGAATCTTTTTCATAACGGGGCATCAAATGGCCGGGAGGCGGATCGAGGGGGACCCGGGAGAAAGCGTCCAGGAGGGCCAGGGCCAGTAGGACGCCCAGGAACGGCAGGATTTTCTTCAAAAGAGCGCCTCTTCGCGATTGGGGCTGGGGTGACGGATGCCTCATAATACAAGGAGAACGAACGGGTTCATCCGGAAAACGGAACGGAGAAAATTTGGCCAACTCCCCAGCCAACGCCATCCCTTTTTTCATCGCGCTTTTCCTGGCCGCCCTGGGCCAGGCCGCCTTGGCCCTTGGGCCTTCCTTCCTGGGACTCTGCGTGGGCCTCTTGGGTTACGCGGCGGCCCTGGCGACCCTTTCCCACGCGTCCTCCGAGCCGAAAGCCGCCCCGGCGATCCCCCTGCGCTGGGAGGTCCTGGGCTTCCTGCTGGTCCTGGGGCTGGCCTTTTTCTTCCGGGTCTTCCGCATCGATTCCGTCCCGGCGGGGATGCATACGGACCAGGGCCTGACCGGGGTCTGCGCCCTTCGCATCCTGCACGAAGGATGGCGGCCCTTCGGGGAGGTCTTCGATTACGAGGTGCCCGAGGTCCTTCTTTTCTACCAACTGGCCGGGTGGTTCGGGCTGGCGGGATCCTCCCTTTTCTCCTTCCATCTTTTCTTCATCCTGCTTTCCCTGACTTCCTTTCCCTTCATTTACTGGACGGTCCGGCAATGGGCCGGGCCCCGCACCGCCCTGCTCTCCCTCTTCGTGCTGGCGGTGATGCGGTGGAATTGGACCATGACCCGCAACGGTTACCCCAGCATCCAGGTCCCTTTCTATCTCTTCGGCGCCCTGGCCTTCTGGACCTATGGCCTGCGCCGGGACAAGCGTTGGGCCTTTTACCTTTCCGCCCTTTTCGTCGGGGCCGGGTTCTACACCTACCAGGCCTTCAAGATCGTCCCCTTCCTCATGCTGGCTTACGCGGCGGACGAATGGCTCCACCAAAAAAAGCGGGACCCCCAACCCTTCCTGCGCTATTTCCTGTTGGTGCTCATCCTTTGCGCGCCCCTTTTGGCGGTCATGGCCCAAAAGAAGCAGTTGGGTTTCCGGGAAAAGGCCCTTTTCCTGGGCACGGCCCTGGTGGAAGAGCGGAGCTTGAAACCCCTTGGGGACGTTTGGGCCGGTACGGCCCTCATGTTCAACCGCGCCGGGGACCCGAACCCCCGCCACAACATCCCGGACCGCCGGATGCTGGATGATGTCACGGGGGTCCTTTTCATCCTGGGGCTGGGACTGGCCTGGCGGAGGCGCCGGGAACCGGGCTTTTTCTATCCGCTCGCCGGCGCCGGGGCGATGCTGCTGACGAACCTCCTCACCACCGACCCCGCCCACGCCAACCGGCTGGTCTCCCTCACGCCCTTCGTGGCCTTCTTCGCGGGCGTCATGCTCGATCGGACCTTCGAGGCCGCGGGGGCCCTGTTCAAGAAACCCAGTGTGCCCGCCCTGCTCCTGGCGAACCTGATGGCCCTCATGACCGCCCAGAACGTTCACACCTATTTCGTGCGGCAGGCCCGGGATCCGGCCTGCCTGGACGCCTTCGGGCCCGCGCAGAACTTCATCGGCCAAAGCATCCTGAAAGCGGAACGGAACGCGCCCGGCAGGGACCGTTACTTCATCCCCTCTTCTTTTTACGGGAACCATACCGTCGCCTTCCTGACCTACCCCATGAAGGATGCGGTCCATCCTTTCCATCTGGCGGATTGGATCTCGGGAAAGGCCCCGACCGAAAGACCTTCCCTGCTCTTCCTCGAGGGCGGGAAGAAGGGCGTCGTCGACCTGCTCGAGATGGTCCATCCGGGCCTCTCGGCCGCCCCTTACCGGGACAGCGCCGGGCATGCCCTGCTTTATATCGGTTATATCCAACCGGCCGGCCCGAAGGGGCCGGTCCCCTGGACGAGGGGTCTCCAGGGGGTCTACTTCAACGGGGCGGATTGGAAAGGCAAGCCCACGGCCATTCAAAGGGACCCGCTCCTCAATTTCACTTCCAAGTTCGATTTCCCCTTCACCCAGGGCCCGCCCTTTCGGGTCCGCTGGACGGGGGAATTGAGGATCGACCAGGCGGGGGATTACCAGTTCCAGGCCCTGGCGACCGACCAGGTCCGATTATGGCTGGATGGGAAAGCGGTCCAAGGGGGGCAAGGGACCCGTTTGGGGAAGGGCTCCCATTCCTTGCGGCTGGAGCTCGAGAAGGATTCGGGGGATCAACTGGCCTTGACGCTCATCTGGAAGAGGCCCGGCACGGACAAATGGCAGGTGGTCCCCGCCACGGCCTTCGGGAAGGTCCCGCTCAGGGTTTCTTCCCGCTGACGATCCGGCAACTATAGGTCATTCGGGTCCATTTTTTTCTTCGAGCCCTTGGTGCGCGGCGAAAATGTTCTTCTTGGGGGATCTATTCGCTCCAACCTTCCGCCCCGACGAGCGGCACAAAACGCACCTTATAAAGGACCTTCTCCTGGATGTGGCCGGCGGCGTTCTTGTGGACCCGGATGAGGTCCTGTTCCTCCCGGCCGCCCACGGGAACGACCAGGTTCCCGCCCGGCTTCAATTGGGCGACGAGCGAAGCGGGGACCTTGGGCGCGGCGGCCGCCACCAGGATGGAATCGAAGGGCGCGGCTTCCGGCCATCCCAAACTGCCGTCCCCCGCCCGCATCTGGACCTCCCCCAGGTTGAGCTGCTTCAACCGGGCCTGCGCCTGTTCCAAAAGGCGCGGATCCTTCTCCACGCCATAGACCTCTTTCACGATGCGCCGAAGCACCGCGATGGAATAGCCGCTCCCCACCCCCACCTCCAGCACCCGGTGGGAGGGATCGGGTTCGATGAGCTCGATCATGGAGGCGACGATGTAAGGTTGACTGATGGTCTGGCCGCCGCCGATGGGAAGGGGCCCGTCGTCGTAGGCCTTGGTCTGTTGGGTTTCGGAGAGGAAGAAATGGCGGGGTACGTCCAGCATGGCCTGGAGCACCCAGGGATTATGGATGCCGCGTTTCTCCAGTTGGTCGCGCACCATCACATGGCGTTCGGCCAGACGGCTGATCTCCCTGGCGTCCATAAGGAAGTCTCCCGCCCGGCCCCTCGGGGGCCGGGAACGGGAGCATTATAAGGACCTCCTCAGGCCTTTGCCTTCACGGCTTTCCCCGCTTTGGCCTGTGTTTTCGGGTCCGTCCCGAAAAGGCGCCGTAGCCAGAGCCGGAAATCGTCCACATAACCGTAGACCGAGGGCACCACCAGCAACGTGAGGAAGAGCGAGCTCAAGAGCCCGCCGATGACCGCCACGCCCATGGACTGGCGGAACTTGGCCACCTCGGTCAGGGCCAGGGCTGTGGGCAGCATCCCCACGATGAGGGCCAGGGTGGTCATGAGGATGGGACGCAGCCGGATGACCCCCGCCCGCCGGATGGCTTCGTTGCGGGGGATGCCCTTGCGTTCCATCTGCACCGTGTAGTCCACCAACAGGATGGCGTTCTTGGTGACGAGCCCCATGAGCATGACCATGGAGATCATGCTGAAGATGTTCATGGTCTGGTGGGTGAGCGCCATGAGGACGAAGGCCCCCACGATGGCCAGCGGGATCGAGACCATGATGGTCACGGGCAGGATGGGCGACTCGTAGAGGCTCGCCAGGATCATGTAGGTGAAGAGGAGGGCCAGGCCCACCGCGATGAGCATGCTGGCCATCAGGTCCTGCATGTCCTCGGACTGGCCGATGAAGCTATAGCTGACCCCCGTGGGCAGGTCCATGGCCTTGACCATCTTCTCGGCGTCGTTGCGGATGGACTGGAGGGCGCCGCCCTTGCCCAGCTGGCCCGAGATCATGATGTAGCGCTGGCGGTTGAGCCGGTTGATCTTGCTGGGCCCCTCGGTCGTGACCGGTTGCGCGATGTCCGACAGGCGGATCAGCCGGTGGTTGGTGTTGGGCACCCAGACGTCGTAGAAATCCTTCTGGAGGTTGCGCTGGTCCTCCTGATCGCGGACCCGGATGTCGTATTCCAGGCCGTTCTCCCGGAACTTGGCGGGCACGTTGCCCTCGATCTGGGTGCGAAGCTCATTGCCCGCCTCGATGCCCAGCACGCCCAATTGCCGGCACTTGACCGGGTCCAGCACCGCTTGGAACTCGGCCTTGCCGCCGTCGTAGTTGGTGGTGATGTCGGTCAGGCCCGGGATCGACTTCATCTGTTCCTTGAGCTTGTCGGCCAGGGGTTCCAGCGTCTGGTAGTCCTCCCCCGCCAGGACCAGGTTGAAGGGCGCCTGGTTGGCCACCAGGTCGCGGTCCGCCACCTGGGGCTGGAGCTCGTCGTGATAGGGTTCCAATTCCTTACGGACCAGGTCCTTCATGTCCGAAGTGGTGAGCTTGCGGGTCTGCCAGGGGGTCAACTTGGCGTAGATGGTGCTGGTATTATCGTTCCCCTGGGTATCGCCGATGACCTCGCTGGTCAGGGCGATCTCCTTGTGTTTGTGGATGATGGCGCTGATCTTCTCGGTCTTGTCCCGCATGGTGTCCAGGGCGGTGTTGGGGGCCGCTTTGAGGCTGACCAGGAATTCCCCGTTGTCCCCGTTGGGCAGGAAGGTGAAGGGCACGAACTTGACCCCGATGAAAAGGCTCACGAAGAAGATGACCAAGGCCGCCAATAGGACGATCCCCCGGTTGCTGAGGAAGGCCTTTCCCTTCTCGGCGACCGACCAGGTGATGAGCCTTTCATATTGCTTCTCCAGGAAGGTCTGGAAATTGTCGAACCAATGGAGGATGCCGGCGGGCCGCACGTGCTTTCCCCCCTTCGCCTTGCCCCAATAGGCCGACAACATGGGTCCCATGACCATGGCCTCGAAGAGCGAGACCCCCATGGCGAAACAGACCGTCATGCCGAACTGGCGGAAGAACTGTCCGACCGTGCCCTTGAGGAACGCGATGGGCAGGAAGACCGCGATGACGACCGAGGTGGTGGCCACCACCGCCATGGCCACTTCCAGGGTCCCGTTCAAGGCCGCCTTCTTGGGCTCCTCCCCCTCCTCCATATGGCGCCAGATGTTCTCCCGCACCACGATGGCGTCGTCGATCAGGAGCCCCACCGCCAGCGACAGGGCCAGGAGGGTCATGAGGTTCAGGGTGAAGCCCATGCCGTTCATCAGGATGAAGGCGCCCAGGAGCGACACCGGGAGCGAGGTGATGGTGATGAGGGTCGAGCGGACGGACCCCAGGAAGAAGAAGACCACCAGCACCGTCAGGGTGATGCCGATGGCGATGGTGTTGCGCACGTCCTCCAGGTTGAGGCGCACGAACTTGGCGTCGTCCCGCACCAGGGAGATCGCCGGGTTCCCCGGATGGGTCTTGAGCACGGCGTTGATGTGGCCCATGGCCTTGAGGACCCCGTCCACCACCGCCACCGTATTGGCCTTCGATTGCTTGTGGATATTGAGAAAAAGGGAGGCCTTCCCGTTGAGGGAACTGTAGTTCTGGGCGTCCTCGGTGGTATCCAGAACCCGGCCGATCTTGTCGACCGTGATGGGCACGTCCGACCCCAGGAAGTTGACCACCGTGTGCTTGAGGCGCTCCAGGTCGTTGTATTCCCCCACCGACCGGAAAAGGGTGTTCTGGCCGCCGGTCTCGTATTTGCCCACGGGCACGTTCTGGCCGTTGAGGCCGATGTTGTTGGCCACCGAGCTGGCGCTGATGCGGTAGGCGTTCAGGCGGTGCCGGTCCAGTTCCACGCGGATCTCCCGCTTGGAACCCCCGAAGATGTCCACCACGCCCACCCCGTCCACCTGGGACAGTTGGGGCTTGATGACCTGGTCCGCCAGGTCATAGGCCTGGTAGGCCGGAAGGGTCGAATCGAGCGCCACGATCATGACCGGCTGGTCCGAGGGGTCCAGGCGCTGGATGACCGGCTCGTCGATGTCCTTGGGCAGCCGGGGCCGCACGAAGGACAGGCGGTCGCGGACCCGCTGTTCGGCGTCCTTGCTGTCCGTTTCCAGGGTGAACTGCACGGTCACCACCGAGAAGCCCTCCTGGTTGACCGAATAGACCTTCTTCACGCCCTCCAGGGTGGAGAACTGCTCCTCCATGGGTTTGGAGATCAGGTTCTCGATCTCTTCGGGTGCCGCCCCCTTGTAGGGCGTGGTCACGGACACGAAGGGGAAACTGACGTCGGGGAACAGGTCCACCCCCAGGGCCTGGGAGGCCATATAACCCAGGACCATGATGAGGATGACGATACAGCTCATGAAGACCGGCCGCTCGATGGCGAGTTTGGGGAGGTTCATGGATCAGTCCTTTCCGGAGGCATCGGGTTCGGTCGTCAACCACCACTGGGCCTGGGCTAGGTAGGACAGCTTTTCCAGGACCAGGGAAAGGCGGTTCAAGCGGGCCAGCGAATAATCGTTCTCGAAGGATAGGAGCTGGAATTGGGTGGTGCGGCCCAGTTCCAGGCGGGTCTTCTCCTGGTCGGCCTTGTCCTTCTGGATGGACTCGATCTGGGCGGCCATCTCGAGCCGCTTGTCCACGTCCGTGAGGTGGTGCCGGAGGTCCTGCCATTGCTGGCCAACCTCGGCCTTCTTGTCCTCCAGGGCCAATTGGGCGCTCTTGTAGTTCAGTTCATAACCGTCGGCGGTCCTTTGGGCCGTGAAGACGTCCAGGGAAAGGTTGAACTGGGCGCCCAGGGTCCAGACCGGGTGATCGGTGCCGAAGGCCATGTCGTTGGCCGGGCCCCATTGGGACCCCAGGCCGTTGCCCTGGTAGGAGGCCAGGAGCGTGATGTCCGGCAGGATGTTCTGGTAGGCCTCGTCGAAGACCGCCTTCTGCTGCAGGGCGGTCGATTCGGTGGCGCGCAGGTCCATCCGGGCCGCCGGATCCTCCGGGACCTCCACCTTCATACCGGCCAGAGAATCCTCGAGCGATCCGAGTTTTTCCGGCACCTGGTCCTCGGGGACGTTCCGGTAACGGTTGAACTCCAGCCGGGCGGACCTTTCGTCCTCCTGGGCCGTCTCCAGGTCCAGTTCCGCCACACGCACCGAGGCTTCGGCCTGGAGCGCGTCCGGCGGATCGGCCAGGTTGCGGGCGACCCGGCGCTTGGTCCACTCCCAGATCTTCTGGCTGCGCTCCAGCGTGTTCTGGCGGATGGCCAGGGTCTCCCGGGCCAGCGCCAAACGCCAATAGGCCACCTTGGCGTTGAAGAGGACCTGCTCCCTTTGGAAGACCGCGCCTTGGGAAGCCGACTCCAATTGGTATTGGACCTTCTTCGCTCCCGCGTGGGTCTGCGTGCCCAGGAAATCCTTCACCAAGGGCATGGAGAGGGACGCCACCGGCGCGGCCTGGAAATATTCGGGGTAGTAGTTGGGCAGGCTTCCCAGGAAGGCCAGGGCGGAGGACGGGAATTCCAGGTTCACGTTGGTCACCGCGTAGCCCAGGGAGATGGAAGGCCCGAAGGGAAGCTTATCGGACAGGGACGCGATGAAACTGTCGCCCAGGGTGCTGGTGGGATAGAAGGGGTTGTTCGGCTGGAGCTGGTAATTGCTCTGGTGACCGTAGCTCAATCCCAGTTGGGGGGAGTAGAGGAGGTCCTGCTGGTGGGACTGTTTCTCATAGCCTTCCACCGAAGCCTGGGCGGCGCGGTAGGCCGGGCCCTTGGCCTTGACCTGCCCCAGGTAATCGTCCAAGACCAACTTATCCTGCGCGAAGGCCGCCTGGGCCAGGATGAAAAGGACCGCCACGGCATGGAACCGAGACATAACCGACCTCCCTTGTTGGACCGTCGAAAAAAGAAAAGTCATCCGTTCAACACCGCGGCGGCGTAGGTCTTGGACAGCCGCCGCACGAAGGTTTCGTCATCCCCCAAAAGCTCCGACAGGCTCCCCACCATCTTGCTGTTCCAGTTGTAGTGGATGAGACCGGCCATGAACTGGAAGAAGAGCAGTTTCAACTCCCGCTCGTCCTTACGGCCCTTCACGAAGGGGGCCAGCACCTCCCGGGCGCCCCGGGTGATGTTCTCCACCACGAAATCCATGTAATACTTCTTCATCTCCGGGTTCTTCATGGTCTCCGAGAGCAGGATCTTCATCAGTTCCAGGTTCTCGGGCTTGTCCATGTGCTCCAGATGGCTTTTGCCGATCTGGTAGAAACACTCCTCGAGATTGGCGGGCATCGGCCCCCGGCTCATGTCCACGATCTCGGCGTTGCGGCAGGCGAGGATCTCCTTGAGGATCTCCTCCTTGCTTCGGAAGTAGTGGTAAAGGGTGGCCTTGGTCACCTGGCAGGCGTTCGCCATCTGGGACATGCTGGTTTCCTTCACCCCTTGGGAGGCGAAGAGCTGGCGGGCCTTGGCGAGCAGGCACATGCGTTGGGTCTGATGCTTTTCTTCGTTGATCTTGTTGACCATGGGGCATTAACCTACCAACCGGTCGGTCAATAATCAAGCCCTATTCCCTTTCTCGATCAAGGTGTACGAGGTAACCTCAAGGGGTCTTGGGTAGGCAACTCCCCGGTCGCCAGGCCCGTCTTATAAGAGGTGGGCGCGATCGGAACGACCCACCCATTCAAGGAGGATGAGGATGAAAAAGATTTTGACCGCTGTTCTGGCGTTGGGTTTCCTAGCCGTGACTTCCGGATTCGTGATGGCCGATGACGCCGCCCCGGCTCCCGTCGTCAAGAAACACCACATGAAGCACCATAAAAAAACCGCCAAGAAGCATGTCGCTCCGGCTTCGACCCCGGCGGCCGCTCCAGCGAAGTAATTCCCGCTCGGTCCAGGCGGCCCGGTTCTCCGGGCCGCCTTTTTTTATGCCACGACCCTCATTAAAAAAGGAACCCGCTTGGAACGACTGAAGCTGGGAATGCTGGTGATCCTCCTAACGGCCCTGCCCGACCCGGGCCGTTCCAGCCTGGAGCCCTCGCTCGAGGACATCCTGACGGCTTATTTCATCACCGACATCCAAGGGTCGGGCCAGGTCCAGTTCCGTTCCGAGGGGTCCGCCGGTTGGGAACGCGGGCGCTTGGGCACGCGCCTGGAGGAAGGCGACCGCATCCTGGTCGGGGAGGGGACGCAGGCCGTGCTCTCGCTCAAGAAAGGCATCCTGGTACACCTGGATGGGAACAGTGAAATGACCATTGAGACCCTGCGGGAGGAGGCGGGGAACGGATTCCGGACCCGGTTGAAACTCTGGACGGGCGATCTTTTGGGTGACGTGGGGGAACCAATGGAGAAGACCGGGTCCTCTTTCGAGGTGGGTACGGAAGGCGTGGTCTGCGGTGCGCAAGGGACGGTCTTCGAGATCGCCTCCCATGGGGGCACGGTGGAGACCGCCGTGCGGGCGGGCCGGGTCCATGTCCAGGGTGGGGACTTCTCGAGGGATTGCGGGCCCGGGCAGACCTGCCGGGCGGCCCATGGGCGGTTCCAGGGACTTCAAAGGTCCCTTCCCCAATGCGCCCGGCGTTTCGCGGCTTGGGAAAGGTTGGGCCCGCCCCTGCGGGGGTTGGAGCCGGGTCAGGCCCCAAGGGTGGGGGCTTTCCTTCCGCTTTCGGGGCTGGGCCCAACCGCCCCGCCCCGCTGAGGTTTCAAGGCATCCTGCGGCGCATTGACACCCCGGGGGGCCGGGGGGTAAAAAGGTCCCCTTTCGAATTACGGAAGATCCAAGGAAACGACAATGGGAACAAAAAGACATTGGTTCCTGGGCCTGCTCCTGTTGGCCCTGATGACTCCCCTTTTCAGCGGCTGTTTCATCAAGTCCATGATGGTGGATTCCTTCGCCGACAGCCTGGCGGCCCCCGGCGACACCTTTTCCTCCGATAACGACCCCGAGCTCATCCGCCAGGCGGTCCCCTTCAGCTTGAAACTGATGGAGAGCATCCTCTCCGCCACCCCCCGCCATGTGCCGCTCCTCACCGCCCTTTCCAAGAGCTTCACCGAATACGCCTACGCCTTCGTGCACTCCGACGGGGAATACATCGCCGACAAGGACTATCCCAGGTCCCAGGAGCTGAAGGAACGGGCCAAGAAGCTCTATATCCGCGCCCGGGACTACGGCCTGCGGGGCTTCGACGTGCGCTACGAGCATTTCAGCGACCTGCTCCTCAAGGACCCCAAGGCCGCGGTCGCCCTGGCGAAAAAGGAGGACATCGACCTGCTCTATTGGACCGGTGTCTCCTGGCTGGCCGCCATCTCCCTTTCCAAGGACGACCCCGAACTGGTCTCCGACGTGCCCCAGGGCGAGGCCCTGATCTACCGGGCCTACGAGCTGGAGCCCGATTACGACGACGGCTCCCTGCATGAGTTCCTCATCACCTACGAGGGAAGCCGCCCGGCCCTGATGGGCGGTTCGCTCAAGAAGGCCAAGGAACATTTCGAGGCCGCGCTGAAGCTCAACGGGGGCCTGAGCGCCTCTACCTACGTGAACTACGCCGCGGCCGTCGATGAGAAGGAGCAGGACCGCGAGGAGTTCATCGAGATGTGCAACAAGGCCCTCGCCATCGACGTCGACAAGAAACCCAGCTGGCGCCTGGTCAACCTGATCACGCAAAAAAGGGCCAAATGGCTCCTTTCCCATGTCGATACTTTGTTCGTGAAGTAACCGTCTAACGTTAGAATGGTCGGCAATCCGTTTTACAAGGAGTCCCTCGTGCGCCTTTCCCTCAAGAACATCCTGCTGTCGGCCCTGCTCTTGGCGGCCCCCGCGCTCCAAGCCCAGGACCTGACCCTGAAGCTGGGGACCCTGGCCCCCGAGGGCTCGGTGTGGGACAAGATCATGCGGGAAATGGGCGAACAGTGGAAGGCCGCGGGGGTGAACCTCACCATGTATCCCGGCGGCGTGCTGGGCGACGAGCCCGACATGGTCAGCAAGATGCGCATCGGCCAGATCCAGGTGGGTGTCTTCACCGTGGTGGGGCTGGGCCAGATCGACAAGGGCGTGCAGGTGCTCTCCGTCCCCATGATGTATCGCGACTACGCCGAGAGCGATTACGTGCGCTCCAAGATGCAGCCCATCCTGGAGGACCGCCTCCTGAAGAAGGGCTTCAAGGTCCTCAACTGGGGCGACGCCGGCTGGGTCATGTTCTTCGGCAAGAAGCCCATCCTCACCCCCGACGACCTCAAGAAGGCCAAGTTCTTCGTGTGGGGCGATGACGCCGACACCATGAGCATCTGGAAGTCCGCCGGCTACTCCCCCATCCCCCTGGCCGCCACCGACATCCTGCCCAACCTCCAGACCGGCCTCATCAATTCCTTCGACACGACCCCCATCTCGGCCCTTTCCTTCCAATGGTTCGCCCTGGCCCCCCACATGACCGACATGAAATGGGCCCCGCTGGTCGGCGCCACCGTCATCACCACCAAGGCCTGGGCCAAGGTCCCCGCCTCCGCCCAGCCCGCGCTCCTCAAGGCCGCCCAGACGGCCGGGGTCGCCTTCCGCGACCAGATCCGTTCCGGGGAAGCCAAGGCCATCGAGGTCATGAAAAAGAAGGGCCTGATCATCCATGAGATCACCCCCGACCAATACGCCCAATGGGAGGCCCTGAACGCCAGCATCTCCAAGGAGATCGGCGGCAAGGTCATCCCCCAGGACATCCTGGACCAGGCCACGGCCTTCCGCGACGAGTACCGCGCCAAACATAAGGCGGCCGCTCCCTAATGCCTTCCCGTAAGCGGCCCTCCCGGGGCCCCTCGAAGAAAAAATGGTCCCCGGCCCGGGCCCGGAAGGTCCCGGTCCCGTCGGCCCCCGCACCATCACCCGAGTCCCCGGTCGATATCCATTCGGGCCTCGTCATGGACGGACATCCCGGCGAAGCGCCCTCCAAACCCGCCCCCTGGCACGGTCCTGAGAACCTCTTCCTGACCTTCTTCTTCGGGGTCATGATGGCCCTGCCGTTGTTGGACATCCTGGCCCGCAAGCTCCACGCCATCTTCGACTGGTTCCCGCCCCTCCTGGTGCCCGGCTCCCTCAACCTGGTCCAGCACTCGGTGCTGGCCATCATGATGTTCGGAGGTGCCATCGCCGCCCGCGAGGGCAAGCTGTTGCAGCTCGCCACCACCGCCAGCATGATCCCCGACCGTTTCAAGGCCGCCGCCCATATCGTGACCGCGGGTCTGGGCGCCGCCATCACCCTTTACCTGGTCAAGGCCAGTTGGTCCTTCGCCATGATCGAACGGGACGTGGATTCCATCATCGCCATCGGCCTGCCCAAATGGGTGGTCCTGCTCAGCATCCCCGTGGGCTTCTCCATGATCCTGCTCAGGATGATCTGGCGTTCCTCGGAAAAATGGAACGAACGCCTGATCACCCTCTTCATCGCCGGCTGGCTGGCCTACCTGGCCCCCATGATCCACAACCCCTCCCAGACCTTCATCTATATCTGCTTCGGCATCCTGATGGTGGCGGTGGTCTTCGGCATGCCCGTCTTCCTGGTGCTGGGCGGCGCGGCCCTGATCTTCCTGTGGAACTCGGACACCCCCATCGATTCCATCCCCGTGGAGACCTACCGCATGGTGGTCTCGCCCACCATCCCCACCATTCCCCTCTTCACCCTGACCGGTTATTTCCTGGCCGAGGGCGGCGCCTCCCAACGCCTGCTCAGGGTCTTCGAGGCCTTCTTCGGATCCTTGCGGGGCGGGCCCGCCATCGTGACGGCCTGCGTCTGTGCCTTCTTCACCGCCTTCACCGGCGGTTCGGGCGTGACCATCCTGGCCCTGGGCGGTCTGCTCATGCCCATCCTCCTGGCCGAGAAATACAAGGAGCGGGACGCCCTGGGGCTCCTCACCTCCGCCGGGTCCCTGGGCATGCTCTTTCCCCCCAGCCTTCCCGTGATCCTCTACGGCGTGGTCTCCGCCACCTCCATCAAGGACCTTTTCCTCGGCGGATTCATCCCCGGCATGATCCTTCTCCTCCTCACCGCCCTCTGGGGCATCTGGAAGGCGTCCAAGGAGACCCTGGGGAAATATTCCATTTGGCGTACCCTGAAACTTTGGACCTGCGTCGGCTCCTTAGGCGTCTTCTTGGCCGTCCTGGCCTTTTACGGATGGAAATATTTCGCCCAGTTCGCCTGGATGGTCCTGGGCGCGCTGGACGGCGCCAAGGCGGCGACCGCGACCGTGGGCCCCATCACCTTCGTGCACCTCTCCTCGCTGGGCTTCGTGCTGGTGCTTTGCAGCTATCTCTTCCCGATCATCCAAAGGACCGTCCTGGCGCCCTGGAGCCGCGGCTGGGACGTGGAAAAGAAGGTCAACGAGGCCCTCGCCTCCTTCTGGGAAGCCAAGTGGGAACTGGCCCTGCCCCTGGTGGTCTTCTTCTTCCTCTTCATCATCAAGGTGACCCTGGTCGAATCCGCCGCCCTGACCGCCCTTTACGCCTTCCTGGTGGAGGTCTTCCTGTACCGGAAGCTGAGGATGGTGGATGTCCCCAAGGTCATCACCGAATGCGGCATCCTGGTGGGGGGCGTGCTGCTCATCCTGGGCGTCTCGCTGGGTTTCACCAACGACATGGTGGACGCCCAGGTGCCCGCCCGGCTCGCCGCCTGGGTGCACGACACCGTGCATTCCCAATGGGTCTTCCTCTTGATGGTGAACCTCATGCTCATCGTGGTGGGGAGCCTGCTGGAGATCTTCGCCGCCATCGTGGTGGTGGTGCCGCTCCTCATGCCCATGTCCGACGCCTTCGGGGTGGACCGGGTGCACATGGGCATCATCTTCCTGGCCAACATGGAACTGGGCTTCATCGCGCCCCCCTTGGGGATCAACCTCTTCCTGTCCAGCTACCGCTTCAAGAAACCCATGACCGAGGTCTATTGGGCGGTGCTGCCCATGTACCTGATCCTGCACGCCATGGTCTTCGCCATCACCTATATCCCCATCCTCACGACCTGGCTGCCCAAGTTCTTCGCGGACTGAGGCGGGCTTTGCGTCCTCCCTTCCGGCCCGTTCTGCTTCTTTCCCTTCTGCCTCTTTTACTCATCTCCTGCGCGTCCCTGAAGGCCGCTTCCCTGACCTCCCGTCCCGAGAACGGCTCCATGGCCTGGGACGGCCTGAAGCGCACCTATGTCCTCTACCGCCCCGCCACCCTGGACCCGAAGCTCCGGCATCCCCTCCTGCTTTGCCTGCACGGGGGCACGGGGACCGGGTCCGGCATGCAGAAGCTCACCTTCGATCGCTTCAATGAATTGGCCGACCGGGACGGATGGCTGGTCGCCTATCCCGATGGGATCGGGAAGAACTGGAACGACGGGCGCAAGATCGACGATGAGGCCCACGGCAAGGACTTGGACGACGTGGGTTTCCTGTCGGCTCTCATCGACCTCATGGTCCAAAAAGAGGGCGTGGACCCGAAGCGGGTCTATGTGACGGGCATCTCCAACGGGGCCATGATGACCTGCCGCCTGGTCTGCGAGCTTTCGGACAAGATCGCGGCGGGGGCCCCCGTGGCCGGTTCCATGCCCAAGAACCTGCCGGCGGTCTGTTCCCCCAAGTTCCCCGTTTCCATGCTCTTCATCAACGGCGATAAGGATCCCCTGGTCCCCTTCGAAGGGGGCTTCGTCCATTTCTTCCGCCGCAAGCGCGGCGAGATCATCGCCCCGGCCCGGGCCGCGGCCGATTGGGCGGCCCTGGACGGATGCAAGGGCGCGCCGGTCACCACCGCCTTGCCCGTCCTGGACCCCAAGGACCCCACTCGGGTGGACCGCATCGCCTATCCCCCTTCGGCCAACGGCAGCGAGGTCCTCTTCTTCGTCGTCCACGGCGGGGGCCATACCTGGCCGGGCGGCCTTCGTTACGCGGGGGAATGGATGGTGGGCAAGGTGAGCCGCCAACTGGACGCCAGCGACCTCATTTGGGACTTCTTCAAGCGCCATTCCCGCTAAAAACCGCCTTTCTTGCCAATATCAAAATTAGGTGTTAATTTGCCTATAGCCTAGGAGGCGCCCATGCCCATCATCAAATCCATTTCCAGTCTCCGGAACCAGACCCGGAAGATCTCCACCCTGTGTCATGAGCAGGATGAACCCGTTTATCTGACCACCAATGGTGAAGGCGACCTCGTGGTCATGAGCATGGAGCACTATGAGAAGCTGAGATCGCAGTTGGATCTTTTTGAGAAATTATCCGTGGCACAGGCCCAATCCGCCTCCGGGGATAAGGGCCTCTCCCATCCCCAAATGATCCAGGCCCTCAAGCGGCGTTTGAATGCCCAGCAGGCGTAGCCTCCGTTACCTCCAAGCGGCCCAAGACGACCTGGTCTCGATCCTCGATTGGATCGCGCTGGATAGCCCATCCCGCGCGGCCGCCTTCGTTCAAACCGTTGATAAACGGATCGGGCGGCTGGAGGCCCACCCCGAAATGGGCCGGGTCCCACGGAACGATAAATTGAAGAAATTGGGCTATCGTGTTCTCATGCTCGGGAACTTCCTGGTTTTCTACCTGGTCCGGGGTTCAATGATCGAGATCCATCGCGTCATTCACGGCTCCAAGAACTTGGAAGATATCCTCTAGAACCTTAGGATGGCCCCATGTCCTCCCTCATCCCCCGTCACACCGGCCTCTACACGGACTTCTATGAACTGACCATGGCCCAGGGCTATGTCCTGACCGGCCAAGAGAACATCCCCGCCTGTTTCGATTACTTCTTCCGGGAGAACCCCTTCAAGGGCGGCTACACCGTTTTCGCGGGGCTCGACGACCTCCTGCCCGTGCTGGAGGAGTTCCGCTACGAGCCCGAGGACCTGGATTACCTGAAGGAGCAGGGTTTCGAAAAGCGGTTCCTCGATCACCTGAAGGACTTCCGTTTCCGGGGCAAGATCTTTTCCGTCCGGGAGGGGGAGGTGGTCTTCCCCCTGGAACCGGTCCTAAGGGTCCACGGTACCCTGCTGGAGACCCAGCTGGTGGAGACCCTCATCCTCAATTTCCTGAACTTCGAATCCCTGATCGCCACCAAGGCCGCCCGCATGGTCTTCGCCGCCGAGGGCCGCAAGGTGGTGGACTTCGGCTTCCGGCGTTCCCAGGGCCTGGCCGGCATCCAGGCCTCCCGGGCCGCCTACATCGGGGGCGTGACCGCCACTTCCAACGTCTTCTCGGCCCGGGAGTTCGGCCTCTCCCCCTCGGGCACCCAGGCCCACTCCTGGATCCAGAGCTTTCCCGATGAGCTCACCGCCTTCCGGAAGTTCACGGAGATCTATCCCGAACGCTGCACCCTTTTGGTGGACACCTACAACACCCTCGACAGCGGTGTGCCCAACGCCATCCTGGTCGCCAAGGAGCTGGAGGAGAAGGGCCACCGGCTTTCCGGCATCCGCCTGGACTCGGGGGACCTGGCCTACCTGAGCAAGCATGCCCGGGGCATGCTCGATGCCGCCGGACTGCATTACGTGAAGATCGTGGCCTCCAACCAGCTCGACGAATACCTCATCCGCAGCCTCCTGGACCAGCACGCCCCCATCAACGTCTTTGGCGTGGGGACCAGCCTGCTGACCGGCCAGGACCAATCGGCCTTGGACGGGGTCTATAAGCTGGGGGTCCTGGGCGACCGCCCCACCCTCAAGATCTCGGAGAACCTGTCCAAGACCTCGCTGCCGGGCGTCAAAAAGGTGGTGCGCTATACCGACCCGGAGGGGTTCTTCTACGCCGACGGCATCCTGTTGGAGGAAGAAAGGGCCGTGGAGACCATCTTTCACCCCGTTTCACCCGATAAAAAAAGCCGGATCGCCCACTGTTTTCCTGAGTCTTTACTTTTTAAAGTGATGGAAGAGGGCCGCGCGCTGGCCCGGCCGACGGTCAAGGAATCGGCGGCCTACGCCAAGGAACGGCTCTCCAAGCTCTCGCCCGAGCGCAAGCGCTTCGAGAACCCCCACACCTACAAGGTGGGGTTGAGCGCCAAGTTGATGGGACTGCGGGACAATTTGTTGAGGGAATTCCAGGGCCCCGAGGGGAAAACATGAAGGCCTTGCTGGTGGTGGACGTCCAGAACGATTTCTGCCCCGGCGGCGCCTTGGCCGTTCCGGAAGGGGACAAGGTCGTGCCCGTCATCAATTCCCTCATGCCGGCCTTCCCCCTGGTGATCGCCTCCAAGGACTGGCATCCCAAGGGCAGCGTGCACTTCAAGAAATGGCCGCCCCACTGCGTGCAGGACACGCCCGGCGCCGACTTCCACCCCAAGCTGGACGTTTCCAAGCTCAAGAAGGTCTTCCTGAAGGGCACCAAGAACAAGGACGACGGCTATTCGGCCTTCGAAGCCACCAACACGAACTTGGCGGAATTCCTCAAGAAAGAGGGCGTCGAGGATCTCTACGTGGTGGGTCTGGCCACCGACTATTGCGTGAAGGCCACCGCCCTGGACGCGGACAAATACGGCTTCGAGACCTTCGTGGTGGAGGACGCCGTGGCTGCGGTCAACGCCAAGCCCGGCGACGGGGACAAGGCCCTGAAGGCCATGGCCCACGCGGGCATCACCCTCCTGACCGCCGACGAGGTCCTGGAGAAATAAAAAAGCCCCCCGGTTTCCCGGGAGGCTTCCGGCCGTTCTCGATGATCTCGGGTTACTTCTTTTTCCCCATGTCGGCCAGGATCAGGAAGTGGGTCCCATCCTTGTCGACGATGTTCCCCCGGACCTTCACCTTTTCCCCTCCCTTGGAGACGAAACGGGTGCGGACCTGGTGGAATTCCGGCGTCACGGGAACGCAAAGCTTCCCCTCGCAAAGCAGGGCCAGCATCCCGCCCTCGCTGATGCACTTGGCGGCGCAGGCCGTGTGGTCCGGCCCATGGGCGCCCTTGCCCAGGTAGCAGGCCACATCGACGACCTCGCACTCCAGGATCTTGGAGTGGTCTTCCTTCAGGTGCTTGTCCTTCATTTCATCGGCTTGGACCAATCCGGTCACGGCTAGAAAAGCCAAACCCAGGCCAAAAACAAAAGCTTTTTTCATCGTCTCCCCCTCCAAAGGTGGATTTTCTTCCGAGGCATTAACCCTAGGACCTTCCCAAGGTTACACAGGTGCCTTTTGGAAACAAGCCCCCAATTGGGTTTCTCCGGCGGGATCAAGGACATCCGGAACCAGGAGGCCATGCGCCTTTCAGGAATAAGCAAAACCCGGCCCCGGACCAAAGACCTGCACCGGGCTTTTCAGGGATCAAGTCCCTTGGGCGGAAGTGTCTTTAGGCCTAATGCAGCACGGCCAACTTGCCGATCTTTTGGAGGGTTTTCGTTCCATCGTGCGCGGTCAATTTGAAGATATAGAGACCGCTGGCGACCTTTGTCTTCCACTGGTTCTCCAGGTCCCAAAGAAGGGCATTTTCCCCGGTCCTGCCTTCCAGGGTTTCGGTGTAGACCACCTCCCCGGAGATATCCACCAGCGTCAGGTCCAGGGTCATATCCTTCGGCAGGGAGACCTTGAATTGGATGGGTTCCCCATTCCGGGAGATGTTGGGCGCCGCCACCACGAATTGGTTCGGATCGGGAGTTGGGGAAGGAGTGATCGTGGGGGTCGAGGTCGGCGTGAAGGTGGGGCCCTCATGGCCCTCATTCGTCGCCGAACCGCTCCTGCGAATGTTGGGCCCGCCGGGTGTCGGCGTCAGGGTCGGCTCCACGGCACAACCATGGAACATCTCGACCTTATTCGTATTGGAGAAGCTGACCAGCACGTTGCCGAACTCGTTCGGTTGGACCCCCATCAAAACGTTGCCGCTCCGGGTGCATTGCCACCACCAGTCGAAATTGGGGTAGAGCGCCTGGAAGCGGGAATCCGTTCCGTCCGTGACATAGACGTCCCCGGCCAGGTCTGGCTTAACGAAGAACGGCAACGCCACTTCCCCGTGGTCAAATCCGGAGCTCAGTATCTCCTGTGGAGTACCATAGGAATAAACGCCTTGATTGACCGTTTCCGTGAAGACCAGCACCCGGTTATGGCTCGAATCCGCCACATAGACCTGGTCGCCTTCCTTGTAGACCCCCGTCGGGACCCCCACGCTATCGCCCCCGAAGGAAACCGTCATGCTGTAGACGTTCGGGCTGGTCTCGTCGAACCGGAAGACCGCCCCGGCACTTCCCCATTGGCAGGTCGCGTAGACACCTCCCCCCGAGTCGACGAAAACACCTCTGACGTTCCCCAAGACCCCGGCCCCGATGAAGGTAACCCCGGTCCCATCGGTCTGTAGCTTTTGCACCCGGGCATTGCTGTACTCGGCGACGTAGAGATAGCCGTCCTGTCCGTAGGCGATGTCGTAGGGGAAGTCGAATTGGCCCAGTCCCGTACCCGTACTGCCGAAGACTCCGGCGGTCACCCCGGCGGTCGTATAGACCTGGATCTGGTCGTTGGCCGCGTCGGTGATGTAGAGCCGATGCTGACCGTAATCGGCCGTCATTCCCTGAGGGCTGCCGAAACCGCCCGACTGGTCGGGAAGGTCCATAACCGTCTGGCAGCAATCGGGAGTAGGTGTTGAGGTCGGGGTCCGGGTCGGCGTGGGGGTGAAGGTCGCGGTCCCCAAGGCGGGACTGGAGGGCGAGTACCAGACGTCATGGCGGTCCGTGCTGCCATTCGTCCCTCCAATGACGAGCATTTTCCCGGCGAAAAAGACACTGGTATGGCCGTAACGGGCCGAAAAATCGGCCGCCGAAGTCGCCTGGGTCCAGGAATAGCCGTTGGGGGAATACCAAACGTCATTCTTTTCCTGGGTGGAACTGGTCGCCCCCCCGATCACCCAAAGACGGCGGTCGGCGATAAGGCTCGTGTGTTCGGCCCTGGCCGTGAAACCAGCCGACGAGGTTTCCTGGTCCCAATGGACACCATCGGTGGACATCCAGATGTCGTTGTAATAGGTGCTGCCCGATCGCCCCCCGACGATCCACAGCCTATTGTTCCATGCGATAAGGGCATGCCCCATCCGGGCGCTGAAATCGGCCCCGGAGGTGGCCTGCGTCCAGGAACTACCGTCGGAGGAATACCAAACGTCGTTCAGGCGGTTGGTCCCATTATCCCCGCCCACCAACCACATTTTGGCGCCTGTACCATCATCAAAGACCGCCACTTGATGGCCCGTCCGGGCCGAGAAAGCCGCGCCGGATGTCACCTGAGTCCAAGTCACCCCGTCACTGGAGGACCAAACATCGTTCTTTTTGGTCCCCGTATCCCCGCCGATCACCCAGATCTTCCCGTTGTAGGTCACCGACGCCTGCCCGGACCGGCCTCCCCAACCCGCGTTGGTGACCGCCTGGGTCCAGTTGATCCCATCCGGCGAGGACCACACATCCGAGAACTTATTCGATCCGCTGGCACCCCCGATCACATAAACCCGATCATCCCCATCGGCGTTGAAAACAACGCTGGAATGGTCCCATCGCGTTGAAAATCCCGTATTGAAGCTGGCCATATCCCAGGTGGAGCCATAATTGGGCTTGGCCGTGGGTGTGGGAGTCGCTGTTGGGACGGCCGGGGTGGAATTCGAATACCAGGCGTCGTGATAATAGGTCGTTGAACCATTGCTGGTATGATGGACACCCGCTACAGCCCAAAGCTTGCCGAGAAAATAAGCGCCCGTATGGCTATCCCGGCTCGTAAAATCAGCCGCGTCCGTTGTTTCGTACCAATTGGCTCCATCAGTGGAGAACCACGCATCGTTATAGTTGACTTGGTTGTTGTTGCCGATAAAGCGGTAGCCCCCTATGACCCACATCCGTCCACCCGCGACCATGCTGGTTTGACCGCTCCTTCGGTCAAACGCGGCGTTCGAAGTCGATTGGGTCCAGGTCGAACCATTGGTCGAATACCAAACATCTTTGTAGTAGGTGCCCGTACTCCCGGACCGTCCGCCGATCACATAAAGCGCACCGCTATAGGCGACGCTGGAAAGCTGTTCCCTGGCCCCGAAACCCGCGCTGGAAGTGGCCTGGGTCCATGTCGCGCCATCGCTGGAATACCAGACGTCCTGTTTGACCGAACCATCGTTCCCGCCGATCAACCACATCGCCGTTCCATTATTATCGACCACCACCGTGTGGAAATAGCGGGCGCTGAATCCCGCGCTGGAGGTGACTTGGGTCCAATTCACCCCATTGACGGATGACCAGACATCGTTTTTCAAACCGAAGCCGGCCTTCCCGCCGATGACCCAGATCTTCCCCTTGTAAACCACGGAAGCCTGCCCATAGCGGGCACCCCATCCGACGTTCGTGACCGCTTGGGCCCAATTCGTTCCATCTGGGGAGGTCCAAACATCGGCATAAGCATTGGAGCCATTCCAACCACCCATCATGTAGAACTTAGCACCGAACCCGTCATCGAACACCGCCGCAGAAGAGTTCGCCCGGGTGGTGAACCCGGTGTTGGAGGCCGCTATTGCCCAGGTACTTCCTAGATCGCTGGTCGGCGTTGAGGTGACCGTCGAGGTCGCCGTGGAAGTAGCGGTCTTCGTGGCCGTTTTCGTCGCGGTGGAGCTGGCGGTATTGGTTCCCGTGGAAGTGGCCGTGGAACTGGGGGTGGAGGTCGCGGTCCGGGTGGCGGTCGAAGTCGCCGTGGAGGTAGCGGTCGGCGTCGCCGTATTGCTGGGGGTGGAAGTCGCGGTATTGGAGGCTGTGTTGGTCGGCGTATCAGTGGCGGTGGAAGTTGTGGTATTGGTCGCCGAATGGGTGGCTGTATCGGTCGGTGTTTCCGTAGCCGTGGAGGTCGCTGTATCCGTGGTGGTGAAGCTGGGGGTATGGGTGGCCGAGGAGGTCGGGGTTTGGGTGGCGCTGGGGGTCGCGGTGGAGGTCGCCGTAGAGGTCAGGGTCGGGGCTACCGTTCCGACAGGTGTACCATCCAAGGTGCAATTGGCGAATTTTAGGACGATCCCATTGTTACGCCCCACCGAATACCACACGGCGTTCCCGGTATCTATATCGGTCATATTCCCCAAGGACGTATCGGTCGATCCGATGAGGGTCCCGCTCCCATTGAATATCGCGGCCGCGTTGCCGTCGGAAACATATACCAATCCGCCCTGGTCCACTGAAATGTGGTAAGGCTCGTATAAATAGGTCCCTTGCCTTGTGTCCCACTGGCGGAGCCATGTTCCATCCGGATCAAAGACCTGGATCAAACCCGTGTTGATATCGGAGACATAGACATTCCCTGAGGGATCCAAGGAAATATCAGCGATGCCGCTGAAGGTGCCATTGCCGCCGGAACCGGAAGACCCCCATTGAGTAACCGGTTGGCCGTCCAAGGTAAAGACCTGGACCTTTTGGTGGCTGCCTCCGTCGGTCACATAGACCAAACTGACGGCTTTATTGATCGCTATCCCATCCAGCACCTGTAATTGACCCGCGCCATTCCCGGAAGAGCCCCATTGGGTGATGAATTGTCCATTACCATCGAAAATTTTGATAGGAGGGATCCCGCCATCCTCCACATAAACCCTTCCTTGGGCATCGACCGCGAGTCCACGGGGTTCATTGATATGCCCTTGGCCGTCCCACAGGGTGATGGGTTGGCCCGCGGGGTTGAAAACAGCGATATACCGGTTGGAATTCTCCGAAACCAAATAATAGCCGCCTACATAGACATTCCCTTGCCCGTCCAAAGCAACCGATTCGGCCCCTTGCGCGCTCCAGGTTGCGACCGGCGGGCAAACGATGAGAATAGGCGTGGGAGTCGGGGATGGGGTGAAGGTACACGTATCGCTTGGATAACCGCAGGGTGTTTCCGTCCAAGTATGGGTTGGCGTTGGTGTCAGCAAATGGATGAAAACGCCGAAATCCGTTATCCGGTCCGTCACGACCGTCAAGGTGTGGTTCGTTTCATCCAAACCGGAAGCAACGTCGACCCACGTCGAGCCGTTGTAGTAAGCAGCTTGCAATTGGCCGGCCGAGTAACCGCCCGGTATTTCACCGGGGTCATAAACCAGGGTCAAGGTGACGGTGTTGCTTCCAACGTCCGTCACCGGCCCTCCGGTCCCCTCCGCCCTGAAGGAATAGACATCGCCGATCGAAGGCTGATAGGCGCCAGCGGGAGGGGCATCCGCGGGAGCCAAGTCGGCGATCGTCACTGTGGTTCCCTGGTCCAGGGCGCCCGCGCCTGCCCAAAGTGAGGTTCCATTCGGCAAAGTAACGGTCACTCCCAACGCATCTACCGTCGCAACGGCCGTGACCATCGGGGTGGGGGATAGGGTGGGTGTGGGTGTATTCGTGACCGTCGGCGTCAATGTGATCGTCGGAGTGAACGTTTCTGTGGGGGTGTCTTGCATGACCACATTGAGCACGAACGAAAATCGAACACTTTCGGAGTTGGGATGCTGGCTATCGCCATAACTTCCCGGGGAAGAGGCTCCGACATTCAGCCATTTATCATTATTCGGGCCGGGAGTGAAGTAAGCCGATAGGAGCCCACCGCCGCGCACTAGGCTTTGGGCTTGTCCGCAAATGGTTTGGGGAGCAAAAACTTTGAACTTTGAAGTCGAGTTTTCATTATAAGGAAATGCCGGCAAGAACTGCGCTACCGAAGATGGTCTTCCATTCGCATAGGCCATGATCGGCCAATCCGGAAAATAATGCGCGGTTTCATAAAAGGAAGACCGGCTGTAGTCGGTATTATCCGGAATTTGGATCCAACCCCAGGTATAACCACCCGTTCGAAATTGGGTGCCTGACCAAAACTGCCAAACATCCAAATCGTCTTGCGTGATAGAAATGACGGTGTTCGCGCCTGCGGGATTCCCCCCTCCCAAATTGAAGGTATTGGTCTTGTCCCATCCGGGTTCATCATCGTTCAGATTTCCTGCCGCATCGATATAAGCTGTTGTTCCAGGATCCGAATCCAAGTCATCCCCGTCCATATTCTTCATCTCTCCGACGAAAATCTTCACCGATCCATTTGACCCGGTTTGCAATTGACTGGAATTCACGGTTCCTTGCCAAGTTTGAGAGTCTGTCCAACTTCCGCAGACGGTCTCAATTCGACCATTTGAGAAAACAAAAAGAACACTGGGCTGCAAGCTTTGGTCCGTCGGCATATTGAAGGAGAGCGTAACTACCAAATCCTGACCTGCAGACATAGTCCCGTTTTGCGTTATTCGGTGGGTCCGCGTATGGGACCCCTGCGGTTGCCAGTCGGCGCTATAGACAGTACCACTTTGGACTAGAGTAACCGCTTTGAGATAAGGCACGGGATCGGATCCAACCTGGAAAAAGTGATTTTGGTCGGGATCGGAGACGAGGGTGACGCCTGTCACGCCATCCAGCCAGGTCGTTCCATCACTGCTTCGCAAAGCAATATTCCCGGGATAAGAATTGAGTATGTTCCCAGTCAGATCTTTGGCGCCCCCTATTTCGAGGGTTACGTCCCCGAGGTAAGTGACCGGAATAAGACCCGATTCCGCGTTGACGACCCAGGTCTGGGCTTGCCCCGCGCCATTGGTGATCCAACTCCCTGCGGCGGTCACCGGATTTTCCTGGCCCGTATTAAGGGCGAATGTCACACCAGGCGAGGTGGTGGTGTCCATGTATTCGCTGAAGATGACCGTCAAGGCCATTCCGGCATCGGGAGTCGGGACCGGCGTAAAAACCGGGAAATTCATGTCTCCGAGGATCGTTGTGGACTGCGCAGTGGTGGGCCAAGAAGCCGTGTAGAAAACGTTGGCGCCCTGGGATGCAATGACCTCTTGCACATAGGGCATGAAATTGTCCAGCGTTACTTGTTGAGAAGCCGTTCCGGTATTTCCAACAGTATCTCCAAATAAAACATTTACTGATACTGGACCATCAGGAAACTGGGCCTGCAAATTAATCGAGGTCTCAGTTGGTTCATCAATAAAATTATCATCAGAATCTAAAACAGGTTGACCCTTCATTAGTTTAGTATCCCAAAACCCATTGACGGGAGACGAGCCCCCGGTTGTTTCTCCTGTGACCCAATAACCGTTTAATTGGTGTGTATCCTCATGATCTGGATCTTTAACTAAAAAAAGGTGGATATATTCGGCGGTATCGTTCTGAGGATAAAAATCAAATAAGATTGTTGGCTTAGTCGTAAATCTATCAATCAAGATATTTCCTAATTTATCTAAAACAATGTATCCAATTTTATACGGCGCAATGTTCCCTCCTCTTGATAGAACAGTATCAACTGTTTCTTCACCGGAAAGTGTTACACCATTACCATTAACATATTGAATTGTGTCGTATCCAACTGCGCTGATGTCAACACGACCAAATAATTTATTCGAGGTGTTTTCAACGTCATTGGTATGGTCATAAAAAGATATTTGCTGTATTTGTGGAGAACCAACATCTTGAAATGGGCTTATGTCTAATAGCGGATTAGATCCATCCGTATTTTGATAATGAACATGTGAAGCAATTCCATTAGTCCACGAGAATAAAGTCCCGATATATTGGCCAAAGGTTACAGAGTCTTGATTCGAAATAACCGGTAAAACATGAAAATACATTAAGCCACCCACCGTAATGTGAACGTCGGGTAGAGTGACTGGTTGCCCGTTAACAATGGTGACAGGAATCACTACCGATGCAGTTCCTGCCGTAACAGAAAAAACGCTTACCCCACTATTACTCTCAGGCAGTCTTGTTATGTCAACGCCACGATGAAAACGGGTTGGATCTCCAGCTCTATAACCACCAACAACTTGGCGTATCAGATGTTGAACTGTCGAAGGCATGTTCCCACTAGGATCTGGATACGGCCAATCCAAAGTCCAAGATTGACTTGCCACCAAAAACAACAAGGCAAAGTAAATAAACCTCTGTAGCAAAGTAAATTTTCCTTAAAAAATCTTACCCGTTATTAAATCTAATTTTTGTCTGCTAGGTTTATTCTCAACACGAATACAATGTTTTCCATTTTTGTCCATTTCTTTATAAACATAATCTAGGGGAACAATTGTTCCGTACCTGTCTGAAAGGTCAAAATAATATTTTTCGGCATCCAGCTCCCATAATTTATTCCCGTTAAAATCTAGTCCGAAATATCTTTCAAACTGCCTTGTCTTGCGTCTTCCCCTACCCGAATCACCTTTAATTACAATCATTTTAAAATCCTCAAAAACACCCAAAACGGATTTGAATCTAGATTGTTCGTCGAATTTTTGAAACAGAATGTCTCCATTCCCGTCAAGTAACGTAATTTCATTTTTAAAATCATTAGTCTCTGATGATTCTCTTGAAATACAAACATATTTACACTTTTCTGATGGTTGGGAACTAAATTCGATTTCTGAATCTTCTTCATCATCCAGCGTTGAGTGTTCACTGGGTGCCTGAGGCGAAAACTGTTTTTCTGTTTTTTCTTTCCCATTAACAGAAAATATCTTTAATGTCCCTTTTAATGCATTAATAATCATGATCGTATTGTTTTCATCATTTGGAATAATGTCCGCGAAATAACCAATCACAAATAATTCGGGTGGCACTTTCCACTTTGTTGCCCCTTTTAAATCCAAAACCGTCCCATCCACAATGGTCCTGCTATCTTTTGAATAAATTCTTCTAATTGTTATGTATTTTTCTGAATGAAGAATTTTGTAGTCGGGATCTTTGATTGGAGAAGAAGGGAATATTTGAAATGTGCTAAAGACCTTATTGTGATCGTCCACGAAATATATTCTGCTTGTTTCAATTTTTTTTTCTTTTTTTACTAAATAAATATGGTCATCAATTATTTTTTCTTTTTTTTCGTTTGCGTTTAAAGATAAATTCGTTTGATTACGGCCTTCCTGGGAATTAACCACTCCACAAATATTCCACGCCACTATAATTAAAATATAATTAAGGCCTAAATTTTTCATTTTTTGTCCTAACCATTTTCACTTGGGAGTTCTTTATGTCTGTTTATTTATTTTTATGATCGTTTCTCTCGTCTCTCGGAAAATAATGCACTTTTATTTTAGGACAACAAATAAGCTAATGGGTCACATCTTTGTTGAAAGGAAAGAATTTCTAAAAGTGAATTTAGCTTATTCTTAAGTTCTAATGCAGGTGCCAATTGTTGATTTACTGTCCGTTTTCATGGCTTAGATTGATTTGGCTTTACTTTGAAATAACTGCTTAAAATAATCTTGGGTGATTCCAAAGGGTTTATCGGGGAAAAGACCATGAAAAAACTGTATTTCTTTTTTGTTTTTTTCTTCACCTTTACGTTACTTTCAACCGCCAAAACCCCTGTTCCCTTAACGAATCCAGACCCAACGATTTCAGCGATCAACTACAAAATCTTGACTCAAATGGATTTAATTCGTTTGGCGTTAAAGGCCAAGAAAATCACCAAAGTTAAGGCGGCATCCCTATGGGACGATCTTCAGGCCGTTATGGACAAGAAAAAACAATACCTGTTGGCGGGGGACGGCAAGAGTTTGACCCTCTCTCAGGCCGCTGATCTGAATTCAATGCTGGCGACGATCTCGGTTTCAGTTCCAAACGTGAAATGATCTAAATAGATCCCGGCAAAAGAGCTTTTAGATCCCTTCCATGTCCAGCGTCACGGACTTTTGGTCGATCTCGCTTCCGAGCTTGTTCTCGTCCCCGCTTTTTTTCTTCGCGCTTTTGGCCTTGGCCTTCCCCTTGGTTTTCTTGGCCTTCTTGGGGGTCTTTTTCGCGTGCTGGGTCTTGGCCTTTTTGCTTTTGGCCTTCTTCACGGCCTTCCCGTGGGACGGGACGCTTGTCCCAGGGGCCTTTCCGGATACCCCGGCCAGGACCGGCGCCGCGGCCATGGTCGCCATCATCAGCAGTGCTATCAGGATCTTTCGCATGAGGGCCTCCGGTGCGACCCCTCGGACGTCAAGCGGATGGGGGAACACAAGGGCATTATACCCGGCCCGAGGGCCCCGACGATCCATCCAGGTAGCGTCGGACCTGCCCCCAACAACACTGCCCGGAGGGGTTCAATCGCTCGCACAAGCCGGAATTCTGGGCCGCATGTTCTCGGATCGACCTCACGACCGAGCCGTTCCCCTCCCGGCCGGCGTCCCGTCGGATATCCTCGAGCGTGAACCCCAAGCAATAGCAGATCGGACGGGGGGAGGGGGCATTGCTCTTGAACCCCAAGGGCTTGTTGCAATAGCGGGCCGGCACCATCCGCCAAAGGGAATAATAAAGACAGTCGCAGGAGGGGTTCAGGCAGGTAAAGGCCCTGGTCCAGGCGTGGACCATGGCGATCCCTTCCGGCTCCAGATGGTCCCACATCGCGTGGCGGGAGATGGGCGGCCCCGTTTCCCCGCAGGCGGGACAGGCCTCCCGAGGCCCATGGGCCAGGTATCCTTGAAATGGGGCCGGCGGCTCAGGAGGCAACGGATCGCCTTCTCCGGCGATCACGCCTCCTCATAACCGCTCCCCTGGTAGAACCGCGACAGGATGGGGCAACCCGCCCGGCCATGCCTCCGACCGCATTCCCGGAGGAGCCGGGTCAGGTTATCGACGATCTTTTCCAGGTCATCGATCTTGCGGTCGACCTCCAGGACCTTGATCTCCGCCATCCGCTTCGCCTTGCGGCACGCGAAAGAGGACCGGGGGTCCAGTTTCAATAGGGTCCCGATCTCCTTGAGGGAGAACCCTTGGTCCTGGGCATACCGGATGAACTTCAAACGCAGGAGGGAGCCTTCGTTATAGAGCCGGTAACCCGAGGAGGCCCGCCCCACGGGCTTCAACAGCCCGAAATGCTCGTAATACCTCAGCGTGGCTAGGTTCACTTTGGCCCGCTTGGCCAAGGAGCCTATGGTCATGTCCATGGCTGCCTCCTTGGCGCGCAAGCATAAACCTTCCACCGTGGTGGAAGGTCAAGCTCTATGACGATCCGTCATCGCACGTCCTTATTTACGTTGGGTAGGGCGGAAGGTCAAAAACAAGGGGGTCGGGTCACTTTTCCTCGTGGGTCCACTGCCAAAGGTTATGCTGGGTAAAGCCTTCTTTCTTGGCCAAATTCTTCACTTCGGACTTGAAGGACTGGACGATCCGGTTCACGTCCTCATCCAGCCTTTGAAGGTCCAGGACCATCTCGACCCGGTCGGGATGGATGACCGGCTCCACCACCTTCAGGCCCGGAAAGCGCTTCGGCAGGCTCCTTAACGCCTGTTCCACGAAGACACGGAGGTTCCCTTGCAGATAGGGTCGCCGGGAGGCGGTAGGAAGGGTCACCCGGACCCGCGAATCGGAAAGGTCCTCGTTCATTTCCCCATTCCCTTTTCGTATCCCAGGTCGAAGAGCTCCCCGATGGGAAAGTCCTTGCGGATGACCTTGCTCGCCAAAAGATAATCCTTAATGGCTCCCATGGCCCGGATATCCTCCGGTTCGATCCTCAAGGACCAGTCATACCCCCGGAGGGAGGGCTTCAGGTCCTCCGCGGGGAACCGGCTTTCCCGGGCCAGGAATTCGAGGGTCTTCCGGGGATGGCCTTTCATATAACGGTTCGTTTCCCGGGTGGCCCTCAGGAAGGCCCGGACCACCTCCGGGTCCTTTCGGCCGAAGGCATTGCGGACCGCGTAGAAGCTGTAGCCGCCGGGCACATGGGCGCTGTCCGCCACCACCCGGGCCTTGCCCGCCCTTTCCAATTGGGTCCGGTAGGGCATCCAAAGCAGGATGGCGTCCACCGCTCCGCTCTGAAGGGCCGGGCCCTGGTCCGGCCCCGCCAGGTTGACCAACCTTACATCCTTCAAGGTCAGTCCCGCCCGGGCAAGGAGCTGGCCCAGGAAGAAATGGAGGCTGGAGCCCACCTGGGCCGCCACCTTCTTGCCCTTCAGGTCGGCGACGGAATGGATGGGCGAGTCGGGCCGCACCAGCAGGGCGTTGGTGGCCGGATTGAAGGCCGCCTTGGCGATGACCTTCAGGTCGATGCCGCCGGCCCGGGCCACCAGGGGCGGCATGTTGCCGATCCCCAGCAGGTCCACCCGGTCCCCCGCCGCCGCCTCCACCATGACAGGCCCGGACAGGAACGGGAGCCATTCGACCTTCTTTCCCAACTTCGCCAATTCCTTCTCGTAAAAGCCCTTGGCCTTGCCGACCAAGAGCACGCTGCTGGAAGGTTGGTAGCCGATTCGCACCGTCCCCAGGTCCGTCGCCCCAAGGGACGCGGCCGACAGGAGGAAAATGGCCAGGGACCGGATGTTCATGTTCGGGACCTCCTTCGCGGGCGGGACGGCTTGCGGAAGAACTCATCGTAGATCCGGGCCCGGATACGGACCAAGGCCGCCCCGTTCCGGTCCCGGGGATGGGACAGGGGCACCGAGAAGACCCTCTTCACCCGCCCCGGGCGCGGGCTCAGGACCACCACCCGGTCCCCCAGGAAGACCGCCTCATCGATATCGTGGGTCACCAGCACCAAGGTGGCCTTCTCCCGTTCCTTCAGCCGCAGGGTCTCTTCCTGCATGCGGATCCTCGTCAGGGCGTCCAGGGCCCCGAAGGGCTCGTCCATCAACAATAGCCGGGGACGGCTGACGAGGGTTCGGGCCAAGGCCGCCCTTTGCCGCATGCCGCCCGACAACTGGGACGGATAGGCCTTCTCGAATCCCTTCAGGCCCGTCCAACCGACGATCTCGTCCACCTTGCCTCCGGGATCCGCGCCCTCCGGCAGGCCGAAGGCCACGTTCCCTTCCACCGTCATCCAGGGGAAAAGGCGCGGCTCCTGGAAGACCATGCCCCGTTCCAGGGCCGGACCCGTCACAAGCCGGCCGTCGAAAAGGACACGGCCTTCGCTGGGCTTCTCCAACCCCGCCATCAGCCGAAGAAGGGTCGATTTACCGCAGCCGCTTTCCCCCACCAGCACCAGGGTCTCGCCCCGGGCCACCGTTAGGTCGATCCCCGACAGGGCGGTCAGGGGGCCTCCGGCCATCTCGAAGCGTTTGTGGACACCCGATAGGACCAGAAGGGGATCGGAGCTCATTGGCCCTCCCCCCGGGTCTGCCAGCGGAGGAACCGCCGCTCGGTCCTCTCGAAAGCCAGGTCGATCAGGATGCCCGTCAGGCCGATGACCGCCACCCCCGCGAGCATCACGTCGGGTTGGGAGACCTCCCGGGCGTACATGATGAGGTAGCCCACCCCGGCGGAAGCCGCGATGAGCTCCGCCCCCACCACGCTGGCCCAGGCGATCCCCATGGCGATACGAAGCCCGGTGAGGATCGCGGGGAAAGCCGAAGGGAGCACGACCCGTAAAAGCAGCGTTCGGGGGCCCTTTTCAAGCGCCCGGGCCACCTCCAATAGTTTTGGGTCCGTATCCCGTACACCCCGAAGCGTGTTCAAGAGCACCGGCCAAAAGCTCCCCACGGCGATGACGGTCACCTTCGAGCCCTCGTCGATGCCCATCCAGAGGATGAGCACCGGGATCCAGGCGATGGTGGGGATGGGCCGCAGGAACCCCGTCACCAACCAGAGGGCCCGCTCCAGCCGGGGGGAAAGGCCGAGCCCGAGTCCCAGCAGGATGCCTAGGCCCGATCCGGCGAGGAAGCCCTCCAGGACCCGCACCATGCTCACCCTCCAATGGTGCCAAAGCTCGCCGGAAGCCAAAAGGTCGAGGAAAGCCTTTCCCACCGCGAGGGGCGCGGGCAAGAGTGCGGGCTTGATCCATCCCAGGTCGGAGGCCCCTTGCCATAGGAAAAGGACCAGGACGGGCGCGACGAGCGGCAGGAAGAAACGGAAGGACCAGGAAGGGCCGGGACCCTTGGACATTATCGGCCGCCGGCCAATCGGTCGGCCAGGTAGCTGGATCGGGTGAGCGGGCTGGCCTGGACGGCCAGACCCATCCGGGCCCCTTCCTCGGTCCAGCGCCGGTAACGGTCGAGGGGCACGTATTCGGCCACCTCCAGGGTCGAACCGGGCGGCTTCAGGTATTGGCCGATGGTGAAGAACTTCACGCCCGCGTCCTTCGCGTCGCGAAGGACCTGGAGCACTTCCTCCTCCGTCTCGCCGAAACCCACCATCAACCCGGCCTTGAGCATGACCTTGGCGCCGCCGGCGCTCCCGCGGAACCAACGGAACAAGCCCAGGGAGCGTCCATAGTCGGCCCCGGGCCGGATGGGTCCGTAAAGACGCGGGATGGTCTGAAGGTCGTGGGCGATGGTGTCCGGCGGGTCCTGGAGGAGAACGGCGTAGGAACTTTCCTTGCCCTGGAAGTCGGGCACGAGGATCTCGATCTTGAGCGCCGGGTTGAAGTCGCGCAGGGCCCGCACGATGCGGGTGAACTGCCCCGCGCCGCCGTCGGGAAGCTCGTCCCGGTTGGGGGATGTCATCACCAGGTAGCGCACATCGAGGGTCCGGGCGATCTCCACCACCTTGGCCGGCTCGTCCGGGTCCAAGGGAAGGGGCTTGCCCGTCGTGACCGCGCAGAAGGGGCATCCCCGGGTGCAGATGGAACCCATCACCATGATGGAGATGGTCCCGTGATGGGGCAGGCATTCACCCCGGTTGGGACACTTGGCCTCCTCACAGATGGTATGCACCCCGTTCATGGGAAGCTTGCCGATGGCGTCCCGGAAGACGTGCTTGGGATGGGGATTGATGAGGAAGGACGGAACGGGCGAAGGGGTCGCTGGGATCGTGTCAGGGCTCATGGGGCCTCAGGATAAACGAAAAGGGCATGGGAAGCACCTAGGGCCGGGAGGCCTTCAGGTCCTCCAAGGTCGGCGGCGGGTCCAGGCTGAGCGCACCGGAGGGGCACAGGATCACTTGATCGCGGATCTCGATCGTGGCCGCGGCCTTGGGGTCCACCCAGGGACGCCGGGAAGGATCGAAGACCTTGGGCAAGCCCGCCGCGCATAGCCCCGAGTGGATGCAAAGGTGGGGCTTCCAGACGACGGTGATCTCGCCGTTGGGATAGCGTTTGGTGATCTTGCGGCCCTTGAGGTCCATGGATTTCACCTTTGTTTCTCGGCGGAATTGGCCTTGGGAAACCGGTTTCCAGCTTCCGAGGCGGGGCGATATACTCCTACCCGTTCCGAGCCATCCCAATTATCCAGAGAGGCCCTATGAAAAACCATTCCCTCAAATCGTTCTTTTTCGCGATCGTCGCACTTTTAGGAATGGCCGCTTCCCAAGCCCGGGCCCAGGCCACGGCCAACCAATATCTGACCGCCGCCAATCAATTTTACAACCAGAAGAACTACACCCAGGCCGCCGTTTATTACCGGGCCGCCGCCCAAGTGGACCCGAACAACGCCGTCGCCTACCAGGGTCTCGGTAGCTGTCAGTATGCCCAGGGCCAAAAAGCCGAGGCCTTGGCCTCCTACGAAAGATCGCTCGTCTTGAACCCCAACAACCCTCCCTTGGCCAATTTCGTCCAGTCCCTGCGGGCCCAGGTGGGGACCTCCCCCGCCGCCCAATACCCGGCTTCTTCCGGTTCCTCGGGCATCGCCCAGGACGTTCTGGCCAGCCCCTCCAACGCCTACGCCGTTCCCGGCGCCCAGGAAGCGGTGCCCAACAACCCGAACAATCCCAACGAGTCCAACAGTTGGACGGCGGGCCACAGCCATGACCGCAACAACGTGGACATCTTCCTGGGACCGGTCTTCTACAGCGGCATGACGGGCTTCGGCTTGGGTTCCACCTACAACTTCCCCATCGACAACAATTTCGAGGTGGGGATCGGCTCGAACCTTTATTTCTTCAGCCAGACCCTGAACGACCAATACGGCTACAGCTACACCAACATCCAATTCTTCACGGAGGGGCTGCTGCTGGCCAAGTACCTGTTCGGGAACAAGAAGGACATCCGCCCCTTCGCCTTCGGCGGCGGCGGCTTGGACGCCTTGGTGGGCTTGAACACGGGGAGCAACGGTTACGGCGGGTCTTCTTTCGGCTTCGACCCCATGCTCCAGCTCGGCGGCGGGGTGAACATCCCCTTGGGCACCTCCGCGGCTTTCTTCCTTCAGGGCAAGATCTCGCTGGTCTTCGGGGGGATCAACAGCAGCACTTCCTCCAGCGGGACCCAGACCTCGGGCGGGGGCGGCAGTTTCTCCTACATTCCCCTGGAAGCGGGCTTCTCCCTCCCGCTCTGACCCTTACTGGGGACGGGAGCTGAGGATCCGGATGGCGTTGGCGATGATGGGCGCCCAGGGCGTGTTCGCCGCGTTGGGTTGGATCATTTGGAGCACTTCCAATTGGTTCGGCCGGTCCACCCGCTCCAAGTAACTGTCGGACGCGAAGAAATCCCCCTTCTCCACCACCCGGTAGGACCCCAGGAAATAAAGTCTCCCCGGCTGGGTGATCGTGAAATCGTAACCCTGTTCCGGGAACTTCATGTTGTATTGGGAGACGTTGGTGAAGATGGCGTGGGGGCTCCCGCCGTACTCGGCGAGTTTGAAGCGGCCCGGCACGGTGAAATCCTCCCGGTAGAAGGCCTTCTGGTCGATGCGCATGTAATAAAAAGGCTTCTCGATGGCGGGGTAGGTCTGCTGGTATTCGATGTAATTCAGGTTGCAAGGCGACTTATCGGTGTCCAGGTAGCCGAAGACCAGGGCATGGGACGCCGTGTCGGTGAACTCCAACTCCTTGCTCAGGCCCGCGCAGCCCACACAGACCAGGATCACCGACGACAGGAAAAGAAGGAACCATTTCATAACCCACCCCCGCTTTCAAGATAAAGGCCCCGGCAACCGGGCCATTCTAGGCGCAAAGATGGGGAAGGCAAATGATCGGAAAGGGAGGTTTTCCCTAGAAATTGACGTCGAGCCGGGTCCCCAGTTCGGCCATCTGGCCCGGAAGGTAGAAGGTCCCGCCCAACGAGCCCCAGTGGGCCGTGGCATAGACCCGGCCACTGAGGCGGTCGCTGAACTGACAGACCGTGTCCAGGCGGGAAAGCCCGCTCGTGTCGATGAGGTTGTAGAGGTTGGTCTCGATGAAGGTCAGGTCGGTCCAACCGCCCGGCCCGGGAAGGTAGATGGAGAAGATCCCGTATTCGGCCAGGGCCCCCGCCTGGAAATGCTCGGCCTGCAGGGTCACCGTATTGCTGGAGCGGTCGGCATACTTGATCTCCCAACTGGCGCCCACGCTGGTGGCGTCCTTCCATTCGCCCGCGTCGTTCTGGCCCATGGCCCCTTCGAAGTAGAAGTCCAGGTCCCCCACCGACTGGGAGATGTCGAAACCCGCCTTCCCGGTTTGACCCCGGGGCAGGATGCCCGACAGGGATATCTCGCCCGCCCCTAAAAGACCCTCGAGGCCGTCATACCCCAGTTCCCCCCGGAAGTAGCCGCCGCTCGGGTTCCCCGTGGAGGGATTCCCCACCAGGCCGCAGAGGTAAAGATTGGCCGTACCCGAGGGGACCTGCATCTTCACCATATCCACGCCCGGGCGTTCGTCGGACGGCAGGAAGAAATCGAACTGTTGGGAATTGAGGAAGTCGGTCGGGTTGAAGAACTTGGCCGCGCCGTATTTCACCTTTTGGCGGCCGAGGGTGAAGAAGAGCTGGTGGCCGATGTTGGCGGAAATGCGCAGTTCCTGCAGGCTCACCTGCAGGTTCTCGCTGGTCCCCAGGCCGAAGCCATAGGGATTGGAGAAGGAGGCCGAACCTCCGCCCCCGGTCAGGCCCGTGGGATCGTAGTAAAGACGGGTCCGGGCGAAGACCCGGCTGTCGTTCTCCAGCTTCGAGTCGAGGTAGAGGAAAAGCAGGTTGGGGTTGGCCACTTGGTCGTTCTCCAAGGGAACGCCGTTGACCAGGTAATAGTCCGCCTCGCTGGAAAGGGTCCCGCCGATCTGCAGGCTCTCCTCGGGGATGTCCTTCTTCCGCATCGCCGGCGCGCCGGACTCGTCCGCCGGCGTGGTGGCCGCGGGCTTGGCTTGTTCACCGCCGAAAAGGTCGTCTTCCTTGGGCCGGTCCGCCGCTAAAGAAGGCCGGGTGATCCCCATGAGAAGAAAAAATAAAAAAATAAGACCTTTGGCCGCGAATTGGCGCGGATGAACGCGGATCAAACCCAAGTCCATCTCCTTTTGTCTTTTTCTTTCATTCGCGGAAATTCGCGCCGATTTGCGGCCAAGCCTTACCGGCTCTTCGTTTCCAGCCAGGCCTTGGTGAACATGTTGTCGGGCAGGGCCGAGAGGTCCACCGATTCGATGATCACCAGGGTCGAATTGGCCTTGTCGATCTCATCGAAGATGCGGATCTCCTTGGGATACCAGACCTCGCCCTTCTTGGTCTCGCTGTAGAGCTTCTGCCACTTGGGCCGGTAGCTGGTTCGCATGAGGCGGCCTGAGAGGGCGAAATCCTGCCGCTTGAGGTCGTTGCCGGAGTCCTCGTCCACCCAAAATTCCACGATCGGGTAGGCCAGGTCCTTGCCGGGTTTGCCGGTCAGTTTCAGGTGCCAGACCTTGAAGTTGCCCAGTTTCTCCTCACCGAGATACTCCGGATCGTATTCATTGGCCAGGTCGGACTGGTCGAAGTCCTCCCGACGGGAATCGGTGCCGCCGATGCGCTCCCGGTCCGTGCGGCGTTCCCACTTGCCCACGGTCGGGTCGTAGTACCAGAGGTTCCGGTCCACGCGCAGGTATCCCTTCCCTGCGTCGGTCTTGGGCTTGGTGAAGAGGATCATGAGCTTCTGGTCCAGGTCCCGGCGGTAGACCAGGGCATCCCGGGCCACATCGGGCTTGTCCTTCTCGTGCTGTTCGATGTAGACCAGGGCCTTGTAGTCCCCCGGGCTCTTGATGCGCTCGTCGATGCCCTTCAGGATCTCGACCATCCGGGCCTTGCTGAGGGCTTCGGCCGCCGAAAGGAACCCGGGAGCCAACACCAACATCAAGACCAAAAGGCGATTTTTACCGCGAAGAAACGAAGTCCGCGAAGAAAGATCTTTTGTCGTTTTCAATTCCGAACCCTCCCTTTTCATTCTTCTAACTTCGCCCTCTTCGCGTCTTCGTGGTCCCAATAGGGTCTATCCAACGTGGGACATGGCCGTGACCGGCTTCAAACGGGCGGCCCGGAACGAGGGGATGAGCGACACCAGCGTGCAGCAAAGGGTGATGACCAGGGCGCTGCCCAGGATGCGGACGGGCTCCAGGGCGAAGCGCAGCGTGTTGGACATGGTGAAGAACTGGGCCCCCTCGGGCACCGGGATATGCAGGTGGTCGAGGAAAAGCGCGATCAGGCAGCCCAGGAATGCCCCGGCGGCGGTCCCCAGCAGCCCCAAGAGGAAGGTCTCGATCACGAACATGACCATCACCCGCCAGCGCCGCATGCCGATGGCCCGGAGCGTCCCGATCTCCCGTGTGCGTTCCCGGATGGCGATCCAGAGGGTGTTCATGATCCCCACCGCGATGATGACCAAGAGCACCGTGGTCAGCAGGAAGCTCAGGCCGTCGATGGCGGTGAGCGCCCAGATGACGTAGCTGATCTCGTCCTCCCAGGTGGTGATGTCGAGCTTCTGGCCCGTCCATTCCTCCCGGTTCACCTCCTGGAATTTCTGCCAAAAGGCCTTGTTGGCGCTCCGGTCCATGACCGTGTAGCCGGCCTCGGTGAGGGCCTTGCGCAGCAGGTCCATGTCCCGGGGGATGTTCTTCATGTCCTTCAGGTAGACCAGCAGGGCCCCGGTGGCCGAATCATTGATCTGGTAAAGCCGATTCAAGGTCTCCTCGGGCACGAAGACGTTCCAGGAGGTCATGAGCCCCATGTCCTCGGCCACCGCCGCCACCTTCACGTCCACCGTGTTGTTCACGCCCCGGTCGGTCAGCACCGAGAAGACCATGCTGTCCCCGGCCTTCACCTTGAACTTCTTGGCCTGGCTGGCGAAGATCAGCACCGACCCGGGTTTGGCCAGGTCCGAGAGCTTCCCGTCGCGGATCTTGAGCACCTGGGGGAGGTTGGGCTCCTTGGAAAGCTCCACGCCTGCGATCCCTACCTGCATGCTGGCCTCTTCCGAGACCAGGCGGGCCCAGCCCCGGCCGCGGGCCGTCACGTAATCCAGGTCGGGCAGGGTCTTTTCCACGATCTGTTGGATGCGCTTGTAATCGGTCACCAGGGGGGCGCTCTGGCCGGCGGTGATCTTGTAGAAGCCGCCCACGTTCAGGTGGCCCGTGGCCACCGTGGTGGCGGATTCGAGCATGGTCTTTTTTACGCCCGAGGAAAGGCACCCCAGGAAGACCAGCAGGGTCGTCACGGCCGCGATGGCCCCGCCCAGCATGAAGGTGCGCCGGCCGTGGCTCAGGAGATTGCGATACGCGATCAAAAACAATTGATCCATTTTTAAATCCTTAATTTCGAATTAAGAACCCAGAATCATGAATGACGGTGGATTTTCGAGATTTTCGAAAATCTTCCAACATTCAAAATTTAAAATTCAAAATTCTTAATTGCCTTTCTAGCTAGTCATCCGAGGCCATCGCCGTCACCGGCGAGACCCGGGTGGCCATCAGGGCGGGGTAAAGCGCCGAGATGCAGGTCACGATGAGCACCACGAAGAAGGCCCCGATCAGGCTCCCCGGATTGACCCAGGGATAGAGCTTGGGGCCCGAGAAAAAGAAATAAAGGAAGTCATTGGCCGCCGGGATGCCCGCCTTCCCCATATAGCCGACCCAAAGGGTCCCCAGCAGGGCCCCCACCGTGCCGAAGACCAGCCCCAGCACCACGGTCTCGGTGAGCACCATGGCCAGCACGAAGGCCCGGCGAGCCCCGATGGCCCGGAGCGTCCCGATCTCCCGCACCCGCTGGAGGGTGGCCATGACCACCGCGTTGTTGATGATGACCAGGGCCACCACGAAGATGATGGCGGTGGCGAAATAAAGGATACCCTTGGCCACGAAGACGAACTGGCCCAGGTTCCCCGCCGCCTTCTGCCAGTCGATGACCTTGAGTCCCAGTTTGTCCCGGTCACTGATCTCCTGGAGCTCCTTCAGGGTCTGCTTCATCTTGGAAGGGTCCTTCAGGATGATCGCGGCCCCCAGGGCCACCCCCTTCTCCATCTCCTCTGGGGAATAGGTCCGGTGGACCAGGTCCGCCCGGTCGACCTTGTGGGCGCTTCCCATCTCCTTGGCCACGTCGATCTTCTTTTGATGGGTTTCCTGGACCACCGAGGATTCGGACCCGCCGAAAAGCTCCTCCTCGGCCTTGTCCCGGGGCACATAGGTGGCCCCGGCGGCCTTCTTGAGGGCCTGGGTCTCGGCGATCTTGTCGGGGGTGATGTAGCCATAAAGGTCCCGGAAGCTCATCAGGTCCATGAGCGACATGCCCCCGGCCAGGCCGGACTTCTCCAGGCCCTTGAACTGGAAGGTGCCGTAGACCTTCACGCTGACGGCCTGCACGTAACCCGACTTGGTATAGGCCTTGATGGTGAGGAAATCCCCGGGCTTGATCCGGTAAAGGTCCACCAACGGGGCCAGTTGATCATAGAAAACCTTGTAGCGGGCCTCGAAGTTGGCGTCGTCCGTGTCGAAGAAGGCGGAAAGCAGCTTCGCCACCTCCGTTTCCTTCGAGCCCAGGACGCCCTGCAGAATGGAGACGGCCTTCTTCGTGGAGAGGGGGTCGAGTTGGAGGACGATCTCGCGGGTCTGCTGGCGGTTCTGCTTCACCAGGTCCTGCAGGTCCGGATCCTTGGCGATCTTCTTGTGTTTCTCCGTCAGGGCCTCATGGATCTGGTCGAGGCGGTGGGCCGCCTTCAGCTTGAACTGCTCCTCATAGGTGTACTTGGAGAGCAGCATTCCTCGGTGCCCGGGCGGGACCGCCTGGCCGTCCACGATCTGGAGGCGGTCGAAGCTCTTCGTGAAGCTGTCCAGGTCCGTGCCCACGTAACCCAGGAAGATCTGGTCCGAATCCGGCACCAGGTAGGCGATATGGTTCTCCAGGAACTCCAGGTGGTCCAGCGGGTCGGCATCGAAGGTCCGCCAAAAACCGGGGGAGGAGGCCTTCGCCAGGTCCCGCAGGGCCTGGGGATCCACCGCGTCCTTGGCCGCGATCTTGCCCAACTTTCCCATGTCGGTCTGGATGACGGTGATCATCTGGCGCACATGGGCCTTGAGGCTCTCGATCTTCTCCCGGGGCAAGCGGGTTCCCGGGGTCTCGCCCTTGCGCAGTTTCTCCAGGACCTGGTCGATGGTATTGCCGTAGACCAGGATGGCGGTGTTGATGCCCTCGGGCACCACCGCCGCCACGTTCGGGTGCTGAAGGAGCGGTCCCTTGATCCTGGAGAAATCCGGTATGGGGTCCAGGTCGGGGATCTGCCATTGCTCGAACAGGGAGGGCGAGTCCTTGGAGGAGGCCTGGTAGACCTGGAGGTTCCCGGCGATGGAGCCGATGATGCTCCGGCTCATGGCCTTGTCCATGCTGTTGACCAGCGATCCCCCGACGACGAAGAGGAGGGTCCCCACCAGGAGGATGAGCCCGATCACCACGTTCAGGAAGCTGGAAAAGACGTTCCGGAGCGCGATACGAAAGAGAAGAAGGGCCTGGTCCATCAGCGGGCCATGGCCTTCTTCTCGGTGCCGTCGGCGATCCTGCCGTCGGCCAGGCGGACCACCGAGTTGGCGTGGCTCATGACCTTGGCGTCATGGGTGGAGAAGATGAAGGTGGTCTTCTCCACCCGGTTCATCTCCTTCATCAGGTCGATGATGTTCTCCCCCGTCACCGAGTCCAGGTTGGCGGTGGGCTCGTCGGCCAGCACGATCTTGGGCCGCGTCACCAGGGCCCGGGCGATGGCCACCCGTTGGCGCTGGCCGCCGGAGAGCTCGCTGGGGCGGTGATGGGAATGCTTGTCCAACCCCACCTTTTCCAGGAGCGCGTTCACCCGCTTGGCCCTCTCCTCCTTGCCCAGTTTGCGCTGCAAAAGCAGGGGGAACTCCACGTTCTGGAAGACCGAGAGCACCGGCACCAGGTTGAAGCTCTGGAAGATGAAACCCAGCGTGTTCAGCCGGAGGTCGGTCAATTGCCGGTCGTTCAGGTTCCGGGTGTCATGGCCGTCCACCAGCACCGTGCCCCGGGTGGCCGTATCCACGCAACCGATGAGGTTGAGGAGCGTCGTCTTGCCGGACCCGGAGGGGCCCACGATGGAAAGGAAGTCGCCCTGGGAGACGGACAGGTCCACGCCCTGGAGGGCGGGCACCACCACCTTGTCCAGGTGGTATTCCTTATGAACGTCCTGGATGGAAACGATGTCGCCCATAACGGCTCCTTGTGCGGGTTAGGGCCTTTCAGCTGCCCTTGAAGACGGGAAAAAATAGCAATGTCCAGGGTGGAATCTCAAGCCCTTCCGGAGAAAGCGGGCCTCGCCACCCTTGAATGAACGACGAACGGGTCGACCCGGACCGGACAGGCCTATCAGGCCTTGCTCTTGAAGGTGGAAGCGATCACCAGGGCCCCACCCAGGAGCCCTGTATCCTTATAAAGGCCCATCAGGGACATCATCTGGGTCGGGGGGTCGGCCAACCCGGGCAGGTGGACCGTGGCGATGAAGACGAGCAGCATGAGGGCCAGGCCGAAGCAGGCGGCCCGCCCCTGTTTGCCCGTGATGATGGCCAGCGCCGCCAGGATCATGGCCACGCCCGTGAAATAGATCCAAAAGGCCCCGCCCGGGAACATCCCCGGGACCATTCCCTTCATCTTGTCCGCGTTCATCAGGTGCCCCGCCCCGAACCCCAGGAACGGCAGGGAATAGATGGTGCGGCCCACGAAGACCAATAACTTTTCCATGGATGCCTCCTAAAAGGAAGGATTTGTTTACGGCCATTCTAGGCGACCCCGCCTTTCCAGGCGGCAAGGAAGGGTAAATTTCGGGGGTAATCGTAGAACGAAGGGAAAAGCCTAAAAATCGTCGGCGACGATCTTCACACTGATGGTCGGTTCGGACTTTTTGCGGGTAAAGACCACCTCTTCCATATCCTCCAGCACGGACACGATGGCGCTCCCGGTCCCGATAAGGCTCAAGTGGGCCGATTTGAGGGTGCCCGGGTAACTGTGGAGCCCGGCGAAGTGCTTGGGCGAATGGTGGATGTAGGTGTAGCCCTGGGGATCGTAGCGGCAGGCCGCTTCGATGACGGGTTTCTGGTCGTCCTTGTTGAGGGCCTTGGTCAGCATGACCTCCAGCGTGTCCTCGTCGAGCTTTCGGTCGGGAATGTCGAAGAAGACCGCCGAGACGCAGTAATTGGAGTCCGGTGCGAAGCGCAGCTTGGTGGCCGCCTTCTTGACCGAGTGGAAGAGCTTCTCCGGCTCCTCCTTTAGGGCCAACTCCTTGCCCACGATCTCATGCAAGGTCACGGTGCGGGCGGGCTTCTTGATGAGCTTGTTCATGCGCTCGAACATGAGCCGGCCGTCCTTCTCGGGGCTGCAGGTATAGAGCTCGTCGATCAGCCGCTTGGTCTTAGGGTTATAGATGAGGCAACGGTGGGACTCGGAAAGGATCCAGGAGAATTGGAGGACCGTCTCCGGTCCGACCAGGCCCAGGCCGGGGAACGGGATGAAGCCCAGGATGTTGAAATGATTGGCCAGCAGGCTGTCGTTGCCCATCTCCAGCAGGGCCGTCCCGAGTTTTTTGGGATCGGCGGGCATCTCCACCTTCTCATAAATGGAGAAGATGCCGGTGCCTTTGGCGTATTTGGAATCGTCGAGCGTTTCGGTGGTCATGGAGTGCCGATATTCTATGAAAAAGGGGATGAAAAAGGAAAATCAAAACACTCTTGATCGCGGAAGGACCCTTCCGAACTTCCCGTCATGCAGAACGGAGCCTTAAACGACCCTTCGCTTCTTCCCGGTTTTTTCGCTTCTTCGAGGTGAGGTTTTTACCCCGTGGTAACGGAAACAATCCACGATGTGGTCGTTCACCATCCCCGCGGCCTGCATATGGGCGTAGAGGACCGTCGGGCCCAGGAAGCCGAAGCCCCTTTTTTTCAGGTCCTTCGACCAGGCCTCCGCTTCCGGGATCACCACCGGGACCTGCTTGAGCGAACGGAACCGGTGGTGGATGGGCTTCCCGCCGACCCATCCCCACATATAGCGGGAAAAGGACCCGAACTCCTTTTGGACCTCGAGGAAGCAGCGGGCGTTCCGGATGACCGCCTTGATCTTGGCGCGGTTGCGCACGATCCCCGCGTCCTTGAGGAGCCGGGCCTGCTCCCGGGCGCCCCAGCGGGCGATGCGCTTCGGGTCGAGGCCCCGGAAAGCCCGGCGGAAGTTCTCGCGCTTATGAAGGACCGTTCTCCAGGAGAGGCCCGCCTGGAAGGCCTCCAGGACCAGGTATTCGAAGATGCGCCGGTCGTTGCGCAGGGGAACGCCCCACTCCCGGTCATGGTAGGCGACCATGAGAAGGTCATCGCTATTGAGCCATCCGCAACGGGTCCGAGGTTTAGGCGCGGGCAAGACTATTGAACGGCGAGGATGCGGGCGGTATGCAGGGATTGGTTGTCCTTGAACAGGATCAGGTAGACCCCGCTGGCCACCTTGTCCCCGTTCACGTTCTTCCCATCCCAACTATAGGATTGGGTGAAGGCGCCGATGGTGTCGATGTGCTCCAGGATCCGGACCAATTCCCCCACGGAGTTGTAGATGCGCAGGGAGACGGTATTCGGGAAATTCGGGGCCGTGACCTGGATATCGACGGTGTCCGTGCCGGGCGTGAAAACGTTCTTGGACACGTAAAGTTCGTCCGATTGGGCCCAGGCGCAAGCGGCCCCGGCGAGGAACAACGCGGTCAAGATCGTCTTCAAATCATCCTCCTGAAAAAGTCCCTTGGATGGATTATACCCCGGTTCGGGCGGGCTGGGGGGCCGCCCCAAGCCCGGACCTCGCCCTTTCTTCCCGTTCAACCCGGGCCAAGGTCACTGGAAGAGGTCCTTCCACTTCTTTTCCATGTCTTCCTTCGGCGGGCCCGCCGCTCCGCCCCCTTTCGCGCCCATCTCGAACTCATCGCAGAAATTCCGCTTGTCCTTCTCGCGCACGGGTTCGGTGGTGCGGCTCAGGCATTGATTGTGGACGGATGGATCGTAGAGCCGGCAGTTCCGGCAGCAATGAAGGTCCGCGCCGCATCCGGCGCAGGTCTCGTTGCGCCCGGGCTGGGAACCGGGCGTCCCTTCCCAAGGCTTGCCGCAAGCATGGCATTTCCTCATGATCGTCCTTCCGTGTTGATCGTTCTTGGACATTCTTCCACCGGGATTTCTCCTTGAAAAGACCGTATCACGCGTTACGGCCAGGTTAAAAAATCCGGGGAAAGGGTCCGTTGACGTCGTGGGGAATGATAATAGCCCCCCATCGGCCGACCCCGGAGGATACCGTGATCAAGAAAAGTTTCCTGAACAAGTTCGTCATCAAACCCGGAAAACAGGTCTACTTCCGGGACCTGGACCCGGGCTGGGCCTCCCACAAGGACCTGCTGGACAGGTTCGGCGAGGAAAGGGTCATGCGCCTGGCCAAGAAGATCCTCAAGCGCAACCTGGAGAACCTGGCCGAGGCCCAGAACCTTTTGTGGGCCTCCGATACCTACGGCATCCTGGTGATCCTCCAGGCCATGGACGCCGCCGGAAAGGACGGCATCATCCGCCATGTGATGTCGGGGCTCAACCCCCAGGCCTGCCAGGTGCACAACTTCAAGAAACCCACCAACGACGAGTTGGACCACAATTTCCTCTGGCGCTACATGAAGGCCCTGCCCCAGCGCGGTCGCATCGGTATCTTCAACCGTTCCTATTACGAGGACGTGCTGGTGGTGAAGGTGCACCCCGAATATCTCGATCACCAGAAGCTCCCGCCCGGCGTCAAGGGCGAGAACATCTGGAGGCACCGTTACAGCGACATCAACCATTTCGAGAAGCACCTGACCCGGAACGGCATCATCGTCCTGAAGTTCTACCTGCACATGTCCAAGGATGAGCAGCGCAAGCGGCTCCTGGCCCGTTTGAACAATCCGGCGAAACATTGGAAATTCTCCGATTCGGACCTGCCCGAGCGGGCCTATTGGGACGATTACATGAAGGCTTACGAGGACGCCTTGACCGCCACCTCCACCGAATGGGCGCCTTGGTACGTGATCCCCTCCAACCACAAATGGGCCTCGCGGACCCTGGTGGCGGACATCCTGGCCGGGACCATCTGCAACTTAGGCCTGGAATTCCCCAAGATCACCGCCGAACGCCGTAAGCGCCTGGAGGCGGCCCGGATCCAATTGGAGAACGAGGTGGAGGAGCTGGCCGAAGGGACGATGACGGCCTGACGGTCCGACCGGCTCCCGCACGGGACCGCTTCTTCCGCCTAGGCCCAATGCGTCAAAAGTGCCCTGCCCCCAAAAAAACAGGGAATAATCAGGGGCCTGGCCCACTTTCTACATAGGGGGCCGGCCCGTTCCCGGTGATATGATTCTGGACATTCCTTCGATGACCGCGGGTCCATCCGCGCTTTGATGCCTCGATATGGATCATTCACTATTTGGATACCTTGTATGAAAAAGCCGTTCCTTGTTTCCCTTCTCCTTTGGGCCTTGGCCCACGGCTTGCCCACGCCTTCCGCCGCCGCCCTTTGCTGCCAAACGGCCCTCGGGTGGGCCGCTCCCGCCCTTTCCCAATACGTTTTTGGGCTGGCGGCTTCGTCCAACGGTTATATCTACGTGCCCGACCGCCCCAACAACCTGATCCGGGTCTACGACAGCAGCGGCAACCCCGCGCCCGGACCTTACGGGCCCACCCTCAACACCGCCGTTAATCTCCCGTCCCCTTATGCCGTGGCGGTGGACGATGTGAACGGTTTCCTCTACGTCGGCAATACTTCGGGCCAGTTGACCAAATATTCCCTGACCTCGCCTTATACGTTCCAATGGACGGTCAATACGGGCGGCCCCATCCAATACCTTTACGTGGACGCCAGCGGGAACGTCTATATGGATACGGCCAGCGTCACGGGAATGGTCGCTGAATACAACCCCAGCGGGACCTTGCAGGGAAGTGTCACGATCGGCTCGACGGGAGGCAGTCTGAACCAGCCCACCGGGATGTGGAAGGTCGGGAATACCCTCTATGTGGCGGAATACGGGACCGGCAAGATATTGGCCTATGACGAGCCCGGGAGTTTGACGAACCAGGTCCCCACCGTGGTGACGACGACGGGAGCTCAGCCTTATCAAATGTGGGTCAGTGGTTCGACGGCTTACGTGGCTGAGATCGGTCAATACGCTGAATACACGATCAATCCCGACGGATCGTGGACCTTGTTGGGGACCAGTTGTGCCCTCTCCCAAACGGATTATGGGATCGCCGTGGACGCCGGGGGGAACATCTACTTAGGCACGAACACGGGCGCCGGGGGTTCGGTCCTGCGGATCTCCTGCGCCACTCCAACACCGACGCCCACTTCCACGCTCAGTCCCACGCCGACCAGTACCCCGACCTCGACCCCCACTTTCACGCCCAGTTCAACATCCACCTCGACCACGACCGCAAGCCCTACGTCCACTTCCACGGGCACGGCGACCCTGAGCCCCACCCCGACCTTGACCCATACGGCCACCCCAAGCTTCACCCCAACGATGACCTCCACTTACACGCCCAGCCCGACCCCGACCTTGACCCCGACGTTCACGGCCACCTCCACGACGACCAACACCACGACCCTCACCCCCACTTTCACGGCCAGCCCCACCCCGACCTCCACGGCCACCCCGACCCCTACCTTCACCGCCACGAACACGGCGACAACGACCCCCACCCGGACCCCGACCCATACGGCCACCCCGAGCTTCACCCCGACGATGACCTCCACCTATACACCCAGCTCGACCCCGACCTTCACCACGACCACCACCCCGACCTTCACGCCGACCCATACCAGGACCCCGACCGCCACCTTCACGCCCAGTTCGACCCCCACCTTCACCACCACCCGGACCCCGACCCGGACTCCCACCTCCACCGCCACTTCCACCGCCACCCTCACGCCTTGCGGTTATCCCGGCAATACCTGCACTTGGACACCCACCTTCACCCCCACCGCCACGCCTTATAATGCCGACATTTTCCAGGTCAGCCAGAACGTCCTGCGGCCTTCCGGACCCCCGGTTTCCATCTATGTAAATTACACGTCCTATCCGGGGGATTACGAACTTCGGATCTACAATTCGGCGGGGGAGCACATCAGGACCTTGGATTCCCGCTCCTTATCCGGACCGGTGAGCCAATGGTATGAATGGGATGGGAAGAACAAATACGGGGATCCCTGCGCCAGCGGGGTCTATATCTTTTACCTGGCCGAACCCTTCAGCCTGAAGAAAAGAAGGATCCTGCTGATCCGTTGAGCGGCCGTCTTTTGGCTTTTCCGGCTCAGAAATAGTAACGGGCGCCGAGGTCGGCATAGAGCTGGAAGCTGGTGCCGCCGCTGAAGAACCAGAGGGTGGGGACCCCTTCGACGAAGAGATCGATGGGGATCGAGGTCTTCTGGAAGAGATAGGTCAGTCCGATCGGCGCACAGCCGGCGATGGCGACGGTGCCGCCTCCGAAAGCCAGATCGCCCCCGACCCCGATATAGAAGGGCATGGCCCCCGAACTGGGATGGACCAGGTCGTAATCGTGCCAGAGGTATTGGAACTGGGCGACGGTCCCTCCGTTGATCTTGAGGGCCCCTTGGAAGGCGTTCTGGTTGTCCAGCCAGTACTTGCCCGTGGCGCCGAAATCGCCGGGCGACCCCACGACCAACCCCAACCCGAAATTCCCGCCCCCGATGACCGGAGAGACCGCAGGAGAAGCGGACGTGGAGTTGTTGGTTGCGGTCCCACCCAGGCTATTCACGAATTTTCGGAGCGAGGGATTGTCCGGGTGATGGTCCAGGCTCTGCTGCAGGACGGTCTTGGCTTCGCCCGTCCGCCCTTCCCGGTAATAGCAGAAGCCAAGCACCTGCTCGGCCTCCCAATTGTTCGGGTCCACCTGGATGGCGGCCTTGAGGTAGGTTTCGGCCTGGCCGTATTGCCGATCGTTATAAAGCTTGAGGCCCGCCCGGTAATAATCGGCGGAAGTGGCGGAGAAACATAAACTGGGTAAAAGGGAAAAGATGAGAAGGGAGTAAAAAATGAAAATTCTTGAACGAATCCCGTCAAAAAAGAACATGGGAACCCTCGAAAAGAATTTCGCCACAGATACATGGGATCAATGGGAAAACCGGAAATCCCCAGACTTTAGAGGCCGATCCTATTGGGTCGTTCGCCTTCCATCCCATTTATCCCATGCATCTGTGGCTAATTGGTTTTATTTTTTAACGAGCTTCGGTTCTTTGACGGCTTTCACTTCATCCAGCCGGGAGACGGGCGTGGAATAGGGCGCGTTCTTGAAGACATCCGGGTTGGTCTCCATCTCGGTGCGGATCTTGAGCATGGCGTCCACGAACTCGTCCAGCGTCTTTTTGGTCTCGGTCTCGGTGGGCTCCACCATGATGGACTCCGGCACCACCAGCGGGAAATAAATGGTGGGCGGATGGTAGTTGAAGTCGATGATGCGCTTGGCGATGTCCAGCGCCGAGATGCCGTATTTCTTCTTCAAAGGTTCGGCGGTCAGCACGAACTCGTGCTTGCAGATGCGGTCATAGGCCACCGGATAGTGGTTCTTGAGCCGAGCCAAGAGGTAATTGGCGTTCAGGGTGGCGATGCGGCCCACCCGCTCCAACCCTTCCTTGCCGTTGCGCTTGCAATAGGCCAACGCCCGCAATAGCACCCCGAAGTTGCCCACATTGCCCTTCATGCGCCCGATGCTCTGGGGCGAACCGCTCCTTAGATAGTAACGGTTCCCTTCCTTGGCCACCCGGGGTTCCGGGAGGTAAGGCTCCAGGGCCTTGGTGCAGCCCACGGGCCCGGAGCCGGGCCCGCCACCGCCATGCGGCGTGGAAAAGCTCTTGTGAAGATTGAGATGCACCAAGTCGAACCCCATATCCGCCGGTCGGCAGATCCCCAAAATGGCGTTCATATTGGCGCCGTCGTAATAAAGAAGACCCCCCGCGTCATGCACCAGTTTCGCGACCTCGAGGATATGCTCCTCGAACAACCCGAGCGTGCTCGGGTTCGTCAGCATCAGGACCGCCGTGTCCTTGCCCAACTTCCCCTTGAGGGCTTCCAGGTCCATGTTCCCTCGGCTGTCGGTGGGAATGGAGACCGTCTTCCAACCCGCCATGGTGGCGGAGGCCGGATTCGTGCCGTGGGCCGAGTCGGGCACGATCACGTTCATCCGCTGGTGCTCGCCCCGGTCGGCGAAATAACGTTTGGCCATCAAGAGGGCCGTCAGTTCCCCATGGGCCCCGGCGGCGGGCTGCAAGGTGAGGGCATGACAACCGGTCACCTCATGGAGCCAGTGTTCCAGTTCATAGATGACCTGGAGCGCGCCTTGCACCTCGTCCTCCCGCTGGGAAGGATGGAGGTTGGCCCAGGCGTCCTGGAAGGCGATCTCCTCGTGGACCTTGGGGTTGTATTTCATGGTGCAGGAACCGAGCGGGTAGAAACCGTTGTCGATGCAGAAGTTCTTTCGGGCCAATTCGGTGAAATAGCGGATCACTTCCACTTCGTGATGGGCCTCGATCTTGGGGGTAGGCCGTGCCTGGATCCAAGCGGGCAATTGGGAGGGCTTCTGGTGCACCTTGTGGCCGGCGCCCGCGGAGGCGTTGCCCGCGTGCTTGGAAAAATCCTCGCAGGCCGAGATGAAGGATTCCATGTCCTCGAGCGAGGTCATTTCCGTGCAGGCCGCCAGGACGCAGTCCTTGAACTCCGGGTAATCCTTGGAAAGGTCGAAGGGGGCCACGATGCCCCATTCGGCCAGGAAATCGGCGAAACCGGCCGAGGGCGGGCGGATGACGAACTCATTGCAATAACGGGCGGTCTCGATCTTGAACCCGGGCAGTTTGGCGATCTCGGTGGCGATGGCGTGGGCGGTGGCGGCCCCGTCCCGGGCGGCCTGTTGGGCCCCGGCGCCACCTTTGAAATAGAGCCAGGCCGACGCAAAATTGGCCATGAGCGACTGGGTGGTGCAAACGTTGGAGGCGGCCCGTTCCCGGCGGATATGCTGCTCCCGGGCCTGGAAGGTGAGCACGCAGGAGGGTTTGCCGTTTCGGTCCACGGTCTCTCCCACGATGCGGCCCGGCATCTGGCGGATATCGTCGAACTTGGCGGTCAGGAACCCCGCATGGGGCCCTCCGAAGGAAAGGATATTGCCGAAGGATTGGGCGGACCCCGCGCAGATGTCGGCCCCCAGCGAGGCCGGAGAGGGTAGGAGCCCCAGGTTCATGGCCTCGGCCACGACCGCCACGAGGTAAGCGTTCTTTTCTTTGCAGACCTTGGCGATGGCCGCCAGGTCTTCGACGGTTCCCAGGAAATTCGGGTATTGGACCATCACCACCGAGTTGGGCCAAAGGTCGGTCTTGAGCTGTTCGAGGTCGGTCTCGGTCCCCTTCAGGGGGATCTCCCGGATCTTGTGCCCCAGGGGGTTCAGGTAGGTCTGGATGGTCTGGCGGTATTCGGGATGCACGCCCCGGGACACGTAAACAAAGGACTCGGCTTTCTTGATGCGGAGCGCCAGCAGGGCCGCCTCGGCGGCGGAGGAAGCCCCGTCGTAGAGGGAGGCGTTGGAGACCTCAAGGCCGGTCAATTCCACCATATAGGTCTGGAAATCGAAGAGCGTCTGGAGGGTCCCCTGCGCGATCTCGGGCTGGTAAGGCGTGTAGGAGGTCAGGAATTCGGGCCGGGTCACCACCGCCTTCACCGCGGCGGGTACCTCGTGGTAATAGACCCCCGCGCCCAGGAAGCAGGGCCGGTCGGAGACGGGCTGGTTGTTCTTGCCGATCAGGTTGAAGAAACGCTTGAGCTCGGGTTCGGTCAGACCACGGGGTAGATCGAGGCCGTTCTTCAGGATGACGGAGGGGGGCACGTCCGCGAAAAGGTCGTCCAGCTTCTTGGCGCCGATGACGGCCAGCATGGCCTTTTCGTCTTCGGCGGTGATGGGGATGTAAGCCAAATTCGACTCCAGTTTTAGTGGAGCGTCGCGAGGTATTGTTCTTCAGTGAGGTATTCGTCGAGCGCTTTGGGGTTGTCGATCTGCACGATGGCGATCCAGCCTTCGCCTTCCGGGTCCTGGTTCACGAGACCCGCTTGGTCCTTGAGTTTGCTGTTCACTTCCACGACCGTCCCGGCCGGACTATAGGCGTCGGCCACGGCCTTGACGGACTCGAGCACGCAGAGGCTTTGCTTGTCCGCCAGTTTCTTGCCCACGTCGGGCAGTTCGATGAAGACCACGTCGGAAAGCTCATGGGCGGCATGCTTGGAAATGCCGATCTTGACCTTGCCGGAGCCCAGGTCCTCGTACCATTCGTGGGTTTTAGCGAACTTTCGCATGATCTCTCGGGAAGAGGCGACGGCTCAGGGAATGGTCGGTGGGGAAGTGCGTGGGGAACGGGAACGAATATAACAGAAGCGGAAAAGTTTTCCACTTCTATCCTTGTGTAATTTTTACCAAGGTCTCCTCGATGAACCCGCCCTTCCCTTGGGTGTAAGCTTCCCGGTCAAAGGTGAACTTCGCCGCCAGTTCCTTCTTCAACCTTTCATAACATCTTGCCGCTTCGGGCTCTCGGCGAAGGTGATCCCGGAAGGCCAATTCCCTTTTCCAACGCATACCTTGCCGATCGTAGATATGGACATGATGGGTACGCCTTTCACCATAGGGCGGCATCCCCTTTACGAAGAACATCTCGTTCTCTTGGGGGTTATCGCGCCAATAGGAATAGCCCAGATTTTGGAGGGGTTGGACCAAGGAAGGCCACAGGTCCCGCGAAGCCACGCTCACCATGATGTCCAGGATGGGCTTGGCGGCTAGGCCGGGAACGGAAGTGCTGCCGAAGTGTTCGATAGAAAGGGGGCCGAAGGCCGCCAAGACCCCTCGCAGGATCCCCTCTTCCTTTAGATAAAGCACGGGCCAATCCGGATCGTAATCCACGATCTCAATGGCGTCATTTTGAGGGTCGTAACCTGTGGGACGGTCCGCCATCGCCGGGTTCAGCCTTTCGTCTTGGCCTTGGTCACATGGCGGACCCACGGGAGTTTCACCTTTTCCGCCGGCACGGACTTGCCTCGGATCTCGACGGCCAGTGGTTTTTCCAGGAAATCGCTTTTCACATAGGCCAGGGCGATCCCCTTCTTGAGGGTGGGCGAGAAGACCCCGCTGGTCACGACCCCCGCCTCTTGGCCATCGGACAGCACTTTATAGTGGGAGCGTGGGATGTTCTGGCCTTCCAGGGTGAGCCCGATGAGTTTGCGGCCCGGGGTCTTGTTCAGGGCTTCCCGGCCAAAGAACCCGCCCTCCTTGTCCATTTTCACGGCCCAGCCAAGCCCCGCCTCATAAGGCTGGGTGGTCTCGTCAATGTCGTTGCCATGGAGGGGTAAGCCCGCTTCCAACCGTAGGGAATCCCGGGCGCCCAGGCCACAGACCGTGACCTCGGGCTGGGAAGCTAAAAGGTCCCAGATCATGGGCGCGTCCTTCACATCCACCATCAATTCGTAGCCATCCTCGCCCGTATAACCGGTGGCCATGATGAAGGCGGCCTTTCCGTTGATCGTTCCCCGTCCGAACCCGAAATAGGGGACCTGATCCAGGTCCAGATCCTTCACTAACCGTTTCAGGACCGGGTCAGCCTTGGGGCCCTGTAGGGCCAAAAGAGCCGTCTCATCGGAGAGGAGGTCCATCTTCAGGTCCTTCCCCGCCGCCAGCTTCCGTAAATGCTCCACATCCGTCTCCCGTCCCCCCGCGTTGATGATCCAGAGGAAGCGGTCGTTGGCCTCTTTATAGATGATGACGTCGTCGATGATCCCGCCCTTATCGTTGAGGAGGAAGCCATAGAGGGCGCTGCCGATCGGGGCCTTGGAAAGGTCGTTGGTGAAGGCCCATTGGGAGAGCTTGTAGGCCTGGGGACCGTGGATGCGCAGGCGGCCCATATGAGTGATGTTGAAAAGCCCGGCGCTGGTGCGGGTGGCCTCGTGTTCGGCCAGGATGCCCTTGGGGTAGGAGACCGGCATGTTCCAGCCGTGGAAATCGACCAGTTTGGCACCGTGGGCTTGGTCCCAAGCCAGGCAGAAGGTATCACGCATGAAAAGGCTCCGTTGTTAGGATGACGTTACCCTGTCCCTTGGACAAGCTGGGCCGAAGGCCCAGAATGGATGACTGGGTCATCCTCATTTCCATCTTGTCGGGCTTCGCCCGATAAGATTTTGGTCAATGAGGGTACTCTAGCCGAAGCAAGAAGTGGCGCAAGACCTTTCTCAAACATCGGCCATGTAACGCTGGAGGGCCGTCTCCAATGCCCGCACCTGCAGGTAGCACTCGTAATAGGCCTGCGTCAGGAAAGAGAGGTCCTCGTGTTCCACCGGATTCTTCTCGATCCGGTCGATGATCTCGAACAACCCGCAGTTCTGCAGGGTCTCGACTTGGAGGATGAAATCCGTTTCCAGGTAGTGTTCATAGGACAACACGCGGTCGAGGGCCTGGACCACCCGGCCCTTCTGATGAATGAGATATTCAGTCCAATTGGAAAAACCGAGGAAATCCAATCGGGTAGAGCCTTCCAAGGGTTTGACCTTCTTGAAGATCTCGTGGAAATCATCCTCCCTCATGCCTTGGATGTCCGAAGCATGTCCGGACGCCGCCAGGAAAGAATAGGAAACGCTCCGAGTGTCATTGATGACCTTCTGAAGATAGGGAACGATGACCCGGTGGATGTTCTTTTGGTCGCGGCGTTGGGGCAGATAGATGGTCAGGACATAGAAAATGAAGGAGGTCACGTAGGAAAGACTGGTCCAGACCCAGAACTCGCTCCCCCGCTCCACCGGATAGGCCAACAAGGCCAGGACCAGGAGCATTACCAGGAACCAGCATCGCTTCAGGAAAACAACGGCTTCTTGGACGATACGTCGGATGAGTTTCATGGCTTTTCCTGGTCTGGAATGGGCCCAGTTTAGTGGGGGGGCCGGAACAGCATCAAGGCCGCGCGTGTTTTGAGGAACCGGGGCGATTTGGTAAGATACCGCCCCCTATGGAACAAGTGCCGACCAACGAGATCAAGAACGCGGTGGCGAAGCGCCGTACCTTCGCCATCATTTCCCATCCTGACGCCGGGAAGACCACCCTCACCGAGAAGCTCCTCCTTTATTCCGGCATGATCCAGACCGCCGGCATGGTGCGGGGCCGCAAGGGCGGCAAGGTGGCCGTCTCCGACTGGATGGGCATGGAGCAGGAGCGCGGCATTTCCATCACCGCCTCCGCCATGCAGTTCCCCTACAAGAACGCCATCATCAACGTGCTGGACACCCCGGGCCACCAGGACTTCTCCGAGGACACCTACCGCACCCTCACCGCCGCCGACTGCGCCATCATGGTCATCGACGCGGCCAAGGGTGTGGAGACCCAGACCCGCAAGCTCTTCGAGGTCTGCCGCCTGCGGGGCATCCCCGTCATGACCTTCGTGAACAAGATGGACCTGCCCGGCCGAGAGCCCCTGGACCTGATGGAGGAAGTGGAACAAGTGCTCGGCATCCATTCCTCCGCCATGAACTGGCCGGTCGGGAGCGGCCGGGAATTCGTCGGGGTGGTGGACCGCCGCACGAAGGAATTGATCCTTTTCAAGAAGGTCTCGGTGGGCGGCGCCGCCAAGGCGGCGGTGGAACGCATCCCCCTTTCCGACCCGGGGGTGAAGGACCACGTCTCCCCCGAACTTTGGGAGAAGCTCCACCATGACATGGAGCTTTTGGAGGTGGCCGGCAACGCCTATGACCACGCCGAGTTCCTCAAGGGCAAGGTCACCCCGGTCTTCTTCGCCTCGGCCCTGACCAACTTCGGGGTGGAGCCCTTCTTCGACGCCTTCGTGGAGATGGCCCCTCCCCCGGGGCCCCGTTTGGCGGACTCGCCCTCGGGCGAAGTCCTGGTGGACCCCATCGAGACCCCCTTCAGCGCCTACGTGTTCAAGCTTCAGGCCAACATGAACCCCAAGCACCGGGATTCCACGGCTTTTTTAAGGGTCTGCTCCGGCCGCTACGAGCGGGACCTAGTAGTGAAGCATCACCGGCTGGACAAGGAGATCCGCCTCTCCCGGCCCCATACCATGCTGGCCTCCGACCGCTCCACGCTGGACCTGGCCTACCCGGGCGACATCGTGGGGGTCATCAACCCCGGCACCTTCGCCATCGGCGACACCATCTCGCTGACCGGAGGCTTCAACTTCAAGCCGCTCCCTTCCTTCCAACCCGAGATCTTCGCCCGGGTGCGGCCCAAGGATGTCAGCAAGCGCAAATCCTTCGACAAGGGCGTGGAACAGATGACCGCGGAGGGGACCGTGCAGATGCTCAAGAGCTGGGACGAGCTGGATTTCTACGTGGCCGCCGTCGGCCGCCTGCAGTTCGACGTGCTGCAATACCGCTTGAAGAGCGAATATGGGGTGGACAGCGAACTGGAGACCCTTCCCTTCACTTCCAGCGCCTGGCTGAAGGGCGATCCCTCGACCTTCGATCCGCCGGTCCAGGTGCTCAAGACCAAGGACAAGCTGGACCGGCCGGTCATCCTCTTCAAGACGTCCTGGGACAAGGATTACACGGCCCGCAAATGCCCCGACCATTCCTTCGCGGACATGGGTTGAATCCCCCCGATCGGGCATTCCGGAAATCCGGAACCCGAACAACGTCCACGGGTCCATGTTAAAATCAGCCCATGCGCCAAGAACGGCCTTTTAAAACTCCGGGCCGGTCCCTATCGGTCCCTTTTCATCCGCCTTTTTATTTCCTTCTTTTTCTCACGGCCAATCTTCTTTTGTCCTTCGGGTCATGGGACCTAACATCCAAGCTTTGGATCTTCGCTTTCGGGATCCTGGTCCCCTCGGTGACAGGCATCCATGCCGTCCTAAGACAAAAAAGCTCTTTCCTGGCCGATGACCGGGACAAAGGTCGGCGGTCGTTCCTTCCGTTGTATTGGATCCTTTTCCTCCTAGGCTTGGTCTTCACCCGCTTCTTCCGCCTGGAAGGATTGCCCTATTTGCCCATTTCAGATGAGGGCACCTTTTCCTATCTCGCATTGGGATTGAAGGAACACTGGAAATGGAACCTTCTCTGGGCGGAAGCCCGGATGGAGCCTTTGCTGATCTGGGCCCTGGGACTTTATTACCGGCTGGTGGAGCCTTCCCTATGGGCCTTGCGTGTTTTCCCGGCGCTAGTTTCCATAGCCGTCGCCTTGATGGCCTACGGTGCGGCCAGGACGCGTTTTTCCTCCCGCTTCTCGATGATCTTCGCCTGGATCCTCGCCTTTTCCTTTTGGGAGTTCTCCCTCATGCGGCTTTCCACCCCGAACGATTTCATTCCACTTTTCCAATTGGCCGGATTCGGGCTTTGGGGCCTCTACGTAAAAACCGCGAAAGGCCCGCGCAAGATCTTCTTCCTCCTGGCCCTTGGCTTATGGGGCGGGATGGGCTTTTTCGTTTATACGAACTGGCTCCCGATCTGGTCGTTCTTCCTGCTCATTTTGGTCTTTGCGCAATGGAAGGAGCGCCGCATGTCCCTGATGCCGGTCTTTCCTGTCCTTGCCCTTCCCTTCGCCGTTCCTCTGCTACTGGCACGCTTGGCCCCCGGCGGAATGTCCTTGATCCGGAATGATTTCGGGAACTGGTTCTCCTTACGCTCCTACGCCTTTTACCTGAACGGCATCTTTTGGGATGGCTCCTCCAGTTTTCCCCTTGGCCCTTTGAAAGGTGGGATGTTGGACCCTATCACGGGAGCCTTGGTCCTAGTGGGGGTCATCCAGGTGATCGGGTCACCGACGAGAAAATGGGCGTTGGGCCTTGGGGTGGGATTCTTCCTGGCCCTTCAGCCGGGCGTGGTCACGAACAGCCTGGAGTTGCAGAGGATAACTCCCGCCTTCCCTTTCCTCGCGCTCGCAGCCACCTTCGGGGTCCAAAGCTTGGTGGGATATTGGTCCAGGGCCCCGAGATGGGCACCGCTCCTCCTCCTTATCCCCATCCTGATAATGAACTCTTTTTCCTTCTTCGGCTCTTATTGCGATCCCCAGGCCGGGCCAGCACATGTATGGCGGCCCATTTCCCACTGGGACGCTTACAAAACTTTGGAAGCGCAGCGCGAAAGGACGGGACCTCTTTATATTTTCACTGAATTCAACACCGACTACGACAATAAGGTACTTTCCCTGGCGGTCCACCCTTTTAACCTTCTGGACCGGCGGGATCCCCAGCCTGGGGAATGGGCTTCGATGGTCGTTAACTCCGAATATCTTCCCTATTTCATCGTGCGTTTCCCCGGCCTTCGTTTCAGGCAATTGGCCGTCGATACCGTCCCCGGATCTGAGCGGAGACCCATTTGTTTGATCCTAGTGCGCGCCCAGGAGATCGGAAGGGGGACCCTCGCGTCTTGGATCTCCGCAGAAAGGACTTTCGATGGTATCGACCGGGCGATCAAAGACAAGAGATCCACGGACCTATGGGAATCATTCTTGGAAAGCCGGCCGGATGTGCGGAAACAATGCCAAGAGGACCGATTTCTCACTGCGGTCTATTGGGAAAAGTTGGCGTTCCTTAAATTCCTTGATTCCCATTTCATGGAGGCGACCGAAGCCTATCGAAACGCCATCCAGCTTGGGGTGCCAGCGGGGCATTTATATTATGACCTGGGTTTCTGCTTGAAATTGCAGGGGCGCAAGGCCGAGGCCGATGCGTGTTTCAGGAAGGCGGAGATGATGTCTTCCCGGGCCCAAAAGATCATCGAACAAGGGGCCGGAAAATGGGAATAGCGCTCGGTCCTTATGGATCCCGAGGAACTGGGATCAGGCCAGATGGCCTTGCCGTCAGGTCTCGATGAGGATCAGACGTCGGCGGCTTCCGGTGGGCTCCTTGCCCAGCCAGCAGGTCACACAAAAGCCCTGACCGTTCTCATCGACGAAGATCGAGACCGGCTCGTGGATGACCCCGCAACGGCCGCACTGGCCGTCCTCGACCGGGGAAATGGCCCCTTTTGGTTCCATGATCCTGATGACCCTGGCTTTCTTTTGGGTTTCTTGGGCCTTCATCCGGCCCAGGCACTTCCAGCAATAGACCGAACCATCTTCGGCCATGCCTTCCACGTGGATCTCCCCCACATGGCGGCAGCCATCGCACTGGAACAAAATGCCGTCCGAAGCCAGATCCAAGCTCAACATTAGGTTCTCCTTGGCTCAAAGACTTGTAGGCGGAGGAGGATGTCGAGGGGCGTGGCCGGTGTCGTTGAGGATAGGTTCGGCCAACGGGGTTAAATCAGGGTTACGGACCCGCATCCCTTCCGTAAAAAGGGCTTAGGAGATCCGTTGGGCCTTGAGCCCGGTAAGGGGTAGGAATTCCTCGAAAGCCTGGGCGAAGACCTCATCGTTCCGTTTGTCCTGGGAGAGCTTGAAAAGCACGTAACGCTCCAGGTCGTCCAGATCGATCCATTCTTGGGGCGTGATCAGCTTCTTGAGCTTGAGGATGCGGAAATAGACCATTTCGGGGATGCGGCTCAGGTTCTCCCATTCCGACCGCTCTTGCCGGGTGCTCTCCGGGTCCCGTTTTTCGGCCTTTTCCTTATGTTTGCGCAGGAGGAACAAAAGAAAGTCACGATAGCAGCCCAATTCCCCCTGGCTCCGCACCGAGAGGTGGCAAAGGACCCGGCGCTCTTCCAATGAGAAGTGGGACCAAGTCTTGGCATCCAACTGGATCCCCACCCGGTCGAGCTTGAAGCGGGTGGACATGGGGATATCCGAAAGGTCGGAGTAGATCGTTTCTTCGAACCTGAATTTCCGGAACATGGACCCTTCCCGAGGGACGTGGCTAGGAAGGTAAAAAGCAATTGTTATACCACCGGACGAATGAGGTCCCATCCCATCCGGCACTCCTAAAACAAGCCTAAAAGCCCCGGATCGGGTCCAAAAATATCGAAAACTTCTCCGGACCAGGGGTAAACAACGGACTTGGGAATGGGGCGGAAAATCCCGGGGACAAAATTGTAGTTTTCACAACCGGAATGCGGACAGGAAGGTAAGGCGGGGCCTACTTCTGCAGGTAGATGGTCTCGTCGTAGTTCTTGGGGGCACCGAAAATAATGACCGGATGCTTGGGACAAAGCTTGGTCCCGGGTGTGAAAAAGTAACCCCATTCCCGATGGCAGGTCTTCTCCGGGAAGTAGAAGCGGTATTTCGCGACGTTCTCCAGGTTCATGGAAGCGACCCGGCTGGCGTAATGGTAGGGCTTGGTCTGAACGGCGCTGAAACGCTCAATGGGATGGTAGGGCCATTTCCAGTCGAACTTAGCGGTGCGGGAGGTGCTATAAACGACCTTCATGGGGGGGCCGGCCCAGAGGGGGGCCACCACGAGGACCAAGAGAATGGAAAGAAGGGCCTTTTTCAACCGAAGCTCCTTGAGGTTGTTCACTATCTAACGACGGTCGGGGATCGAACTAAAGCAAAAAACGGGCAATTCACGGAAAACCTAAAACCCCATAAAACCGCCCATTTTCAGCCTCGACCCCCTCCATGAAGGCCGAATATTTCGTTGAGCGTAGGATGAGGATGGACCACTTTTTCCAAGGCTTCCAAGGTGATCCCCTGGGACACCAGCACGCAGGCTTCCCCGATCAGGTCGGTCGCCTCAGGACCTGTGACATGGACCCCCAGGATGCGCCCCGAGTCCCCGTCATAGACCATCTTGGACCATCCACCGATCTCGCCCAGGATGCGGGCCTTGCTGTTGGCGGCGAAGTTGCGCTTGGTCACCTTGGCGTTCGGGAACCGGCCCTTGGCTTCCGTTTCGGTCAAGCCGACGGACGCGATCTCGGGCGAGGTGAAGACCACATGGGGCACCTTGGAATCATCCATCCCTTCCTGACCCCCGCCGATCCTCCCGGCCGCAATGCGGGCATGTTCGTAAGCGGTGTGAGCGTAAGGGAAGCGTCCGGTCAGGTCGCCCAGGGCGAAAACCCCGAGTAAGGAGGTTTCCATAAAAGGATTGGTCTCGATCCTCCCGCCCGCCACCTGGAGGCCCAGGTTCCCCAGGCCCGCCTGGTCCGAATTGGGGACACGGCCCGCCGAGACCAGGACCATTTCCTCGTCCTTCGGCTTCACTTCCAAAAGTCCCAGTTCGATCTCGACCCCCAGTTTGCGGACCGAATTCAGGATCACCTGGCCCAATTCCTCGTCCATGTTGGGTAGGAGCTTCGGCAAGACGTCTCCCATGCGCACCTTCACCCCCAACTGGGCATAGAGGCAGGCGAACTCCAGGCCGATCACACCCGCTCCGACGATGAGAAGGGATTTGGGAAGCCTCGGTTGGGAGAGCAGTTCATCGCTGGTGACCACGTTGCCGCCAACGGGGAAAGCGGGCAGGTGTCGGGGCCGTGAACCTAGCGCGAGGAGCAGGTTCGTGCCCTGGTATTCGTGCCCGTTGCAGGTGACCAGGTCCTTGGCCTTCACTTGGGCCTCGCCCTGGACCACCTCCACCTTGGCGGCGGAAAGTTGGGATTGGATGCCGCGCTCCAGGAGGGCCAGGGTCTTTTGGGTCCGGTCCACCAGGGTCTGGAAATTGAACCGGAGGTTGTCGGCCTCGATGCCCCAGGCCTTCCCTTCCTTGCCGAGGGCATGGTAGCGGGACGCGGCCGATTGAAGGAGCTTGGTGGGAATGCAACCCACGTGAAGGCAGGAGCCGCCGATCTTCTTTTTTTCGAAGAGCGCGACCGTCTTGCCCTGATGGGCCAGGGCCAGGGCCGCGGTGTAACCGCCGGGTCCGCCCCCGATGACCAGCGCGTCGAATTTTTTCATGGGCTTATCCTAGCAGGCCGCGAGAAAACGCAAAATAGCCCACAAAGCGGCCTGCCTACTCCAAAGATCCGGCAGGGGTCGCCTTTTCAAAGTTTATCCCGGCTTCCTCGAAGGCGGAAATGACCGCGCGTTCCACGTCGATCCGGGCGATGGGAGAAAGGGATGCGTCCTCGTTGAGCCCGGTCATGGCGGGACCCGGGTCTCCCCGAAGGAGCCCTTTCCACTCCGCCGCGACCGAAAGGAGGATCACACCTTGTTGGAGGAAAACCGAACCTTCCCGGGCCTGGGCCCCCCCGGCCACTTTCTTTCCTTCCAGGACCAGTTCCCCGAAGGAGGGCGAGGAAAAACAGTGGCCGGCTTCCAACCCCGGATGTTTCTCCTCGGACAACCGCACTTCCCGGCCCAGGTCCCGAAGGGCATAGGACAGGATGGCGCTGATCTTTCGGTAGCTTTCCAACAGTTCCCCCCCGACCAGGTGGTCCGAGGTGGACGCCACGATGGAATAACAAAGGTCCCCTTCACCATGGAGCACCGCCCGGCCCCCGGTGGGCCGAACTTCATAAGGATAAGGAAGGGACGCCAGGTCCAGGCGGTTGGCTTCCAGGCGTCCAAGAGTAAGGGTTGGCCGCTCGAAGTAGAAAAAACGCAGGATGGGCGAATCCCCGGACCGGAACCTCTTGAACAATTCGGTGTCGTAAGCCATCTGCCCGGGGGTGGGGCGGGCGAGGGAAGGGATCAACCTCCAATTCCGGGCTTGGATCGGGTCGGACATGGCCTTGATTCTACTAAAGATCGATCGTGAACAAATGACCGTCCACTTTCTTCCCTTGGAGGAAAAGCAACCCGACCCGGCAGGGACCTGTGCGTCCATGTTGGCCCTCGGGCAGGTTTCCCAGGAAGGAGCCCGGATTGAAAAAGAAGTGTCCCCCCACTTGCCGGGCGATGGGGTCGAAATTTCGTCCATAAACGATGACCTGGACCGGTTCCTTCTCTTCCTGGAATTGCAACAATAGATGGTTCTTGAGCCCCACCGGTTTCCCATAGCCATGGGTCATCCCCAGGATAAAGGCCCCGGACCTCCAGACCAGGGTCACCGGGAGCTCGGAGCGAACGATGGAGTTCTCCGCGTTGCCGCAAACCGCTTTGGTCGGGGCGATCTTCTTGAGCTGTTCCAGGACAGGCATCTCGCCCACCGGCCCGGCGTGCAGGATACCGTCCACGCCCTTGAAGGCCTTCTTCAATGCGGCCACTTGGGGCGTTTGAAGTGGCCCCCGGGTATCCGCCAGGACTCCAAATATCAAGAGAGCCTCCTTTCACCCAAGTAGCGGAGTATTTTAATAGGTGATAAAATTTTTATCCTATCTTGAAGAGAATCTCGAAAGGGATTTTTGGGATCGGTCCGCCTCGGAGATTTTTCTTAAGGATGCCCATTGGCCCACATGACAAGGATCTTGGTTTTATGCGGCCTGTTCCTCCCTTTTCTTTCCCGATCGGCCCAAGCCGTGACCCCGATGTGGTCCTATTTGGACCTTTTAGCCGGCGAAAGTTCGACCGGACGGGACGACGGGGAGTTTAATAAGGCGACCTTCAACCATCCATCGGGTTTGACCATGGACCCTTCGAGCCGGAAGATTTATGTCGCGGATAGGGACAACCATTGCATTCGGGTCGTGGAATTGGATGAGAACAACAGGGTTTCCACCCTCGTGGGAACCACCCAATCGGGCTACCTGGATGGGCCTTTCGATCGGGCCAGGTTCCGGTCCCCCACTTCCTTGGTTTTCATAGGTCCGGGCCTTTTGGCGGTCAATGACCAGGGCAATTCCCGGATCCGCCTGGTGGATCTTCCGAATAGGGCTGTGACCACCCTGGCCGGGTCCGATGCAGGCGGCCTCTCGGAAGGGCCCGCCCAAAAATGTTCACTTTCCGCCATCTGGAGCATGGACTTCCAGGGCTCCCAGGACTGCCTTTTCTTTTCCGAACCCGCGCTCGGTTCGGTCCAAAAATTGGACCTCAAAACCAATACCATCACCACCGTCCTTCACGATCGCCCTGAGATCCCGAATCCCGAAGCCCTTTGCGTTTGGCAAGAAGGCCTTTATGTCGCGGACCGCAACCTTCCAGGTGTTTACCATTGTCGGCAAACGAAGGACGGAACCGCCCTGGAACCAATAGGCCAGGGCAAGGCCATCCTGTCCCTCGTGGGCTCCAAAAAAGGCCTCTATGCCCTCCAAAACGACCCAAGCGCGCCCTTCGAACAACTGAAGCCTTACAACAGGAAGGTCCAATGGGTCTCGGCCTGGGGTGACCCCCTCCCAACGGTCGCGGACAGTGTTCCCTGCTTTGATGGCTTGGGCCCGGAAAGCAACCTCCAGCTGATCTCCGACCCGTTTTCACCCGATCGTTTTTATATTCCCAGTCCTCAATGGCAGAGTTTGTTCTCGTTCCATGATGTGTTCCAAGATGATCTCATCGCCGCGGGACCGGAAATGCCCCTGGCCAGCGGTTTGACCGACTGGGACTATCCCGCGGACAAACCTCCTCATATCTTCCGGATCCTCGTTATCGGGGATTCGCATGTTTACCACACCTTTCCCGATGATCAAAAAAAGAAGGGGTGGAACCATGAAAACCTGATGGGCGGATTGACCAAACGCCTGGAATTGGAATTGAACACCCTGGCCTCCCTGGATGACAACCCCATCCATTTCCAGGTCCTGACCTTGGCCCAGCCCGGTACCCACCCGCTTTTCCTTTGGCCTTATTATTTGGCCCCCGATGTGGTCCAAAAATACGATGTGGACCTGGTCCTCTACCTCTTCAGTCCCAACATGTTCACGCCCGATATGTTCGATGGGAGGACGACCAATTCCACCGATTTCTCGTTCCAGGATTATTTCATCCGGCCCCTTTCGTCCGAGGGTATCCCCGAGAAGGACCTGGACCCGGAGATCTTGTTGAAGCCGATCGCCGATAAAATGCCCGGGAACCTGGCGGGTCATTTCTTCGAGCTTTGCCGGTCCAAAAACCTGGCCCGGTCCGACGAAAAGAGCAAGGAACTTTGGTTCGCCGATTTCAACCGGCTCGTGGCCGAACCCGACATTGAAAAGGACCTTGTCCAGCTCATTGGCAGGCCGATCCGCATGCTCCACGACAAGATCGATCCCATGAGGACCCACAAGGGGCAACCGGTCGCCCTTCGCCTGGGGATCCTCCCGGTGGGCCAATTCTTCCCCATGAAGGCCCAAATGCCCTTTTGGAACGACCTAGGGGATTACACGCACGTCCCATTGTTGGACCTTTCCAAGGATTTCACCGCCTTGCGCCCCGCTTGGTATCCCCTTTCCGACCATAAGGAATACGACCACTTCAGTTCCGACGGTTATTTCGTCGAAGCCCTGGTGTTGGCCCACAAATTGATCCAAGAACGGGTGGTTCCTTGGCCTTCCCAATGAACCGTCCGGCCTCCGTCCCCCTCATTTTGACTTAGCCCACCCTTCCCCTTACACTGAATCCCCTTTACAGGAATTCCGCATCGAGCGCGGGAGAGGACCCATGAAGATCGCCGTCTGCCAGATCGATACCACCGTAGGGGATTTCGATGGGAACACCGACAAGGTCCTCGCTTCCCTTCGGAAAGCCAAGGCGGAAGGCTGCGCCATCGCCCTCTTTCCCGAGCTGACCCTGACCGGTTATCCGCCCCGGGACCTCCTGGACCGCCTGTCTTTTTTCCAAGCCGCCCAAAAAGCCCTGGATCAAGTGGCCTCCGCCGCCCAAGGGATCCTGGCGGTGGTGGGGACCATCCTGGAGAACCCCGGGCCCGGCAACCCCCTTTTCAACGCGGCCGTGGCGGTAACGGACGGAAAGATCCTCCAGACCTACCACAAGGTCCTGCTCCCCAATTATGACGTCTTCGATGAAGCCCGTTACTTCGCTCCCGCACCTCGGCCTGAACCGCCCTTCGAGTTCAAGGGCCTGAAGGTGGCCCTCACCATTTGCGAGGATATCTGGAACGTGGAGGGCGTTTTCACCCACCGCCTTTACGCCAAGGACCCGATGGAGGAGATCGGGAAAGCCAAACCCGACCTGGTCCTGAACCTTTCCGCTTCCCCCTTCCACCAGGCCAAGCTTTCCGTGCGCCAAGCCTTGCTCAAGGACGTGGCCCGCAAGGCCCAATGCCCGGTCCTTTACTGCAATCTGGTGGGCGGCAACGACGAGCTGGTCTTCGACGGTTGCAGCATGGTGGTGGACGGCGGCGGGAGCCTTTTTCAGCTGGGCAAGGCCTTCGAAGAGGACCTGCTCGTCTTCGACACCGAGAACCCGACCCTCAAGACCTCTCAGGTCCCCGAGAGCGAACAGGCCAAGATCTACCAGGCCCTGGTGACCGGCACTCGGGATTACGTCCGCAAATGCGGATTTCAAAAGGTCCTGGTGGGGCTTTCCGGCGGCATCGACTCGGCCCTGGTGGCCGCCCTGGCGGCCGAGGCCCTGGGTCCGCAGAACGTCATGGGAGTGACCATGCCCTCGCCCTATTCCTCGCGGGGTTCCATCGAGGATTCCCGCGAGTTGGCCGCGAACCTGGGCATCGAGTTCAAGGAGATCCCCATCACGCCGCTCTTCGAGTCGGCCCTTTCGAGCCTGGGGCCGGCCTTCCAGGGTACCCCTAAGGACATCACCGAGGAGAACCTCCAGGCCCGTTTGCGGGGCCTTCTCCTCATGGCGCTTTCCAATAAATTCGGCCGACTGGTGCTTTCCACCGGCAACAAGAGCGAGATCGCCGTGGGCTATTGCACCCTCTACGGGGACATGTGCGGAGGCCTGGCGGTCATCTCGGACGTGCCGAAGGTCATGGTCTATGAACTGGCCCGCTACGCCAACCGGGACAAGCCCCTCATCCCCGAAGCCATCTTCACCAAGGCCCCTTCCGCCGAGCTTCGCCCGAATCAGAAGGACCAGGATTCCCTGCCGCCTTATGAGGACTTGGATGCGATCCTCCGGCTTTATGTGGAAGAGAACCAGCCGCCTTCCAAGATCGTGAAAGCAGGGTTCGACGCCGGATTAGTGCGTGACGTGCTGAAAAAGATAAACCAGAACGAATACAAGCGGCGCCAGATGGCCCCGGGTCTCAAGGTCACGACCAAGGCCTTCGGCATGGGACGCCGGGTGCCCATCGCCCAGAAATTCAAGGAAGACACGCCATGAAAAAGACCCTCGCCCAGATCACTAAGGAGATCACCTTCGAGGCCGCCCATTACCTGCACAATCCCAAGTGGGACCGGGCAAGGAACCTGGAGACCTTCCGGAAATGTTCGGGGTTCCGAAAGGATGACCCCAGGGCCTCCCACTATCCCCATGGGCATTCTTACCGCCTGGCGGTGACGGTCCAGGGCCCCATCCAGGACGCGACCGGCTTCGTTATCGACTTCCGGGTCCTGAAGGAGATCCTCCAGCGGGAGGTCTTCGCCCGTTTCGACCACCGCTTCATCAATAAGGAAGTGGAGCCCTTCAAATCCTCGCCGGCCGTCCAACCCACCGCTGAGAACATGGCCAAGACCATCTGGGACCTATTGGAAAGTCCTTTGAGGAATGAAAAAGTTTCCCTGAAAAAAGTTGTCCTCTGGGAAACACCCGACAGCTCGGCCACCTATCGCGGCGGAAAAAAGGGATAAAGGCCCAAAGGACCTAGAACTGGAAGGAAAGGGTCTCCGGCTCATTGGAAGGCTGGATGCATTCCGGCCCGTCGTGGGCGACCTTGTTGACGACGGACCCGACCGCGTAGGACTTCATCCGCGCCGCCGGGAAGGGTTTGAAAAGCGCCTCGATCCTCTCAAAATCCCTGACATCCTCCGAATCCAGCCAAAGGCCGAAATCCTTCGGGTCCAGGATGACCGGCATACGGTCGTGGACCGCCCTCACCATCTCGTTGGGTTGGGTGGTGAGGATGGCGCAGACCTCCACGTTCTCACCCTCGACCTTCTGTTGGCCCCAGATGCCCGCAAAAGCGAAAGGCGCCTCGTCGGCCATCTGAAAATAAAAGGGCCGCGTTTCCTTGGCCTGGTGCCTCCACTCAAAGAACCCGCTCGCCGGGATGAGGCAACGCCACTTCTCGAAGGACTCGGTGAAGACCGGTTTTTGCCGGATCTCCTCGCTCTGGACATTGACCAGGAGTCGCCCTCCCTGGGCCCAGGGAGCGAAAAAGCCCCATTGGAGCATCTTGAACTCATGACCCTTGTGGTCCAGTGTCCGGATAAAAGCGGGGATCCTTTGGGCGGGAGCGATGTTGTAGCGCGGCTTCCAATCCACGACCTTTTCGGTCTTGAAGAGGCCGGCGATGTCCTTGGGCTTGTTTTTCAACGCGTAACGGGAGCACATGTGAGTAGTTTAACCCCGGTTGAACAGGCCCGCACCTTTTTCACGCCCGGAGCAACGATTCCACAATAAAAAAACCGCCCAGCCCCTTTCGGGGTGGGCGGTGGGCCTGCTATGGGTAAGCCCTTTTGGGGGCGCATTGAATGGTGGACATTACTGGACTCGAACCAGTGACCTTCGCGATGTGAACGCGACGCTCTAACCAGCTGAGCTAAATGTCCTTATCCTCGAAAGAAAGGCCGAAGGCCTTTCCTAAATACAAAGAAGGATATTCAACCCCCAGCCAAAAGCTGGCGGGTAAATGTCCCGAAAGGGGCTTAAGTTTAAAGGGGGGGTCCGCCCTTTTCAAGGAACAATCGATCCAGCTAAAAAACCTCGAATTTCTCAAAGACCTTCTTCATGACGGCGGACGTGGCGACCAACGGCTTCTTGACCGCCTTGGGCATCTTGGATCGTTTGAACTCCAAGTGCGCTACCTGTTGGATGCTGTCCCACTTGGGAGCCCCATAGCTGTCCCGTTCCAGGACGTAAACGATGTCCACCTTCAATTGGTCCATTTGGGAGCCCGCCGGATACATCCGCCGGACCATTTCCAGCGCCGCTTCCGCCAGTCGTTTTTTCTTGTCCTTCACCTCGAAGTTAAGTTTGACGTCCTGGGCGTTCCAGAAAAAATAAACATATTCCGCCTTCTCTTTGACCGTGGCGTGGTCCTTGAACCAATCGTCCCAGGGGACCTTCGAGACGTCCCAATGCGCCATGGCCGGGGCCGGGGTAGGCGTCAAGGGCACCTCACTGGCGGATTGGGCGAGGGAGCCATCCTGGGCGAAGGCCGGAAGAACGGAAAGGCAGAGGATCAAGGCGAATGCTCGTTTCATTGGTTTCTCCACAAAATAGGGCTTCATCGATCTTTTATTTTGACGTCCCGACCCGGGTTGAGGTTGACGTAAAAGGGACCCAATCCTGCCGGGGTAAATAATAGCTCAAAAGGAAAGCGGCCAGGGAATTGCCATAGGCCGTGAAATGGCGGTGGCAGCAAGCGTCATGGGTGGGATAGAAGGCGGGCTCCATCGCCGAAAAAGGGGCATCCAGGTCGAAGAACGGGACCTGGAGCCTGGAATCCAACTCCCTCCAAAAAGCATGGTAATCGGCTTGTGTCTGGGCGTCGGCGTCCCCACTGGGGGCATAACAGATGGCGAGGCTGACCGGGAATCCCCGACCATCCTTGCGGCGAAGGAGCTTTCTGGCCAGTGACCGTAAAGGGAGTTCCACAAGTTGGAGAAGGTCCTGTCGTAAGGCTCGGTCCCCGGATCCCAGTAACTGGCCGAAGGGAGCAAAGTGATCCTGGCTGGGCGACTGGTGGTGAATGAATCCTTTCTGTGTCCCGATCCGGTAAAGCTCCTCGGGTACACCGGGAGGCATACGCTCGGTCGTCGGCTTCAAGAGGTATTCGGGGTCAATCCCCGGAAGGGGGACTCCGTCCTTCCCAAGGGGCTTGATGAAATAATCCGTGTAAGCCCCTTCCAGGTCCACGTTGTAGGGTGTGGCCAGGAAAAGGACCCCGTCAACATGGTAGCGGTCCACCAACGCGGGGACTTCCGAGCAGGCGAAAAATTGGGCGGCCCGACCGGGATGGCCCGCCATCAGGACCTCGTAATGGGTCGGGACACGATGGAGCGCTGCCTGGGTATTGAGTTGGAACTCCAATTGCTTGGCTAGGGTTAGGGCCCGGGGAGAAGCCATGATCCTCGCCTCCTGGGCGCCCGAATCATTTCCCACTTTGTCATTGGCGTCCGGGGCATCCCCGGAAAGAACTTGGGAGTCCCCCACCAACAGTATCCGGAAAGTACCGGGGCCCTTTTTTTCAGGGATCCGGAAATCCGTGAGGATTCCGTTTCCTTCATCGGAGGCCTTATCCCTTCCCTTCCAGGTCCCCTCGTAGCTGTAATCCTTTAAATTCACGATGGATTGTGTGCCTTGGCCGGGTTGGGACACGAAAACCCTCCCGGGATAACTGGAAGAGGCGGCGAACCCGACCTTTTGCAGGGCTCTAAAGGACAACAGGGGCGCATAACCCGGATCGATCGAATCAAGCAGGAAACCCCAAGGCGTCGCGGGATGAAGGGGTTCGTAAGGATTTACCCGAGCCCAAGGCTCCTTCGCGGATTGAAGGGCGTAGAGGACACCTTCGAGCGAAACCAACTCCAGGACATGGTCCCCCTTGCCGGCCTCGATCAAGGAGATCGCTCCGCTTGGGGAAGGTCCCTCGATCCCATAAATGGAAGGAAAGTCCCGATCAGCCACGAAAAGACGATCCCCCGACACACAAAGGGCCTGAGGATGGGGGATCCGGGGGTCCTGGAAAAGGACCTCGCTGACCTTGCCCGTGTCCACTTCCATTCTTTGCAAGGATTGTTGACTGGGTCTGGTGAAATAAAGGGACCGGTCGAAGGAACGGTAGGCGATATCCCAGAGGCCATTGAGTGGAGAATCCCGGTTATTGGTTTCCGGGAAAGCCCCCAAGGTCGTGACGGCTCCTTGGGCCAAGTCCACCCATCGCAAAGAACCGCTTCCGGCGTCGAAAACCGCCAAATGATCCGGTGGTACCCAAGCGAGGGCGCTGGGTCGATCGAAGGTCGCCGCCGTGAGGGGACCATCGTTGCGACCACGTTCCCCCGTTCCCGCCAGCGTTCCCACGATATTTTCCTGATCCAAACGCACCACTCGCAGGCGTTGGTTGTCCCGGTCCGCCACGAAAAGTCGGGATCCATTATCGTCAAAGGCCAGTCCCACAGGATTCCGGAACCGGGCTTGGAAAAAAGGCCCATCCCGGAAACCGGCGTCTTCCGAACCGGCCACCTGGTTGTTATAGAGGTCCATCGGGGAAAGGTCCGTGGTATCTCCCGCCGCCTTCTCCCCTTCCCGTAAAGGGATCCCTCCTCGGCCCGGGAGGTACCGTTCCAACAAGGCCGCGATCAGGGTATTCCCGCAAGAGGTGTAATGAAAATGACAGCAGTTCTCATCGACGGGATAGAAGCAGGTCTTCAAGGCATTGAAGGGATCGGTCAGGTCCAGTAATTCCATGGAATAGCGGCCGCATAGTTCCCTCCAAAAGGACCTATAGTCCTCCTGGACCAAACCGGCGTTGTCCTTGGAAGGGGCATAACAGACCAGAAATGCAGGCGGATGCTCCAGGGAACGAAGTTTGTCTTTGAGGACCTCGAATGGTTTCCCGATCATCTGGACCAGGTCTTCCCGGACCTCCGGGCCCCCTTCCGCCATAAGTTCGCTGAAAAATGGGAACACCAGCCTTGTGGAAGAGGTCGCCCGGATCCATCCTTTTTTCATGCAGTATCCCAGGAAGCGGGCCGGGACGCCTTCCGGGACCCGGTCCTTCCAGGGCTTGAGGATGTATTCGGGATCGTCCCTGAGACCCGACGGATCCGGCACATAGGGAATACCATCCGCATCCAGGGGTCTTTCGAAATAGGCCTGATAGCCCTCCACGGTAAATGGACTGACAAAAGCCAGCACCAGGTCAACCTGATATTGGCGGGCCAGATCCGGGGCCTCCTCCGGGGCGAAATATTGGATATGGGCCCCAGGACGGCCGAAGGTCAGCACCTCGAAATGGAGGTCCTCGCCCGTGAGGGACGCTCGGGCGTTCAACATCACCTCCAATTGTTTGGGAAAGGTCGCCGCCCTGAAGGATTTCCGTCCTTGTGTGTCGCCGTTGAAAACGACATTCGCCCTTCCAGCGTCCGGAACGATCGCGGGAGCAGTGATGACCCGGGAATTCCCCACCACCAGGATGCGGAAAGTCTTGGGCGGCTTTTTGGCCGGATAATCGAAATCCGATAGGGTTCGGTCCCCGATCCGGGATCGGGCCTCCTCGTATTTTTCGAATCCATGGTCCTTCACGCTGAGGATCCGGTTACCGGAAGCTCCACAAAGATAAAGCTTGCGGGGCTCTCTTGGGGAAGCCGCCCATCCAGTGGGAAGAAGGGTAGTCGCTTGAAAGAGGGGCGGTACACCCATGGAGACCGGGTCCAACAAGGATCCCCAAACCGTCGCCAAAGGCACCGATTCATACGAGGGAACGACGATGGCCACGGGGATTCCCCCACTTTGAAGGGCATAGACCTTTCCATCCGTTTCGACCATTTCAAGGATGTGTTCCCCTTTTCCAACCTCTTTCAGGGACGCAATATCCTGGCCTAAATCCCCGCTCGGGGTCGCTCCCACCTCATAAACGGTCGGAAGGTCCGAGTCCGCGGCGTAGATCGCCGTCGCCCCCACACAAAGGGCACGGGGCGAGGGGAGACGGGTATCGTGGGAGAGGACGGTCGATACCCTTTGGCTCCCCAATTCCATACGTTGGAGCAAGTGATCAAGCGGTCGGGAAAAATAGAGGGAATTGTCCAAAGGCTGGTAGGCCAAGGCCCAGACCGATCCCACGTGGGCTCCCGGGAATGTCCCATCGGTGCCTTTTCCCAAAGTCGTCACCGACCCTGCCTTCAAGTCCACCAACCGCAGGAGCTGGTTTCCCTGGTCATAGACCGCCAGTTTGTCGGGTGGGATGAAAGCCAGGGCGGTAGGTTGATTGAATAAGGCTGATCCCAGGGGACCATCCACAAGTCCGGGTATGCCCGTCCCGGTCAGGGACTCCACCCGATTCTGCTCGTCCAGGTGGACCAACCGGATCCGGTGGTTCTCCCGGTCCGCTACGAAGAGACGGCTTCCCGTATCGTCGAAGACCAGTCCCCGGGGATCGGAAAAACGCGCCGCCTCGAAGGACCCATCCTGAAATCCCGAATCTTCCCCTCCCGCCACAAGGCTGTTGTAACTTTCCATCGGTGTCAGGGTTTCGGCCCCTCCGATGGACAATGAAAGGAAGAGGGTCCCAAGAAAAAAACAAGAACTGGGGAAAAGGGGCATGGCAGGTCCCTTCAGAGCTGGAAAAGCCGCACGGTATACTTGAGCACTTGACCCATCGGATAGAAGAAGATCAGCCAGCCATAGGCCACGAAGACGTTGGTCACCGCGATGTCGATCCAGCGGCTGAAGGGTCTCCCGGCCCAGGCCTGGCCCGTCCGGGACCGGCTCCAAACGCTGTGGAGGGCCAGCCCCGTCCCGTGGTACATGCCCCAGATGCCGAAATGCCAACTGGCCCCGTGCCAAAGCCCGCAGACGAACATGGTGACCATCAGGTTGAGGAACTTGCGGAGGTCGCCGTGCCGGTTGCCCCCCAAGGGGATATAGATGTAGTCCCGGATCCAACTGCTGAGGGACATGTGCCAGCGCCGCCAGAAATCGGTGATGTTGCGGGCGATATAGGGGAAGTTGAAATTTTGGGGAAGGTCCAGGCCGATCATGCGCCCCAGGCCGATGGCGATGTCCGAATAGCCGCTGAAGTCGAAAAGGATCCGCACTGAAAGCAGGGCCATCAACAGGCAGACGGTCCCGAAATGGAGGTCCGTCCGCTTCTCCAAAAGGTGGATGACCATCGTCGCGTTGTCCGCGATGACCAGCTTCTTGAAGAATCCCAGCAGGACCTGGGCAAGCCCGACCGCCGCACGTTCCAGGCCCGGCCGTTCCAGCCCGTTCTCCAGTTGGGCCAGGAAAGGCTGGAAACGCTTGATGGGGCCCGAGACGATGGACGGGAAGAAGATGCAGAAGATCCCGAACTTGAAGGGATTCTTGACCGGCTCCCCGTGCCCCATATACACGTCGGTCAGGTAATGGACGAACTCGAAGGTGAAGAAGGAGATGGCGAGCGGCATGGCCTGCTGGATGGCGTTGTGGGTCAGCCAATCCCCGACCGGCCCACCCATCCACGGCCCCAAGGTCCCCAAGAGCAGGGCCCGGTATTTATAGAAGAGAAGACCGCTGACGGGGACCAGGAGCGCGGCGGCGAGGACCCATTTCTTCTTCCGGCTTCCTTCCGGGCATCGGAGGATCCATCGGGCCAGGAAAAAGGTGATGACCGCCATGACGATGATGGGCAGGACCCCGGCGGGCCCCGCGAAGTGGTAATGGAAAACAGCGCTACAGGCGAGGACGTAATAGAAGCGGAGCCTCGGGTTCGGGACGAGCCAAAGGACCAAGTAGAAGGCCAGGAAGAACAGAAGGAACCAACTGGTATTGAAGATCATTAAAAATCCACGTAGATGAATTTAGAGGCCGACAGGTCGCCCGAAAAAAGCAGGATGGCCAGGAAAAGAGCGAAGAGGATCACCCCCAGGGCGAAACCTTTCCAAAATTCGCGGGAATTCATCGCGCCCTCCCGGAAAGGACCGTCACCAGGTCCCCCGCATAGCGCCGATTGCCTTCGGGGGTCATGTGGCAATGGTCTAAGAACGAGGAGGGCGGATATCGGTCGGCCCAATCCTGATAAGTGATCCCTTTTTTCAAATAAGGCTTCATGAAGGCCGCCAGGGCCTTCCGGTTCTTCGAAAAGCTGGGCTTGTCCAGGTAACTTCCCAGGAATGGAGGGTTCTGGGGGGTGAGGACCACCCGCACCGGGATATGGGCGGCGCTCCACTGGTCGAGCACCTGCCTCAAGCAGGTGAAGGGCAGGCCCTTCGGGTCCCAGGTATGGGCCTGGTAATAGGAAGCGACCTTTTGTTTGAGGGAAGCCTCCACGATCTCGGACAGGACCTCGTTGGCCGGGACAACCTTCTCCAACTGGCGCTGGAAGAAATCCTGCTGGCTCGGGTAATACCAAAGGGTCTTGGCCATCTGGGTCTCCCGGAACAGGAACCAATGGCCGCACAGGCCGTCGTAAAGGGCATCGCTGAGGCGGGCTTCCTCGCCCGGCGCTCGGTCCGATGCCAACCGCTTTTGGATGTCCTCCGGAAGGTCCCCGAGGAGGAATTGCCGGGAAAGGGCTTTGGGACCTCCGGCGAATTCCTTTGAGAACATGCGGAAGTTCAGGAGCAGCAGGATCTCACCCGGAGGCGTTGCCGAGAATTCGGCGCTCAACCCCTCGATATCGGTGAGCAGGAGCCCATCGGACCCAAGGCTCAGGGTTGGCCGGTCCCCCAGGAGTCCCCTCAGGACGGACCGAAGGGTCTTTTGCCGGGCGTCGGGGATCCGGTGCTCCATCAAGGCGCTGGCGCCCAGGACGCTGTCCCCCAAAAGAAGGATCCGGTCCTTCTGCGGGGCCCCGTAGCGGATGCGGTCCCGGATCTCGGGAAGGCTGGTCATGTCGCCTGAAAGGTCGAAGTGCCGGTACCAGAACCCCGTGGGGACCGTCATTCTTAAGAGGATCTCCGCCAAGGCCAAAAGACCGAAAAAGGATGCCGCGGCCCCCAGGAAAAAGGTTTTCGTGAATGTCCTCAAAGGGGCCCCAGGCAAAGGATTCCAGGCAACGCGCCAGATTCTATCACTCTTCTTCCAAGCCGCTCGAGCAACAGCCCCCGGAAAGGGTGAACTCATCAAAGTAAGCGGGGACTTCCCGTTCGGCCGCCGGGTCCGGCTGGATCCCGTCCCCTGTTCTACCGTCCTTTTCCGGTCCCAAATCTTCCCCCTTTTCGGGACATCTTACCTGCTCCTCGGGACTTTCGTTCCCGGGGTCTTGACCCTAGAGTAAGGTCTAGATTGTAGATTATCCGGGGAGGGGCCATGGAAAGGAACGGCTTGTTGCAGATCGGCCAGGTGGCCCGAAAGACGGGACTTTCCATCCACACCATCCGTTTTTATGAAAAGCAGGGGCTTTTGGAAACGCCCTCGAGACGTCCCGGCGGGTTCCGGCTCTATCCCCAGGAAGCGGTGGAGCGCCTCCACTTCATCCAGAAGGCCCAGGGGCTGGGCCTGACCCTGAAGGAGATCCGGAGCATCACCGCCTGCGGGGAGAAGGGCCTGGAGCCCTGCTGCGACCTGACCGTGGACCTTTTCAATAGGAAGATCCAAGAGTTCGAATCGAAAACGAAGGAAATGGGCCGAATGAAAAAAAGGCTCAAGAGCGTCCTGGGAAAATGGGCGGGGAAAAAGAAGTAAGGGGAAGCATCGATGGCACAAAGGGTCTTGATCCTCTGCACCAAGAATTCCTGTAGGTCCCAGATGGCCGAGGGGTTCCTCCGGCATTACGGTGGCGGCCGGTTCGCGGTGGAGAGCGCCGGCACGGTGGCTACCCACGTGAACGCCAACGCCATCCGGGTGATGAAGGAGGTCGGCATCGATATCTCGGCCCACCGCTCCAAGACCCTGGACCGGTTCCTGGACCAGCCCTTCGACTACGTCATCACGGTCTGCGACAACGCCCATGAGACCTGTCCTTTCTTCCCCAACGCCAAGCATCGTCTCCATTGGTCCTTCCCCGATCCTCCCCAGACCGAGATGGCCACTGAGGAGATCCTGGAGGAGTTCCGCAAAGTGCGGGACATGATCGGGGACCGCTTCAAGAGGGCCGCCGAAGAAGGGATCCGGTCTTGATCCTCTGGAAAAGGTCCCTGGCGGAGTTCATCGGCACCTTCGCGATGGTCTTCGCCGGTTGCGGGGCCGTCATGGTCGCCGACCGTTTCCCCGGCTCCATCGCTCCTTCCGTCGTTCCCGTGGTCTTCGGCCTGACCGTGGCGATGATGATCTATGCGGTGGGCCATATCTCCGGGGCCCACTTCAATCCCGCCGTCACCCTGGCCTTCGCCTTGACGCGGCACTTCCCGCCCAGGTCCGTCCCCTTCTATTGGGCCGCCCAATGCCTCGGCTCCATCGCCGCCATCGGGTTGCTCGTGATCCTCCTCCCCCCGGGCCGGGCCTTCGGGACCACCTTCTCCTCGGTGCATCCCCCGCAGGCCCTGGCTTGGGAGGGGGTCCTCACCTTCTTCCTGATGTTCGTCATCATGGCCGTCGCCACCGACACCCGGGCCGAAGGCACCATGGCGGGCGCCGCCATCGGGGCTGCCGTCATGGTGGCGGCTTTCGTGGGCGGCCCCGTGACCGGCGCCTCCATGAACCCCGCCCGCACCTTGGGGCCCGCCCTTTTCCAAGGGGACCTCGGCCAGATCTGGATCTATACCCTGGGACCCATGTTGGGCGCCGCAGGAGCGGCTTGGGTCTATGTCCATTTAAGGGACGAGCCGAAATAATCTTTTCTTTTCGTCCATCTCCCCCTTTATCCTTCTTGCATGCAAAGCGTTCCGTCCTTGGAAAAGGCCTATCAGGAATGTGAAAAACTGGCTTTTTCACATTATGAGAATTTTCCCGTGGCTTCATGGCTCCTGCCCAAGGAAACGCGCCCCCATATCGCCGCTCTTTATGCCTTCGCGCGCATCGCCGATGACTTCGCGGACGAACCTCGCTACGAGGGAAAACGCCGAACCCTCCTGGACGGCTGGGAGCGGAACCTTAAAGCAGCGCTGAAAGGTAAAAAAAGCGGTCCCGCCCTGGTAGCCTTCGCGGGTACGATCCAAAAATTCGATATTCCTCTCTCGCTCCCCTTGGCCCTTTTACGCGCTTTCCGCATGGATCTGGTGAAGCACCGCTGGTCCAGTTGGAATTCCCTGCTTGATTACTGTCGGCATAGCGCCGACCCGGTAGGCCGTATGGTCTTGTGGATCAGTGGGGTCCGGGACCCAAAAACCCTTCGTTATTCGGACTTTATCTGCTCGGGGCTCCAACTCATCAACTTCTGGCAGGACAGTTCCATCGACCTAAAAAAAGGCCGGATCTATTACCCTAGGCAATTGCTCAAAAAACACGGGATCCGTGAAAAGGACCTCTTGAACGATCATGATTCACCGCAGGTCCGCCGGATGGTACGGGAAGCGGTGGACTTCACGGAATCGTATTTCCACAGGGGTTTTCCCATTCTTGGATCGGTTTCCGGACGTCTGAAGTGGGAACTCAAGGCCACGGTCAAGGGTGGCCAGGCCATTTTGGATAGGATCCGGGCCCTCGACTACAATGTCCTGGCCCATCGTCCCGTTCTTACCGGTTGGGACAAGCTCCGCATCGGCGCAAGTTTGTTCTTTCCTTGAAGGTCGGCGTTCATTTCCGCGCAAAGGAAGCCCTTGGACCCGCGAAAAGGTTCCCTCGAAAAAAAGACCAGCTTCTATTACCCATTGCTCCTCCTGCCCCCGGCCCGGCGGCGGGCCCTGGAATCCCTTTACCGTTTCTGCTGGGCGGCCGATGAGATCAGTGACGGCCCCGGGACCCCCGTCCAAAAACGCCGCAAACTGGCCCTCTTCAAGAGGGAACTGACCTTGGCCTTCCAGCAAAGGGCCCGGGACCCTCTTTTCCGTGATTTTCAAGGGGTCGTGAAGGACTTCCATCTCTCCCCCGAACCCTTGCGGCGGATCCTCGCCGGGGTGGAGCGGGACTTGAAACCCCTCCGCTTCAAGCGTTTCCAGGAACTCAAAGATTATGCCCTTCAGGTGGCCGGCGGTCCGGGATTGGCGATCATGGAAGTTTTCGGGTTACGGGATGCCGCCCACCGGGCCTATGCCGAGAACCTCGGGATCTTCCTCCAGCTCACGAACATCACCCGGGATTTCCTGGAGGACCGGGACCTGGGACGGTTCTACCTTCCCGCGGAGGATTTCAAGCGCTTCCACCTGGATCCCTCGAACATTGAGGAGGGCAATTCCCATTGGAAACCCTTCGTGGAATTCCAGTTGGACCGGGCCTGGACCTTCCTGGAACGATCGCGGAAAGCCCTCACCCTCCGCCAACGGGGGGACCGGGCCTTCTCCGAGGCCATCGCTTCGGTCTATATCCGGCTCTATCAAAAGTTACGGAACGATCCCGACCGGATCCTGCGGGGCCGCACGCGCCTTTCCAAGCGGGAAAAAGCCAGCTCGGTCCTGGGCGCGGTCCTTCGTTGCGCCTGGTGGAAAGTGGCCGGATGAACAAGGTCCTGGTCGTGGGGGGAGGGTTCGCGGGGGTCGCCGCGGCGACGGCCCTGGCCGAAAAGGGCCATTCGGTCGAACTCTTGGAATCCCGCTCTTCCCTGGGAGGCCGGGTCTATTCCATCCCGGCGACCGAGAACTTCCCCGCGCCCGTCGACAACGGTCCCCATCTATTGATGGGTTGTTATGAGGAAACACTCAAGCTCCTGGAACGCCTGGGCGAAAAGAATCCCTTCCTCTGGATCGATCCCTTGAGATTGACTTGGTTCGAAAAAGGCGGTCAGGTCCTGAAATTGAATTGCGCTCCCCTGCCAGCCCCGCTCCATCTGGCCTGGGGATTCCTGACCTCCAATGCTTTTCCCTGGGGCGAAAAGGTCGCCATGGCCAAGGCTCTCCAACGCTTTTCGCGTAAGCCCTTCTCCCTTCCACCGGGCACGGAAACACTCGATGCCTTCCTGAAGGCCACGCGACAGGGCCCCAGGTCCCGGGAAAGGTTCTGGGAACCGCTTTGCAACGCGGTGATGAACTTGGCCGCTGACCGGGTACCCACTGGCGGGATCGGCGAGGTCCTGCACCGCATCTTTTTCCGGACAAGACGGGATAGTGCCCTGGCCGTCCCCGCTCAACCCCTGGGCGAACTGGGATTCCCCCGGGTGAAGCCCTTCCTAGAGGATCACAGCGGTCGGATCCACTTCAACGAGGGCATCCAATCCTTCCGTGTCCAGGGTGGTGCATTCGAACTGACTTCCCGCTCCGGCAAAACTTTTACAGCGGACGCGCTCATCTGGGCCATACCGCCCTCCAATCTCTCGGCCCTTTGGCCGGAAAGGATTTGGGATAGGCCGAAGGATTGGGTCCGGTTGGGTAAGTCCCCCATCGTGTCGGTGCATGTCATCCTGTCGGGAGCGGTCACGGACGAGCCGATGGTGGGTCTCCCGGGCGCGAAGTTCGAATGGGTCTTCAACCGCAATAGCGATTGGGGATGGAGCGGGAAAGCGGGAGAGCAATACCTGTCCTTCACCGCCAGCGCGGCCGAAGGCTTAGGAACGATGAAAGACGCGGAACTAGTGGAACTCGCCATGAGGGAACTGCGGGAGAGATGTCCGGCGGCCAAGGACCTTCAGGTTCGCCACTTCAAGGCCACCCGGGAAATGGCCGCCACCTTCCGCTGGACCCTGGAGACCGGGCCCCTACGGCCCGGGTGCGAAACACCCTTCCCCAACGTCTTCCTGGCCGGGGACTGGACCGACACCGGCCTTCCGGCCACCATCGAAGGCGCCTGCCTCTCGGGCCACCGCGCCGCAAAAGCCGCCATCGATTTTCTAAAGAAATAAAACCCATTTAGCCACCGAAAAACCCCGATGAACTCCGATGTTAAGGCTGAAGCCTCTAAGATCGGTGTTCATCCCCTTGATCGGTGGCCAATTGTCTTTCGGTGGTGGTCCTAGTCCTTCGGCATCTCATAGGCCGCGTAGAAGGTTTCCCGCGCGCGGATGCGCCGCCCCGTGGCCGGGTCCCGGGCCACGTGCTCGTTGGGTCCCCGGTCATAGAAACTGAACTGACGGCGGTGGATGCGCGGCGGCTTGCGGGATTCGGACGCGTCGATGTAGGTCACCACCATGTCGTTGAAATTCTCCACCAGACCGCAGTGGGTGTCCGTGTCCTTCTCGTCGATATGGCCGTCGCCGTTCTTATCGTAGGTCTTGTTGAAGATGAGGATATCCCCGGGTTGGATATCGGCGGCATGGGCCCGCCTTTTCCCGTGCTGTTCCATGTAGATGCGAAGGTCCTTGGTGAGGTTATGGCCCAGGTAGCCGAACTTGGAGAAGAACTTGTCCATGACCGCCGAGTGGTAACAGGCCAGCACGAAATGGGAGCAATCGATCTTCCAGTCAGGCCTTTGCCAAAGATAGGCCTCGGCGTTGCGGATGGCCTCCTCGGGTGATGCCGTGGGGCCATGCTCGATGGCCGCGTAGCGGCCCGTGGCGCAACCGCCCAGAAGGAGGCCGACCAGGGCCAGTGCCAGGGAAAAGGATGGCTTTCTCATTTCTTGAACCTCACCCGGCTCCCCTGCGCGATGAGGGACTGGATGTCCTGGAAAGCCGCCGGAAGGGAAAGGTTGGCCGGGGCGGCCAGGTAGAGGGTGCTCCAGTGGGCGTTGAAACGGTCCATCTCCTTGCGCACATCGACGGGCCGGGGCCGCGTGATGCCCGGGGAAAGGATCTCGGCCAGCTTTTCCTTGAAGGCCGCCAAGGGCCCGCCTTCCAGGTCCAGGGTCGGGGCCGTCCCCAGATGGAACCACTGGAAGCCCTGGGCCGAAGCCCAGGCCATGCATTCCAGGAGCAGGTAATCCTCCACCCCCTCCGGGCTTTCCGCCCCCCAGCGCAACAGGTCCACCGAGATCTCGGCCTTGTCCGCCGTGGCCAGCAGGTTGGCGAAGGCCACCAGCTTCCCTTCCTGGCGCACCAGCCCCAGAGGAAGGTAGTTCAGGTAGCGCTCCTGGAAGAAACCGCCGGAGAAGCCCTTCTCCCGGCCCTTGATCTTGCGCAGCCACTCTTCGGAGATGCGCCCCAACTCGGGAGCCAGGGCCTTGAAGGAACCCTCCGGCATTACCTCGAAGGTCAGGTCCGCGTTCCCCTTGAGGCGTTGGTGGTTGTGCTTGAGGTCCGTCGAAGGGATGCCCTCCACCTGGAAACCCGTCAATGGCATGCGGGCTTTTTCCGCCACCTTCATGACCGAAAGCCCCATATCCAGGTAGAACTGGGAATGATCGGGCTCCACCAGGAAGAAAAGAGGCCAGGTTTTCTTGCGGCGGCAAAGGTCCTGGAATCGGAGCGCCAGGTCCTCCCGTTCCTTCGCCTCCCCCACCGGATCCCCCAGCACCACCCAGCTCTTGCCCTCGATGGCATACATGAGGAAGGCGTCCTCCTTCTTGTTGAAGAAGAGGGCCTTATCCCCGGCGAGAGCCAACAGGTTCATGGAACGGGAGGATCGCCGCAGGATCCCCAAGGCGCGGTTCAATTCCCCCATGCCGGGGGTATCGGTCTCCGGCTGGGTCGGGGATAAAAGGGCGATGAGGGAAAAAATGGCCAAGGTCACCGTGGAAAGGAGCCCGGATCGCAGGAACCGGGCCGAGTCCCCGGTCAGGTCAAAACTGTTCCAAAGGGAGGGGTCATAGTCCTCCTGGCGGTAGTTGAAGACCCCGACCCAGATGAAGCTCAAGAGCACGAAAAGGATGGCCGTCACCCAAAGGGGCGGGAACCTTTGCTGGAAGACCGAATTGCGGCGGGTGAAGTAAAGTCCGCAGGGCAACAACGCCCCGAAAAGGATGAGCAGGGTCAGGGACTCCTTGTAGTCGAAACCCTTGAAGAGGGCGCCCAGGACGCCCAGCCCCAACAGGACCAACGCCATCCAATAGGCCGAGCGCAGGCGCTGTTGGAGCCCGCGACCGGTGACCAGGAGCAGGGCGCCGGTGAGCCCCATCAGAAGGTGGGACCCTTCGATCATCCCCAGGGGGAGGGATTCATTGAGCCAAAGCAGGCGGCGCGGGGTCTCGGGAAATGCGTTGGCCATCACCGCGAAGGCTCCCGCCAGGAAGGTGGCCCATCCGAAGATGTGCGGGGCGATATCGGGCGCGAATCGGTTGAGGATGAGCAGGCCCCGGCGGAAGCCCTCCTTGTTACGGACGATCTCGTAACCGGCGAAGCTGAGCAGGCCCATCAGGAAGGGGATGAAGTAGTAGCAGATCCGGAAGGCCAGCAGGGCCCCGGCCACGCTGGTGGCGGGCAAGGCCGGCTCCAGGGTCTCCAGGATGATGACGTCCAGCACACCCAACCCTCCCGGCACCTGGCTGAGGAACCCCAGGAGCTGGGCGGAGAGGTAGATGGTCATGAAGGATGGGAAGGTGAGGGAGGAATGGGGCAGGAGAAGATAGAGGACCGAACCGGAACAGGTCCAGTCCAGGCAACCCGCCGCCATCTGTCCCAGGGCGATGGGTAGGCTGGGCGTTGGGAAATGCCACTTGGCGATGCGGATCGTTCCCCGCACGAAAAGCGCGCTCAAGAGATAGGCCGTGATGGCCAACACGCAGAAAACACCCAGACCGAAGACCAGGCCGGAAAAGACCGTGGAATCGAATTGGAAGGTACCGAAGAAGAAATGGGCGGGCGGCAACTGGAAAGGCGGCAGTTCCGGCGGCTGGAGGAAGAAAAAGAGGGCCCCCATCGTCATGAAACCCACCCAGAAGGTCATGCCGCAGATGAGCAGCACGCTGGCCGACTCTCCCGCCGTCAGGCCCCAGGCCGAATAGAACCGGTAACGGATGCCGCCGCCCGTGATGGGCGCCGCCCCGACGTTATGGCTGAGGCTGTAGGCCACGAAGGAGGTCAGGGCCGTCCGCCAGTAGGACATGGACTTCTTGATGTGCTTGATCCCGAGCACATCGTAGAGGGTGAGGGCGAAGTAACTGCCCATGGAGGCCAGCAGGGCCAGGAGGAACTGTCGGGCCGGGATCTCTTGGAAATATTCCAGGACCTGGTCCAGCCGGTTCATGCGCACTTCCCGGCGGAGGGTCCCCAGGGCCAGGAAGAAAAGGATCATGACCGCCAGGATGGTCAGGGTCTGGAGGATCTTCTTTCGGTTCTGGGCTTGTTGGTTTTGATCCATAGAGGTTTCCTAACCACAGAGAGCACGGAGGCCACAGAGAGGACCCATTCGGCTGGATGCCTTCAGGACCTTGATTGAGTTCAAAAGACCGAAGGACTTTCTCCGTGTTCTCTGCGCCCTCCGTGGTTCAAATCGTCTTCAAGGTGCCAAACGCTCCCGGGCCCACCCATTTCCGGACCTCTTGCGGTAGACCAACCGGTCGTGCAATCGGCTGGGCTGGCCCTTCCAGAACTCGATGGTCTTGGGATTGAGGCGGTATCCCCCCCAATGCGGAGGCCGGGGCACCAGCTTACCCCGGAACTTCGCCTCGAATTCCCTCATTCGGCGGTCCAGGACCTTCCGGTCCCCGATCACCCGGCTTTGCTCCGACACCCAGGCCCCCAATTGGCTGTCCCGGGGCCGGGTCTGGAAATATTCGTCCGATTCCCAAGTGGCCACCGGGCGGGCCGTCCCGTCCAAGCGGATCTGGCGGCTCAGTTCGGGCCAGAAGAAAAGGAGGCTGGCTTGGGGGTGTCGCTCCAGGTCCCTGCCCTTGTGGCTGAGGTAATTGGTGAAGAACACGAAGCCCTTACGGTCATAGCCCTTCAGGAGCACGACCCGCGCCGAGGGTTGGCCGGCGGGCGAGACGGTGGCGAGGATCATGGCGTTCACGTCCAGGGCCTTCACCTTGAGGGCCTCCCTGAACCATTTCTCGAAAAGGCGGAGGGGGTCGGCGGGCGCTTGGCTTTCCAAGAGGGGCTTGTTGCGGTATTCCCGGCGGAGATGGGCGAGGGAGGTCGGTGCCATAGGGCTTCTAATCTCTCATAAATAGGTATGGTTTAAAATAGGCTGGTCGGGCCCATAGGTTGTTCCTAAAATACCACTCCTTTCGGGGATTCCCGACCGGAACGGCCGATCCACAATCTAACCAGCAACTTGACCCGGAGAGATGGCAGAGTGGTCGAATGCGTCTGACTCGAAATCAGATTTACGGGCAACCGTAACGGGGGTTCGAATCCCTCTCTCTCCGCCATTAAAGCCCGGTTCCCCGATAGGGGGACTGGGCTTTCATGTTGAAGTGGGTGGATTTGAACCCCTGGGTTCGGCACCGCCTTTGGCGGTGGGACGAAAAACTCCACTCGGAATAAAATTGGGATAAATGCCCTTTTCGTCCTGACCTCTCTCTCCGCCATGAAAGCCCGGTTCCCCGATAGGGGGCCGGGCTTTAAGATGGAGGACATTCGAAGGCCCGAGGAGGTTTCATGAACTTCGCGAAATGGATGTTCCGTCTGGCAGGAAGCTACGGGATCGTGATCTTGTTCCCTTTTTATTTCGTGGAGAGCAACCCCCAGGCCATTCCACCCCCGGCCATCACCCATCCCGAATACTATTACGGCTTCGTGGGGGTCTCCCTGGCCTTTCAGGTGGTTTTCCTCATCATCTCCACCGACCCCATCAAGTACAGGCTCTTGATGATCCCCGCCATCCTGGAGAAATTCCCTTTCGCCATCGCGGTGGCCCTGCTTCTGGCGGCGGGCCGTGTCGGGATCTATATCCTGCCGGGAGCCACGATCGACGCCATCCTCGGCACCCTTTTCGTGATCGCGTTCTGGAAAACCCGCACGCCGAAAGCCTAGCGGTTGACGGTGCTCATGTCGGCATAACGGTTCCCCGCCGTGATGCCTCGGGGAAAGTCCTGGTCGAACCGTTCCAGCTCCGACTTGTCCAGGTGGACCTTCAAGGCCCCCAGATTCTCCTCCAGGCGTTCCTTTTTGGTCGTTCCGGGAATGGGGACCACATCCTCGCCCTGGGCCAGGACCCAGGCCAACGCCAATTGGGCGGGGGTGCAGCCCTTCTCGGAAGCGATGGTCCGGACCTTTTTGGCCAGGTCCAGGTTCTTTTGGAAATTCTCCGGCTGGAACCGGGGTTGTTTCCGCCGCCAATCGTCCGGGGCCAGGTCCTCCAGGGTCTTGAAGGCGCCGGTCAGGAAACCCCGCCCGAGCGGGCTGTAAGGGACGAACCCGATCCCCAATTCGCGGACGGTCTTGAGCAATTCCCCCTCCGGGTCCCGGCTCCAAAGGGAATACTCGGTCTGCAGGGCCGAAATGGGATGGGCCTGATGGGCCCGCCGGATGGTCGAAGGCCCCGCCTCGGAAAGCCCGAGGAACCGGATCTTCCCTTCCTTCACCAGTTTGGCCATCTCGCCCACCGTTTCCTCGATGGGCGTCGAGGCGTCCACCCGGTGCTGGTAGTAGAGGTCGATATGATCGGTCTGGAGGCGCTTCAGGGAGGCCTCACAGCAGGAACGGACATATTCGGGTTTTCCATTGATGCCAAGGAATTTCCCATCGGGGGTCCGCTGGTTGCCGAACTTGGTGGCGAGGACGACCTTGTCCCGCTTGCCCTTCAGAAACCGGCCCAGCAGTTCCTCATTGGTGAAAGGTCCGTAGATATCCGCGGTGTCCCAGAAATCCAGGCCCAGCTCCAGGGCCCGCTGGAGGGTTTCCAACGACCGGCCCTCTTCCCGGCCCGCGTAAAAATCCGACATCCCCATGCATCCCAACCCCATGCGGGACACCCTAAGGCCCTGGTTCCCCAACTTCACCTTTGGAAGCATATCCCCCCCTTTTGAAGCCTAGCGTTGCACCTTGATGTTGATCATCCCGTTCTTGAGGGATCCATAAAGCCTCACCCAAAGCCCCATGTACATTTCCTGCCCTTTGGCGGCGTGGATGTCGCCCAGGTCCAGGATGTCGGTCCAGCCGAAAGCCTTCAAAAGATCGGTCACCTGACCCTTGGCGCCCGCGTCATTTCCCGAAAGGACGATGGTATGGTCCCCGCCGTGCAACATCTTGGGGTTCACCATCAGGGGCGCGGCGAGGGTGTTGAAGCATTTGACGACCTTGAGGTTCGGGAAGGCGGCCTGGATATCCCCCGCCACCGACCGGCCCTCGTGGGCCAGGGCCATGGGGAACCCCTTGCTGAAATCCAGCTCGTTGGCAGTATCGATGAGGGTCTTCCCGCCCACTTGGTCGGCCTTGGCCATCTTGAGGGCCTCGACGGAGGCCTGGCCATGGGTGGCGTTGATGAGGATCTCGCCCTGGGCGGCCGCTTCTTGGAAGGTGACGACCTTGGCCTTGCCTTGGATGGAAGCCAGCCACTCGTTCAGGGTCCCGGCCATGTTCTTCTTTTCGTCGAGCTTCTTGGGGTCCCGGGTGCCGAGGAAGACCTCGTGCCCCAGTTCCGCCAATTTGGTCCCCAAGGTTTGGGCGACCACGCCCGACCCGATGATCCCGATCTTCTTCATGACGATCCTCCTTGGATGGTGATGAGCGGCCCTAGGCTAAGGAGCCGCTCAGCCCCAAATCAAGAAGGTTTTCGTTTTTTAAGGGAACCGTTACAGCCCGAAGTGCAGGAGGACCATGCAGAAGAAGATGGCCAGGATCATGACCAGGGAGAACCGGACGATCCCGATCGCCTTGGGGGCCGCGTCCTGGCGGTACTTCTTGCCGTCCCACACCGCCTTCAAGAGCATGTTCCCGGTCCGGGGGCCGTGGATCATCATAAAGAGGGTCAGGACGGCCGCCACGAGGAACGTGATGCCATAGGCCGTGGAAAGATCGGCCATGGTCTTGATCTGGCCGAAGACGGTCCCCCGCAAGAGGCCTGTCAGGAAGGTCAACCCGCCCGAGGCGCCCATCAACACGCTCACCGGCTTGAAGGAGGCGTCGAAGAAAGCGCGGGATTCGGCCGAGGGACGCTTCAAGAGCACCGGCCAGAGCACGAAATTCATGAAGACCGTGCTTCCGATCAACACCCCCGCGAAAAGAAGATGGAGGAACTGCAAGGCCATGACGCCGTAGGGCATGGAAGGCTCCTTTGAGGATGGATCGATGCGGCGGTCGGATTTTAACCCACTTTCACGGCCTATCCCAGTTCTTGGGAAAGGATGACCTTCCGGAGCGCTTCCGCCGCCGGGGAAAGCGGGGCCTTTTTGCGCCAGGCGAGCGAGAGGGTCCGGGCCGCCTTGGGTTGCAGGATCTTGAGGTAAGCCACGCCCGGGAACCGGGCCACCATTTGGGGGACTAGGCTGATCCCCAATCCCGCGGCGACCAGGGCCTGCACTGTTTCGATGCCGCCGCTCTCGAAGACCACCCGGGGTTCCAGTCCCACCTTGCGGTAAAGGTCGAGCGTGATCTGCCGGAACCCGTGGCCGGATTTCATTAGAATGAAGGATTCCTCCGCGGCTTGCTTCAAGCTCACTGGTCCCTTCCCCGCCAGGCGGTGCCGGGACGGGACCGCCAGGAGCAGTTCCTCGGTAAGGACCGTGGTGGAATCCAGGCCGGGCCGCAGGCCCTCTTCGTCCAGGATGGCCAATTCGATCTCGCCCTGCTCCAGGTCCCGCGCCAGGTCGGGCGAGGATTCCTCCTTCAACTGGACCTGGATCTTAGGGTGGTTTTTGCGGAAAGCCGTCAGGATAGGCGGCAGGAGATGGGCTCCGGTCGTGGGCATACAGCCCAGGGTCACCTTGCCCAGGGTCAAACCCGACAGGGCCTGGGCATCCGCCCGGGCCGATTCCATCTGCTCCAAGATGGCCTTCGCGCGCGGGAGGAACGTCTCGCCCCGTGCCGTTAACCTTCCTCCTTTTCGGGTGCGCTCGAAAAGGGGGCCCCCTAGTTCCTCCTCCAATTTGGCGACCTGGACGGAAAGAGAGGGCTGGGACACATGGCAGGCCTTGGCGGCCTCGGTGAAGCGCCCGGTTTGGGCCACGGCCAGGAAATAACGAAGTTGGTGGGTTTCCATAATACCTTTCGAACCACAGAGGGCACGGAGATCACAGAGGAGACAAATCCTGACCCGACTCATAAATAGTTTTTAACTATACTAAATATAGAATCTATATCTTATACAAATATTAGAATCGGGGCTATGTTTGGATTGTTCTCTGAGCTCTCTGTGGTTGCCGAAGGCAACCTGTGGTTAATAAGGTTTTGGAGGTTTTTATGGCGAAAGGAACGCTCTACAACAAGGTCTGGGATTCCCACGTGGTGGACAAGCTCCCCACCGGCCAATACCAGCTTTTCATCGGCCTGCACCTGATCCACGAGGTCACCAGCCCCCAGGCCTTCGACATGATCAAGGAAAAGGGCCTGAAGGTGGCCTACCCGGGCCGAACCTTCGCCACCGTGGACCACATCGTCCCCACCCAAAGCCAGGCCCGGCCCTTCGCCGACGGCGAGGCCGAGCAGATGATGGGCGCCATCGAGAAGAACGTCCGTGACTTCGGGGTCCCCTTCTTCGACTTCAAGTCCGGTTTCCAGGGCATCGTGCACATCGTCGGCCCGGAGAACGGCCTCACCCAACCCGGCATGACCATCGCCTGCGGCGATTCCCACACTTCCACCCACGGGGCCTTCGGGACCCTCGCTTTCGGTATCGGCACCACCCAGGTGCGGGATGTGCTGGCCACCCAATGCCTGGCCATGGACGCCCTGAAGGTCCGGCGGATCAATGTGACGGGCAAGCTCAAGCCCGGCGTCACCGCCAAGGACGTGACCCTCTATATCATCCAGAAGCTGGGGGTGAAGGGCGGCATCGGCTACGCCTACGAATACGGCGGGAATGTGTTCGACAACTTCACCATGGAAGAGCGTATGACCGTCTGCAACATGGCCATCGAGGGGGGCGCCCGGGTAGGCTATGTGAACCCGGACCAGACCACCTTCGACTACCTCAAAGGCCGCAAATATTCGCCGGCCGCCGATAAATGGGACAAGGCGGTCGCCTACTGGAAGTCCTTCGCCTCCGATAAGGACGCCCAATATGACGACGTGGTCGAGTTCAAGGGCGAGGACATCGAACCCATCGTGACCTGGGGCATCACGCCCGACCAGTCGGTGGGCGTGAACGACCAACTGCCCGCGGTCGGTAAATTCTCCGCGGACGAGGTGAAGACCGTGGAGCTGGCCTACCAACATATGGACCTGAAACCCGGCCAGCCCATCAAGGGAACCCCCATCGATGTGGCCTTCATTGGCTCCTGCACCAACGGACGTTTGAGCGACCTGCGCGAGGCCGCCAAGGTCGCCAAAGGCCGCAAGGTCTCCTCGAAGGTCCGGGCTTTCGTGGTCCCCGGTTCCCAACAGGTGAAGGCCGCCGCCGAGAAGGAAGGGTTGGACAAGATCTTCCGGGAGGCGGGTTTCGAATGGCGCGAGGCGGGCTGTTCCATGTGCCTAGCCATGAACCCCGACAAGCTCAAGGGCCGGGAGATCTCGGCCTCATCGTCGAACCGCAATTTCATCGGGCGCCAGGGTTCGAAGGACGGCCGGACCATGCTGATGAGCCCCGCCATGGTGGCCGCCGCGGCCATCGAAGGAAAAGTAGCCGATGTCCGTGAACTGATCAAATAATGGGCCGCAAATCGGCGCGAATGAGCGCTGATGAAGATAAAAAATGAGGAACGACTAAAAGATTCCGTCTGAATTTTAAAATCCGCGTAGATGAGCGCTAATTCGCGGCTAGGAGGTTTTTCGTGAGCAAGATCAACCAGATCGAAGGCAAGGCCGTACCCGTCGAGGGCAACGATATCGACACCGACCGCATCATCCCGGCCCGCTACTTGAAGGAGATCACCTTCACCAACATGGGCAAATACCCCTTTTACGACGAGCGTTTCGACGCTGAGGGGAAACCGAAGGGCCATCCTTTCGACCTGCCCCAGTTCCAGGGGGCCCACCTTCTCTTCGTGAACCAGAACTTCGGCTGCGGGTCCTCCCGGGAACATGCCCCTCAGTCCCTGATGCGCTGGGGCATCCGGGCCATCATCGGGGAATCCTTCGCCGAGATCTTCGCGGGCAACTGCACCATGTTGGGGATACCGACCGTCACCGTGGCCCGCCAGGAGATGGAAAAGCTCCAGGCCCTGGTCAAATCCAAGCCGGACACGAAGTTCACGCTGGACCTGGACAAGAAGGTCCTTTTGAGCGACGGGAAGGAACACCTGAAGTTCGAAATCCACGAGTCCAAGCGCAATGCTTTGGTCAACGGCACCTGGGACTCGACGGGACTTCTTCTGGCCAATGCGGGCAAGACCGCCGAGGTCGCCAAGAAACTCCCTTATGTGAGCGGGTTCTGACCTTTAAAGCCCGCCTACGACCGGCCTAAGAACAAAAAACCCCGCAGGGATCCTCTCCTGCGGGGTCCTCGTTCCCGATCGGGATCTGGGGGCACTATTGGGGGTCTTTGTCCTTGAACGTCCGGTCAAAAGACCCTTTCCAACGCGTGGCCTTTATTTTCCCTTTTTCGTAGCGCTTCGCCTTTTCGTTGATCTTCCGGGTCGCTTCTTTGGAAGGCTTCATGAATTTCCACCCCCGATGTTCGTACAGGACCTCCGTCAAACGGTTGATCAGCCGGGTCATTTCCGGATCGGTGGTCGCGACAAGCTCGCGATTGAGCTTTTCCTTGACGGCCTCATCGATAAAACGGTTCACCGCCTTGTAATGGAGTTTCTTGAGGATGAGATGGAAAAGCCGGTCCCGTTCGATGGACGGCTTATAGGAAATGGGGATTTGGGGGCCCATGGATCCCTCCGGAAGCACCGATGAAGTAATACTAAAGTATTACCAGTGCCTTGTCAACGAAGGCCAGCGGCCCCTGTCATCGATGGAAGGAAAAATGGGTGATATAGACCGTTCTTGATCTTCGGTAAACCTTGCCCGCCAACTCCATTTGCTGGTGTTTGGTGACGAATTCCCCTTCGTTCGAATCGGCTTGGTCGAAGACCGCCGTTGCCCAAATAAGCTCGGGAAAATTCAAAAGATCGTTGAGCCGGGCGTCCAATATCCTCTTATAGACCGGGTTTTTTCCGATGAAATCCCGGAGGGCCGCTTCCACCTCCGGATCGAAATCGATGAATCGAATTCTCCATTTGCCCATGATCCCCTCCTGCCGGACGTTCGGGGTGGTCCCTTGGTCCCGGCTTTCCGCTCCATCCCTTGTGGCCACCCATGAACGACCTTCCCTACCGATTGTGCCGTCCCGTGTTTTTCTTGGGAGGCCGCTTGCGCTTCTTGACAGGGATCTTAAAAAGAATACAAGTGTATACCACCTCCATTCCTTCGTCCACCTATTTCCGGATCCCGGGAGGATCGGTATGTCCAGGATGTCCGCTTTCGATCTCCACCACTTCGCCGTGAAGGAACACCACGCCCGTTCCCTTCATTGGGACCTTCGTCTCCAATTTTCCGGGAAAAGTCTGTTGTCCTTCGCTCTCCACCTTCCCCCCAATCTGGATCCCGACCGGCCCCTGATAGCCATAAAGGTGGCGGACCACAACCTGGAGCATCTGTTCAAGGAATGGGTGATCCCGCCGGGACGTCCGGGCGCCGGGCCTACGGTCCTTTGGGATCGCGGGTTTTACCGGGCCTTGGGAGAGAAAAGCGTCCAATTCCAGGTTTCCTGCGGCCACGTGGCGGTCGAGATGTTCGGATCGAGATTGAAAGGAAAGTTCCGCTTGCGGTGGGTCGGTCCCGAATGGAAAAGATGGGCCCTCGAAAAGGAATGGGACGGTTTTGCCGATCCCCCCAGGTGTTTCCCGAACGTCCTGACACCGGAAAAGATCCTCGAATTGACGGCGAAAAAAAGCCGTTCCGGGGACACCACAAACTTGGACCTGTTCCCCGCTTTTCAAAACCGTGGATCTTTCTAAACTATCGGCATGAGCGATACGGTCTGCCTTCAATGCGGGAAAGAGGTGGAATACGACTGGGCGCCCTGCCCCCATTGCGGCTGGAAGGCCCCGGAGCCTTGGGAAGAGCCGGAAGAGGAGCAACCGTCCCGAACCGTCCTGCAAAAACCGAACCGTTGGATGAAATGGACCGTTTGGATCCTTTTGATCTTGGGCCTGGTGCTTTTTTTCCTGCGCTGAAACTTCCCATCAAGGAAATGGTATAAAGGACCTTATGGACCGGCACCCAAGGATACCGACCTCCCACCTTCTTCTTTTGACCGGAGTGCTGATCGTCGCCCTCTGGTCGGTCGTCCATCCCCATGACCTCTTCACCTGGTCCCTGGAGACCTTCCCCGCCTTCATCGGTCTGGCCGTCCTGGCCGCCACCTACCGTCGTTTCCCACTGACGATCCTGGCCTACTCGGTCATCGCCGTCCACTGCGTGATCCTTTTCGTGGGCGGCCATTACACCTACGCCGAGGTTCCCCTCTTCGATTGGATCCGGGACACCTTCCACTTGGCCCGCAATGATTACGACCGGGTCGGGCATTTTTGGCAAGGGTTCGGCCCGGCCATCGTGGCCCGGGAGGTCATCATCCGGACTTCCCCCTTAAAAAAGGGAAAATGGCTTTTCTTTTTAGTGATGTGCTTCTGTCTGGCCTTGAGCGCGGCCTATGAGCTTTTGGAATGGCGGGTAGCGGTGGGCACCGGTTCCGCGGCGGATGCTTTCCTCGGGACCCAGGGTGACCCTTGGGACACCCAGGAGGACATGGCGACCGCCTGGTTCGGGGCCCTGATGGCCCTTTGGCTCCTGCCCAAGGTCCACGACCGCCAGATATCCGCGTTACCGAGAAAAAGGTCTTAAGGGTACTGGATCGAGGCGGGCCGCAGGATCCGAAGCACGGGCCCCTTGCCCATTTTGGGTACCGGGAAATAGACCGAATGGGTCCCTGGGTCCACCTGGACCGAGTGGGCCCCTTGGCCGATCGGAATGTCCCCGAGCTTGGATAGTTTCCGGTCCTTTTCCCGGAAGAGGGAAACCATCCCGCTCTCGGACGCGACATAGAGCAGGTGAAGGTCCGGGTCCATGTCCAAGATATCGGGATCGTGGGCCAGGTCATAGGCCGGCCCTTCCTCGAAATGATCCAGGTCCAGGGTCACCAGCTTGTCATCCTTGTCGCACGCCGCCCAAAGCAGATGGGAGCGCCCGTCCAGATAGAGCCCGTGGGGATGGTCCCCGCCGTGGAGGGGGACCACTTTCACCACCTGTCGGGTCTTCGGATCGATGGCGGCCAGCTCGTTCTTGGCCTCGACCGCTGTCCAGACCCAATGGTTGATGGGATCGAATCGGGTATTGCCGACCTCGCCGCCCAAGGGGATGGAGGCGACCCGGACGTTCTTCACGACGTTGATGATCGTCTCTTCCCCCCCGATCTCATCGGAGACATAGATCTCATGGGTGTCGGGCACATAGGCCATTCCGTCGGGAAAGTTCCCCGCCGGAACACGGGCGATCTCCCTCAAGTGTTCCGTATCCAGGACCACGACCTGATGGGACCGGGTGACGCTGGCATAGACCCGGTGAAGCTCCGGTACATAAAGGAGGCCGGTGACCCCCGGGTAGCCCGCCAAAGTGGCTTCCACCCGGTTCGTGCGGGTGTTGAAGACCACGATCTGTCCGGCGCCCATGTGGGCGATGAAGAGGCTCCCCGTATCCGGGTCGAAGGCCTGGTAGTCGAATCGGGAGGTCCCACCGGTCAGGGGGATGTCCTGTTGGGGTTGGAGGAAGGATGAAGGGTCGGCCCAAAGGGAAAGGGCCGACCAGAACGATATCAGCCACGCCCCCCAAGCCAGGGGATGGGTCTTCAAGGGATTCTCCTCATTCCTGGGAATCGATGAGCTTTTGGATGATCTTCCATTCCGCCTCGGTCACGGGTTGGACCGAGAGGCGGGAATATTTGAACAAGGCCATGTTCTTCAGGCCCGGGACCTTCTTGAGGAAGTCCAACGGCAGGATCCTCTTGCAGGCCTTCACGAATTTCACGTCCACCATGTACCAGGTGGGCTTCTTCGGGTCGCTCTTGGGGTCGAAATGGACGTCCTTGGGATCGAAGGCCGTGTGGTCCGGATAGCCGGTGCGGACGATCTCCCCCACCCCCATGATGCCGCTGGGTTTGGCGCCGGAATAATAGAAGAGCATCCCGTCGCCCTTCTTCATCTTGTCCCGCATGAAGTTGCGGGCGGTGTAGTTGCGCACCCCGTCCCAGAAGGTGACCTTTTCCTTCTTCCATTGCTCGACGGGGTAAACATCGGGCTCCGCCTTCATGAGCCAATGCCGGTATTCCTTGTCCCAAACGCCCATGGTGCCGTTCCTTAGCTTTCGAACTTCTCGGTCTGTTTCCAGCGCTCGAAGCCGCCGATGACGCTGTAGACCTCCTCGAACCCCTGGTCCAGCAGGTAGGCCGCCGCGCCCTGGCTGGTATGGCCGTGGTAACAATAGACCACCACCGGCTTTTTTTTGTCCGTCTGGTCCACGAACTTCTGGACATTGGCGTCGTTGAGCAGCAGCGCTCCGGGCACGTGGGCCGCCTCATAGGAAGCCGGGTCCCGCACGTCCACGAAGACCGCCAGCCCGGATTCCAGCTTCTTGCGGGCCTCATCCACCGATATTTCCTTGAAATCATCCATGTTCAGCGGGCCCTCCTCAGGCCCAGCTTAGCGTATTTCACGTATTCATGGTAAGAGGAGAGCCAACAGACCTGCAGACCCCGCCAACCGTCCAAGAAACCCAACTTGAAAAGGTACATGCGCAGGAAGACCCAGCTGGGTTGGAACAAGAGGTAAGCCAGCCAGAAATTCCTCTTCTTGGCCGGGGCGCTTCGGACAAAAAGGTCCGAATAGCGCTCCATCTTCTCGAGATATTGGGCGATGGAATCGTAGGTGTAATGGTCCATCGGCGATCCCAAGGACCGGGTTTCCCCCTTCACCTCCAGCCCCTCGTGGACCGGGCGGTTGGAAAACCGGCCCTTGCCCCGACGGATCAACCTCAGTTGGGCGTCCGGCCACCAGCCGCAATGGCGGATCCATTTCCCCATAAAGAAGGCCCGGCGTTTGATGAAGAACCCGTCCAAACCCTTCGGAGCACCGGCCATGACCCGCTCGATCTCCCGGACCAGGTCCGGTGTCAGTGCCTCGTCCGCGTCCAGCGACAGGATCCAGTCCCCATGGACCTTTCCAAAAGCCCAATTCTTTTGGTCGGCATAACCTTTCCATTTGCGGGTGAGGACCTTGGCGCCCAATCGGCGCGCGGTCGCCACCGTCCGGTCCCGGCTTTCCGCGTCCACCACCAGGATCTCCGGCTTCGCCTTGAACCGCAGGCTCTTCAGGCAACGCCCGATGTTCTTCTCTTCGTTCAAGGTGATGATGACAACGGATAAGGAAGCCCCCTTGGGCCGGTCGAAGGGTTTAGGCGACATCGAATTTCCCCATGAGCTTGCGGTAACGGTGATAGAACCCCGTGGTCTTCTTCCAAAGGTCGAGGACGGAGGAATGGGGGAACATATGGACCCGCCGGATCTCGAAAAGGTCCTCTCCGAAGTGGGTAAAACGCCCGCCCACCGAGACGCCGAAGGTATAACCGGATTCCCGGGTCATGGTCTTGACCCTCTCATCATAGACGCCGTAGGGGTAGGCCAAGGACAGGATGGGTTTCCCCACCAGGGCCTCCAGGACCTCGCGTGACCGGACGATCTGTTTTCGTGCCTGGGCCGGGGGAAGGTCCGTGAGCCGCACGTGGTCCATGGCATGGGATCCGAATTCCACGAGGCCGCTCCGTGCCATGGCCCGGACCTCGGCATCGCCCATCAAGGGCGCCTCGATCTCGCCCTTGGGGACATCCCAGTAATTGGTCCGGTGTTTCCGGTTCCCCAGAAGATAGACGACGGCTTTCATCCTGTATTTCCGCAAGAGGGGCAGGAGGTTCTCGTAATTGTCCCGGTAACCGTCATCGAAGGTCAGGATGACCGGCTTCTCCGGCACCCGGCGGGCGCAAAGGTCCTCGAAGGTCATGGTCTGGAAACCCCGCACCATGAGGAACTGCAGGTGTTTTTCAAGGTTCGCCCGGGTGACATAGATGTTGTATTTCGACCCTGTCGGGGCCTGGTCCGTGACCCGGTGGTACATGAGCACCGGCAATTCATGGAAACGCCGTAGGTTCTCCTCCAGGATCACCCGTCGGTAGAGGTCCTCGGTCCGGGGAAAGATCCGGTCCATGGCATAGTCGGAGGTCAGGAGTCCCCTTCCCGTCTTGGCCACCTGGACCCGAAGGGTGCGGTTGGAAAGCAAGGACAGCAGATCCCGGGTGGCTTGGGCCCAATCGAGGTGCTCTTTCTCGGCGCAATCCCCGAAGTTGCTTCGTTTGGCGGTTTCGACATTCTTGGGCGCAAGGGGGCCCACATAGAGTTTCTCACCCACGGCGATGACCGGTTTGGAAAGGGCCATGGCCTCCAAGGCCACCCGGCCCGCTCCGACCACCACGTCGGCCCGGTGGTAATAGGGGGCGAGTTCCTTCTGGAATCCTTCGAATCGGACGAAAGGATATTGTTGGGAAAGGGCCCGGTGCTCTTCCCCGACCGGCCCACCCACCACGATGAAACCCACTTGGGGGAACTTCCGGGCAACCGTCGGCGCGACCGCGCGAAGATAGTCCAGGATGACCCGGTTCTTGGGCCCCGAAAGGCGGCCGACGATCAGGACGGTGGGTTTCGGCATGGGCTCCATCCTCAAGAACGGGATCGGGGAATTTCGATGCCGTTACGGATGACCTCGAGCTTCCCTTCCTCGAAAGCCCGGGTTTGGGTCATCATTTGATCGCGGATGTCCTCGCAAACGGCGATGGCCCGGGGACCGTAGATCCTGGACCGCCGGCTGCTGAAATGAAGATGCTGACGTCCATGCAAGGTCGAAAGATAGGCGGTATGGGTGAGGCGGCAAGCCCAATGGGCCACCCAGCTGGCCGCGCGGGAATGGGCGTGGATCAGGTCGATCCTCTCACGCCGGACGATCCCTCGGAGGGCCACGATGTTCATCAACCGGGAAAAAAGCGAGCGGCGGTAGATGGGTACCGGAATGAATCGGGCGTCCACTTTTTGCTGGAAGGACCCGGCGGCGATGAAGACCCGGTGCCCTTGGGCGGTTTGGCGGCGGATGAGGGCGGCGGTGGAGGTTTCCGATCCCGTCACCAGGTCGCCGCTCAGGACGTGCAGGATGTTCACGGATGATTTTCCCCGAATGTTACGTGATGTTGGCCCAGGCTTGCCGGAGGAGCGACAAAATTGTCTCCCGGTCCCCCGTTCCCACCAAATAAGTCGTTCCACACTTTACAGGGCCCTGAAAACCAAGGAATTCGTGGCATTTCCTTTGCTTTGAATCAAGGAACGTCAAGGCGAGGAGGCTCACCGATGGAAGTCACCCGTATTCTCGTTCAAATGAAGGCTGAAGAACACATGAAAAAATCCGACCCTTTGGGTTGGTTCGAATCGGTCTATGCGGCCGCCAACGGGGATGAATTGATGGTGCCCTGGGCGAACCTGGGTCCGAACCCATGGCTGACCGAATGGTTGGACCGCCATCCCTTTCCGGACGGCAAGCGGGCCCTGGTCGTTGGCTGCGGGTTGGGGGACGATGCGGAGGAACTTTCGCGGCGGGGATTGTCCGTGACCGCCTTCGACATTTCGCCGACCGCCATTCACTGGGCGAAGCGGCGCTTTCCCTTGAGCCAAGTGAAATACGAGGTCATGGACCTGTTCCATGCGCCGCAGGGTTGGGAACGATATTTCGGATTCATCTTCGAAGGTTACACCTTGCAGTCCATGCAGTCCCCCTTGCGGGAGCAGGCCATCCAAAGGATCGCCGGCCTGCTGGCCCCCAAGGGGGATCTTTTGGTGGTAGCGCGGGGGAAGGAAGCCAACGAATTCCCGGATGGGCCGCCTTGGCCCTTGACCCAGGACGACCTTTCCAACTTTGCACGGCAGGGGCTCTCGATCCAATCCTCCGAGGACTTCATGGATAAAGAGAACCCGCCGGTCCGGCGTTTCCGGGCCCACTATCAACGTCCCTGAACCGGATTTTTTCCCGGATGGGTTTTGGCACTTTGAGATGGAACCAGGCCCAGATCAGGAGCGCCCAATGGAATGGGATACGGGCGGCCAGGGTCCAGGAAGGGAGGGGGATCCCCGCTCCCCTTTCGACCAGCACGAAGGCATCGATGGGCAGGCTTATGCCGATCATCAACAAGGCCAGGTAACAACCCAGCTTCGTGGTGCTCTTGAAGGGCAGTAAAAAGCTGATCACGAGCAGGACCGCCCCGGCCAAGTTGACGACCACCCAGGGATGCGGCATGAAGGCCGGGACCAGGGAACGGAAATAATCGAACCGGGTGAAATGGGACAACCCCGCGAAGAAATAGGTGAAGGTCATGGCGGTAAGGCTGATCTTCCGGAGCATGGGATTAGAATAACCCCATCAAGCCAAGCTTGTCAGGGCCTCCCCCAACGTAGAATGCTGGAACCGATAACCCGCCTTCAGTAACTTGGTCGGAACGACCCATCGGCTTTTCAAGAGGAGTTCCGGCTCGGTGCGAGCGATCCAGGCTCCGACGGCGATCAACCAGCCTGGCAAGGGCAGGCCAAAGGGCATGTGAAGGGCCTTCCGAAAAGTCGCCATCAATTCCCGGTTCGAAATGGGCCCCGGCGAAGAAACGTTCACGACACCCTCAAGGGTCCCGGCTTGGATGAATCGGATGATCCTGAATAGGTCATCCTCATGGACCCAGCTGAAGATCTGGCGCCCATTTCCCTGGACCCCTCCCAGGCCCATCCTTACCAGGGTCCAAAAGGGTTTGAAAACACCTCCCTCTTTCCCCAGAACGATGGCCGAACGAAGGGCGACCCGGCGGCCGCCTGGATAGGACTGCTCGAAGAATGCTTTTTCCCAGGAGGTCGCCACGTCGACGGAAAATCCTTCCCCGATCTCTCCTGTTTCCTCGTCCATGGGGCGGTCTTCCGCGTGCCGGTAGATAGTGGCAGTACTGGCATTGATCCAAAGCTTGGGAGGTCGTTCCGCCCTTTGGACCGCCTCACCCAAAACACGGGTCGGTTCCACTCGGGAATCCAGGATGGCCCTCTTGTTCTTCGCGTTGTAACGGCAATCCACGCTTTTTCCCGCGAGATTGATGAGCATATCCGCGCCCTCCAGGGCTTGGGCCCAATCGCCCAAGGTCTGGCCATCCCAGTGCAGTTCCCGGACCATCCCTTCCTTCGACTCCCGGCCACGGGTCAGGATGGTCACCCGGTCCCCTTCTTCCAACGACCGCTTCACCAAGGCCCGGCCGATAAATCCATTCCCTCCCGCGATGACGATGTTTCCCATGTCCCCCTCCTCAATAGAATTTGTACTTGTAGAACATCCGAACAAATTGCTCGGAGAAGCCCTTGAGGATCGGCAGGTTGGACAATTGGATGAGCCTGGCGATGAGGATGGAGCTTTGGTCGATGAGTTGGAAGGTCTTCCGTTGCCGGGGCGACTTGTCATAGACCCAATAAAGGATCATACCCATCTTGAACATCCAAAGGATCTCGGGAAGACGGACCTTCAACTTCTCCGGGATGGGGGTGCTGGTCCCTTCCAGGACCCGCTTGAAGACCGCGATGTTCTTGTCCCGGACCTCTTTGGATTCGGGACTGAAGGGGGAGAGAGGGTGGTCCGGATCCACCGCCGTGGCGAAAAGAGCCTTGGAGATGCCGTGATAGGACTCGGCGATCTGCATGTGGGCTTTCACTGCCCCCGCCAAGCGTTTTTTGAGGTCCTTCTCTTTCTCCAGAACCTTGTCCACGATGATCAGGTGCTCCTCATAGGACCTTTCGTAGTAGGCCTGGATGAGATGCTCCTTGGAGTCGAAATGGTAGTAGGCCGCGCCGGGCGCCAGCCCCGCCGCGTTGGCGATCTCCCGCATGGTGGCCTTCTCGTAGCCGTGCTTGAGGAAAAGTCCCAAGGCCACGTCCAATATCCTTTGGCGGGTCTTGTCCGCCTTTTGGTTCTTTTCGTTCGGGTCTTTGGGTGTCCTCATTCGGCCGCCTCCTGAAGGACCGCTTTTTGTTGCTTCCGGTTCAACTCGGGGTTCAGATCCTTTTTGCGACGGACCTTATTGAAGACATATAAATTGAAGAAATGCATGATCCCCAACATCATCAACACCAATCCGATCTGGGCCGCCAAGACCTCGATCGCTTGCTGGATCGTCTCCACCGGTTTCTCGACTTTCAGGTTGAAAGCGACATATCCAAAGTTGATGAGGTAAAAACCCACCACCAACAGGTGGTTCCACGAATCGGCTAGAGCCACATCCCCGCTCATCGCATCGACCAGGAAACGCCCTCCATGTTTGAATAGGACCCTCGCCACCCAGACCGTCAATGTGATGCTGATGAAGAGATAGGCCAAATAAGTCTCTACAAGAGTGTTCATGACTTCCTCCTTTAAATTCGAACGCGTTCAAAATATACCTTGACACCCACACCGGGTCAAGTGATAATTTGAACGTGTTCAAAAAAGGAGGCCCGCCATGGAACAAGCCAAGCACCGCCAGGAACTGGTCCGGATCCTCCAATGGGCCCACGCGGGGGAACTGGGGGCCGCTTCGGCCTACCGAGGCCATTGGAAGACCGTGACCGCCCCCGACGAGGTGGAAGGGATCCGACGGATCGAGCAGGATGAATGGAAGCACCGGGCCCAGGTTCGGCGGATGCTGGCCGAACTAGGGGCGGCTCCCCGCCCTCCTTATGAACTCCTGATCGGGACCATCGGCAAGACCCTGGGGACCCTCTGCCCCGTCTCGGGGTGGTTCTTCCCCATGTATTTCGCGGGCCGGCTCGAGTTCGGCAACGTGGACCAATACGAAGTAGCGGCCCACCACGCCGCCCGGTTGGGGCTCAAGGACATGGCCCAGGAACTCCACGTCATGACCCGCACCGAACGGGAACATGAGATCTTCTTCATGAAAAAGGTGGAAGGCCATCCCCTCCTTCCCCTGGTCCAGTTCATCCTGCGCTGGGGGCCGGATGCGCGGAAGAACACCCAGGAGGTGGCGCCATGAGGACCCTTCTCATCCTTGCCGGGTTGGGCAACTTGGGACTGGCGCTCGCTAGTATCGCGATCCCCCATGTCCTGAAATGGTCCATTGATATGAAGAAGATGCGCCCTTTGACCCGCCAGATCTTCCAGACCTACGCGATCTATATCTGGGCCACCAACCTTTCCTTCGGCCTCCTTTCCCTTTTCCATCCGGAATGGCTGTTGGACGGGAGTCCACTCGCCAGAGCCGTCGCCGGATTCATCACCCTCTATTGGGGAGCCAGGCTCATGATCCAATTCTTCTACTATGACCAGTCGGTCCGTCCCCCGGGGACTTTTTGGATGGTGGCGGAATGGTCGCTCGTTGGCCTCTTTGTTTACCTGACCGGGGTCTATGGACACATTGCGTTGACGGGAGGCTGACCATGGCGGCTTTTCTTCCCCATGATCTTGGCTCGCCGGTTTGGCTGACCCTTCTTCTATTGGCGGAACTGGCCGGTGGTTACGCCCTGCAGAAAGAGGAGCCGGCCCTTTGGGCCAAAATATTCGCCTGGGCCGGCATGGCTTCGGCCACCTTGGCCGCCCATCTCCTTGCGCTTAAGGAACCGGCGGGCTTTCGAATGCTTGCCCTCATCGCCGCCCTGTTCCTGGGCATGAAGGCGGTGGTGGGGGTGAGCGCCCGGGCCGCTGGGGAAAAAGCCCTGACCTTGGCCCGCTGGTCCATCTTCACTCTTTTTTGGGCCGGGATGCGGCCCGTCCTCTTCTCGGACCATCCCATCGCGGGTAAACCCTGGAAGAGGATGGCCCTCCAAGGCTTGGGCTGCGCCCTCGTCGGCGCCCTTTTGATGCTGGCCGCGGGCCCTCTTTGGCGCTCGACCGGGTCCCTATTCCTGGTGACCGTCTTTTTCTTCATCGGTTCCAGCCTTCTGGTCCATTACGGCCTTTTCACCTTGGGGGCCGCCTTTTGGAAGGCCCGGGGATTCAATTGTGAACCCCTGTTCCGGAACCCTTTGACGGTAGAGAACTTGACGGATTTCTGGGGAAAATATTGGAACCTGGCTTACCGGGAAATGATCGCCTTGGCGGTCTACCGGCCCTTGAAGGGGAAGCTGGGGCCCGGGTTGGCGCTCTTTCTCGCCTTTGCCTTGTCGGGTCTCTTTCATGAGGTGGCCATCAGCGTCCCTGTGCGGGGCGGATTCGGCCTGCCCCTTCTGTATTTCCTGCTCCAGGGAATTTTGGTGGGAGGTGAAAAACTTGGGGCGGAACAAGGCTTGGTGGTCCGCGGGATCTGGGGAAGGATATGGACCTTCTTCTGGTTGATCGCCCCCCTTCCCATCCTTTTTCATGGACCTTTCCTGCGGGGCATCATTTGGCCGCTCATGGGAGGCGCGCGATGAACGGAATACTCGATCGGATGCTCTGGCTGGCCATGGGGACCGGCTTCTTGGGAGCCATCGCCGCCCTTTACGGGCGTTACCGGACCCTTCCCCCGTGGCTGACCGGCCCCACCATCTGCCGGTTGGAAGCCGGTGGCTGCCAGGTCCTCTTCCGAACCAAGAACGCGGCGCTTTTAGGCGTGCCGAATTCCCTTTTGGCGGTCTTTTACTATCCCGCACTCGCGGCCGGCATCCTGCTCCACTGGCCTTGGATCTTGCTCTTTTCCGGCGCCAGTTCCGCCTTTCTCATGACCCTCATCCTGGCCTGGATCCTCATGCGGGACCGCTTGGAATGTAGGGTCTGCTGGACGGGACATGCTTGCAATGCGGTGATCTGGGCCATCTTGTTCTTACAACATGCCTGGAAATGAAAAAGCCCCGGAACCCCGGGGCTTTCATTCAAGATCAAGAATGGATGACTGAAAATCGCCGTTATTCGTCCCCGGTCTGCAGGAACGTGAACAGGTTGGTGCCGTCCCGCCAGAGGTAGATCCGGACCCCGTTCTTCAGGTCGCTCTTGCCCAGAACGACGCCCAACTGATTGGCCGAGGCGATGGCGGTGTTCCCCACCTTCAGGATGACGTCCCCGGGGCGAAGGCCCGCTTGGGCCGCCGCGCTTCCGGGGGTCACTTCCGTCACCACCGGTCCCTTGGGCGCGCCGCTGGGCAATTGGGAACGGATCTCGTCGTTCGGATCCTGGAAACCGAACCCGAGATTACGGTCGCTCCCCATGTTGTTGTGGCCATTCCCTTCGCTCCCGCCTTCTTCGCTTTTGGATTTTAAGGCGTTCTCGTCGAGCTTTTGGAGGATGACCGGGACCGTTGAGCGTTGGCCATTGCGGAAGATGCCCAACTGGACCTTGTCCCCTGGCTTGTGGGTGTAGAGCTTGGAGACCAGGTCATTGGAGCTTTGCACCCTGTCCCCGTCCACCGAAAGCACGATGTCGCCGGCCTTGAGCCCGGCCTTTTCAGCGGCGCTCCCCGAGTTGATGCCGGCCAACAAGGCCCCTTCGGTATTGGCCAGGCCGAAGCTCTTGGCCATTTCGGACGAGAGGCCCTGGACGATGGCGCCCAAGCCCGCCCGGACGACCTTACCTCCGTTCATCAGGTCCTCGGCCGTCTTGCGGGCGATGTTGGCGGGAATGGCGAACCCGATCCCCACCGACCCCCCCGACTGGGAATAGATCATGTTATTGATGCCGATGACCTCTCCCTGGATGTTGCACAGAGGTCCTCCCGAATTGCCGGGATTGATGGAAGCATCGGTCTGGATGTAGTTCTGAAGGGATTGAGCGGACTCGGGACTGGGGACATTGCGGCCCTTGGCCGAGATCACGCCCGTGGTCACCGTATGGTCGAGCGCGAATGGGTTCCCGATGGCGATGGCCCATTGACCCACCTTGATGTCGTCCGAATTCCCCAGCACCGCGTAGGGGAAGGTCTTGTTCCCGTCGCTGACCTTGATCACCGCGATGTCGGTCCGCTGGTCCTTTCCGATGATCTTCCCGGGATAGGTCGTGCCGTCCTCGAAGGTCACCGTGACCTTCTCCGCCTTATCGACCACGTGGGCATTGGTGAGGATGTAACCATCCGGGGTGATGATCACGCCCGACCCTAAGGAACGTTGTTTACGCTTATAAAGGGGATGGGGGTGTTGCATGCCGTAGGGATTCCCCCAGAACTGGCCGAAAAGATCGTTCATGTCGAATCCCTGGACGTTCTCGGTCCATTCGACGCTGATGTTGACCACGGCCGGCCCCACCTTGGCGGCCACATCGGTGAAGGCGTTCTGGAGCGCCAAAGCGGGACTATTGGCCGCCAGGGGGACCGTGCCGCCGGCCACGGGAAGCCGCAGGGTCGCCGCCTTCAAGCCGGTGACCAGGCCTCCGGTGAAGAACAGGGCCGCCATCAGGATGCGCAAGGGCCAGGCCCAAGGGGAGCTGCCGAAACGGTTCATGGAAAGCATAGGATCCCTCCTCGATCGGATTCGGATATTTTTTCAGCGGTCGGATACCGGGTCAAAGACCCCGTAAGGGGTTGCCCGGATCTTCCAGGTTGAAGCGTTTTTGGCGGAGCATCTCGCCGATCTCGGGGTGATGGGCCGAAAGGGTGATCACGATCTTGACCCCCGAGAGGTTCACGCCGCAGGTTTTGACGAGGTAATTGATGCATTCGAGCCGTTCGATGTCGCGGTGGGAATAGAGGCGGGTCTTCCGGATGGTACGGCAAGGCGACACCAAGCCCCAGCGCTCATACTGGCGGATGGTCTGCTCGTGCAGCCCCAACAAATGGGCCACAACGCTGATGGTATAGGCCGGATGGTCCGGTGGAACTTCCATGGTGCCCCCAAAAAAGAAGCCCGCCTTTTGGGGCGGGCTTTGACTTGCCTTAAGCGACGAACTCCCGGAGCAGTTCCGCTTCCTTGGACCCGCGGATCTTCTTCATCGCGCGCTCCTCGATCTGGCGGACGCGTTCCTTGGAGATCTTCAGGCGCTTGCCGATCTCGTCCAAGGTCTGGATGCCGGCCCCGTCGAGGCCGTAGCGCCAGGTGAGGATCTTGCCGTCCCTTTGGTCGAGCGTGCCCAGGGCCTCCTTCAGACGGTCGGTCAGGGCCTTGTCCATCAACTCCTTCTCGAAGCGCTCCACGTCCTTCGGGTCGCTCAAGAATTCCCCGATGGGTGTTTCGCTGTCCCCCACCCGGGTGGTGTCCAGGCTCAGGTAGCCATGGCCGAACTGCTGGACCTCGTTCAAGGTTTCCCGGTCGATGTCGGCCTTCTTCATGACCTCCATGTCCGAGACATCACCTCCGGCCTTCGTCCGCATGGCTTCCATTCTCTTGGTGATCTTGCGGATCTTCTTGGTCTGGCTCTGCGGAATGCGGACCATGTCGGCCTTGTCCAGGATGGCCGCCAGGATCGACTGGCGGATCCACCAAACCGCGTAGGAAACGAACCGCACTCCCCTTTCGGGGTCGAAGGTCTTGGCGGCCTTGATGAGGCCCAGGTTCCCTTCGTTGATGAGGTCCAGGAAGGACAGGCCGCGATTGCGGTAGCCCTTGGCGACCGAGACCACGAACCGCAGGTTCGCCTCCACCAGATGGTTCAAAGCCGCTTCATCGCCCTTTTGGACCTTTCGGCCCAAGGCCTTCTCTTCTTCCGGGGTGAGCAGGGAGACCCGGGCGATCTCCTTTAAGTAGGTTCCGACCGATTTTTCTTCGGTCGCGAAAGGTAGCTTTTCCATGATCGTCTCCTTCAAGACACGATTAGATAATTGCTAATCAATTATCTATATATCTTTCTAATCTTATAAAGATAGTATGAGCCAGTTCATATCAAGTCAATTGAATTATTTGGTTAATCCAAATTACCCAATAAATAGGCCGATTTTATTGGGGCTGGCCCTCAAGGTATAGACGCAAGGGAGGATAAAAGGGGTCGGAAAAGCCTTTGAACACCGGCTCAGGAGCCTGGATGGGCGTCCGGATCACTCTTCCCGGACGGCCTTCTCGATCTGTTCTTCGCTTTTGAGGAAGGTCCGGAGGGTATCCAGATAAAGGCCCAAGGAAACCGCCATGGGCAATAAGAAGAAGATGAACCGAAAGAGCAGGGCCGCCACCAGGGTCTTTTCCAATTCGACCCCCAGAAGACTAAAGACCCCGGCCAGGGCCGCTTCGCTGATCCCTAGTCCTGCGGGCACCGGATTGATGGTGGAGGTCAGGAACATCACCGTAAATCCTAACATGGTCTGCCCCAAGGGCAGGACCACCCCGACCGAACGGAAACAGAAATAAAGGGTCAAGGCGGTAAAGGTCCAATCCATGGCGCACCAGAAAAAGACCACGAAAAGCTGGAGCCATCCCCGGTGCAGGAATTGGATGGTCCTTTCCAAGTCGTTCCGGATCTCCACCAGTCGCTCACGGCTCGTGTTCTTTCGGAGGACGACCCTCCCCCCCCAACTGCCCGCCTTGATCATGGACCGCAAGACCCATTTGCGGAAGGCTCCGTGGATGAAAAGCAGCAGCATTACGGCCACTAGGGCCACCAGGAAGACCATGAATCCCAGGACGATGGCCTCTTTGCCCCCTCCCACGAATTCCGGGTGCTCCCTGAGGAAGATCAATCCCCCGAAAGAAAAACAGGCCAAGACCAGGTTGAAGACCATGTTCTGGGCGAAGGAGATCGGCACGGTCACCGAATAAGGAACCTTGTCGTGCCGGAGGAGGTAGGAACGCAAGGCGATCCCGGCCCATCCACCGGAGGAAACCACGAAGTTGATGGTATAGGAGATGAACATGATGGAAAAAAAACGGGGAAAAGGGACCCGATGAGGGGTCATCAGAAAAAGCCCGTTGAAGGAAAGGGTGAAGGAGAGATAGGCCGCTCCCGTACAAAGGAGGGCGAAGATCAGATGCTCGACGTGGATCTGCTGGATATTGTGGAAGAGCTTGGGGAGATCGGTGAAAAAGGCCAGGACCAGGGCCAGGACCATGAACCCCATCAGGAAAAGGGAGAGGGCCAGGAGGATCTTACGGTTGGGTTTATTCAAGACAGGCTCCGGAGGAGTTTGTTAGGATACGGCCATGTTCCCTCGTCGATCCCTCGTTCCGATCCTCTTGGCCCTAGGCTGGGTCCTGGGCTGCGCGCCCACGCTGAAGAACGGCTCCAAACCGTCCGAGGCCGGTGTTCCCGGCGAAACCATGACCGCCCCTTCCCCATCCCCGACCCCGCGGCCGGTTTCCGGCGAGGCGAAAGGCCTGGTGACCCTGGCCTTCACCGGGGACATTATGATGGGCGGTTCTTCGGCCCACAAACTGAAAACCGAAGGGCCCGATTCTTTTTTCGCGAAGACCGCGCCCCTCTTGAAGCAAGCCGACGTGGTCATGGGCAACCTGGAAGGCCCTTTGGGCCTGACGGGCAAGAACACCGTCCGCAAGAAATACACCTTCCTGGTGGATCCTTCTTCGGCCCTCGGCCTCGCCCACGCGGGTTACACCCTTTTGACCTTGGCCAACAATCACACGATGGATTTCGGCCTCGAGGCCCTTCAAAGCACCCTCCGGGCCCTGGATGAACAGGGCCTGGGACACGCCGGCGCGGGGCAGGACCTGGCCGAAGCTCGGCGGCCGGCCTGGGTCGAGGTCAAAGGACGGAAGATCGCGGTCTTGGCCTACTCGCTGACCTACCCACAGGAATTCTGGGCCACCAAGGACCGGCCCGGTTGCGCTCCTGCCGATGGCTACCTGATGAAAGAGGATATCCAGGCCGCCCGGGCGGCGGGCGCCGACCTGGTGATCGTCTGTTGTCATTGGGGCCAGGAAAAGCACACCCAACTGCGTTATTACCAGCCGACGCTGGCCCACCTGGCCATCGATGCCGGGGCCGACGCCGTGGTCGGGCACCATCCCCACATCTGGCAAGGGTTGGAGGTCTATAAAGGAAAACCCATCGCCTATGCGATCGGCAACTTCGCCTTTGGGACCCTGACCTCCATCCGGGACAGCGGCATCCTCTATTTGACCTTCGATGAAAAGGGCCGCTGGACCGGCGGGCAGGTCCTCCCCTTGAACGTCTACAATCACCAGGTGGCTTTCACCCCGAGGCCCATGGGCGACAAGGACTCGGTACGGTTCTTCCTCTATTTGAAGAAGTTATCGAAGGACGCCGATTTGAGGCTGGTCAAGGACGAGTTCCCCCTCATCCGCTGGGCCACACCCGAAGGCGAACTCGCGCCCGATGTGGAGGACCTCAAACCGGTCCGGGAAACCCGTCATGGACCGTCCCCGACCCCGGCGCCTCCGTCCCCCACTCCCACCATGGACCCGGCCGGGAACCCGCAAGGATCCCTCCCGGGCGTAGGCGGATCCACCGGCCGTTGAAAATAAAAAAGCCCCGGGGTCTCCGGGGCTTTTCCTTCTCTTCGCTCTTCGAACCGACTATTCGATCAGGTCGCCGTCATCCTTCGGCTTTTGCGCCTTGGAAGCGTCCAGTCCGCCCGGCGGTATACCGGGTGCGGGCGGCTTCGGGGCACCCGCGGGAGGCATGGGTGCGCCGGGAGCGCCCGGCATGGGAGGCTTCGGCGGCATGGGAGGGGCTGCGGGTCTGGGGGGAGCCGAGGTCTTCATCCCATCCACGTTGTCCATGTCCAAGATCCCTGGAGGGGGTGCGGTCGGCTTCATGGTCGTTGGGACCACCTTGGGCGCCGCTGGAGCACCAGGAGCCGGGGGGGCACCTGGGGCGGGCGGGACCGGGGGCCTGATCGCGGGGGCCGCCGGGGCTCCGGGCACGGGTGGTTTGGGAACGGTAGGCGCGGCCGCGCCCGGAACAGGAGGCACAGGCGGCTTGGGAACCACGGGGGCCGGAGCGGGTGGGACCGTGGGACCTGCGCCTGGAACGGTCGGCTTCTTATCGAGCAATGAATCCAAAGAACTCGGTTTGGGCGGCGCGGTCACACCGGACGTCGGCGGGGCGGCCGGGATATTTGGACCAGCGCCGGGAACGGGAGGCTTCGGTGCCGCAGGGGCTCCAGGGGCTGGAGCGGGCGCAGCGGGGACCGGGGGTTTTGCGATGCCAGGAGCGGCCGGAACGCCAGGAACAGCGGGTTTGACCGCGCCGGGCGTTACATTGACGGGTTGGGATTTCGAGATCAGGGAGTCCAGGAACCCCGCCGCGGGCGACTTGGCGCCGGGGACGGCCGGAGCGCCAGGAACAGCGGGCTTGGGAGCCGCCGGCATCGCTCCTGGAACGGCGGGCGCGGAAGGCTTGACCAAGCCGGGCGTGACCGGAGGCGCGGGCTTGGCGCCGGGAACGACCGGAGCGGCGGGCTTGATCCCGCTGGCCGGCATCGCGGTGGTGGGCATCTTGGCGCCGGGGGCGCTGAGGGAAGGCGAGGCCGGGATCGCCACCGATTTGGGCGTTTCCCCGGGTTTCTTGATCTGCGTCGGGAAGGTCAGGGTGAGCTGGGTCCCAGGATCGACCTTCTCCGCGACCGCGCCGCCACCATGGGCGGCCAGGATGGTCTTGATGAGGGCGAACTTCAGGCCCGTTCCCGCCAATTGGGGCGAGGCCGGATGCTTCGGGTCGTAGAACTCGTCGAACAACTTGGGCAGGTTCTCGGTGGCCACAATGAGCCCCGGGTCCTGCACGGTGACCTTCACGCTGTCTCCCAGGGGTTCCACTCCGATGGTGATGCTGGAACCACGAGGGGCGTCCTTGATGATCTGCAAGTAGAGGATGTTCCAAAGCTGGTTGAAACGGCGGCGCACGATCGGGACCTTGGGCATGGAACCCTTGGGCTCGACCTTGAGCTTGATGTTCTTCACGTCGGCCTGGGCCTGGAAGTTGAAGGCCAGCCCCTCGATCTCGGCGGCCAGGTTGACCTCCTCGTGGGTGGAAGTGGCCTGCTCGATCTCGACCTGGTAGATGTCCAGCAGGTCGTTGATGAATTTTTCCAGCCGCGCGGAGCGGTTGATGACCATTCCCAGGAATTCCTGCTGCTTCTCGTTGATGCCGCCCTGGGCCGTGCCCAGCGCCGAGGAGACATAGCCCTTGATGATGCCAAGTGTCGTCTTGAGTTCCTCCGACATGGTGCGGATGGCGGCGGCGCGCACCTGGGAGACCTGGATGGCCGAGGAAGCGGCCACGGCGGAAAGGAGCTTCGCCTCCATCTCCTTCAATTGACCCTCGAGCTTGTACTGGGTCTGGGTGAGTTGGAGCTGGGTGTTGGCCTTGTCCTGTTCGGCCGCGGTGACCTGGCCCTTGAGTTTCCCGATCTCGGCCTTGGCCTGCTCGGTCTGGTTGCGCAGCCCCTCGGACATGGACTTCAAGGCGTCCAGTTCCTTGAGCTTGTCGTTGAGCTGTTGGTTCTTCTCATTGGCCTCGTTGCGCGCGGCGGAGGCGGCTTGCTGGGCGCTGGAGACCTGGGTGGCCGCCTCGCGGGATTTGGCATCGGCTTCGCTCCGGGCCCGGCGGATGGCTTCTTCTTTTTCTTGGGTCGCGGCCTGGCGGTCGCTCTCCAGTTTCTGCAGCAATGCCGCAGCGGCTTGGACCATCTGACCCACCTCATCCTTGCCGAAGGATTGGGCGGTCTGGGGCGTCAATTCCGCCTGGCCTTCGGCAGCCTTCAGGACGACCGCACCCGCCTTCTTAAGCGGTCCCAGGATCATCCCCAAGCCGAGGGTGCCCATCAACAGGATCCAACCCAACAGAGCGGCGGCGGCGAGGAGTACATAACGTCCCGTATCGCTTTGGAACACACGCTGGAACCCCTCCGCTTCACCCTTGGGCCGGGCGGACGGCGCCGCCTTGGGCTGAAGGGCGCTGAAAGGGACGGAATGAACGAGCCCCCAGGCCTTGATGCCCACCGAATTCCACACCGCGGCCGAGGAGGGTGGATTGGTGTCCCGGCCGCTTTCCTTGGCCGCGAGGGATTTTTGGATCTTGTCCAGCCAGGGGTCCTGGGTGGGATTGAAAGTGGTCTGGTTCTTGGTCGGAATGGTATCGAAGAAGATCTGTCCCGACTCCCCGTCCAGGAAGAGCATCTCGCCGTTGTAAGGGTCGGTATTGGGGAAGAAGCGGGAAAGGTTCATCACCGCCTGCACCATGGTCTTGCCGTCCAGGGCCACGGAAAAGACGAAAGCGGGGAAGTTGAACCGGGTGGTGTAGAAAAGGTCCTCCTTGCCCGGGTTCGCGTGGAATTTTTCCACGATCTTCTTGAACTCGTCGGAGGTGCCGTAACTGGTGTCGGCCAGTTGGACGGTGGAGGGGAAGATCTTCTCGCGTTTGCCGTCGAAGCTGAAGACCGCCACGCATTCCAGCCCATTGGCCGTCTTGAAGAAGCGGTCCAGGTCCTCGTCGCCGTGGTTGGCCACCAGGGTGGGCAGGTTCTTGTAGGTGCTCAGGATGTTGTTCTGAAGGCTCGAAGCCAGCGTGCCCAGGTTGGCCGAAAGCGCCGAGATGGAGGCCCCCACCGCCGCGTTGTCCACGGGGGGCGCGGTCTCCACGGGCTTCTCCTGGGAGGCCATGAAGAAATAGACGCCGGTCAGGGCACAGATCGGAAGGATCGCCACGAGGAAGAGCGTCAGGAAATATTTACTTTTCACTTAAAGTCCTTTTCGAGTGGGCCGGGGATGGCCCCCGGCTTTGGTGTCGTTGGACGGGCCGGGGAAAGACGGTTTTGCCGCCTTATTTCTCCCCGTTACCCTCTTCCTCTTTGGGTACGTTCACGACCGCGACCAAGCGGTCACTGTCGCTCATTTTAATCAAACGGACGCCTTGGGCCAAACGTCCCGTGGTCTTGATCTCCCTCACCCGCTGGCGAATGACCTTGCCTTCCTTGGTCATGACGATGATCTCGTCCCCGTCGCCCACCACCGCGATGCCGACCGCCAAACCGTTCTTGGAGGTCGTCTTGATGTTGAGGATACCCTTCCCCCCCCTCCCCTGCCGGCGGTATTGCTTCATTTGGGTGCGTTTGCCGTAGCCTTTTTCGGTGGACGTGAGGAGCGTTTTGCCGTCCTCCACTACCACCATCCCGATGACGGAATCGTTCTTGCCCAAACGGCAGCCCCGGACGCCCTTGCCCGTGCGGCCCACTTCCCGCACCTGCTTCTCCTGGAAGCGGATGCTCATGCCCTGGCGGGTGGCCAAGAAGATGTCTTGTTTGCCATCGGTGATCTCGGCGGAGACCAGCTTGTCTCCCTTGCCAAGGGTGATGGCGATGATGCCGCCAGCCCGCGGCTTGTCGAAGGCGGAGAGCGGCGTGTTCTTGATGAGGCCCTGTTCGGTGGCCATCAAGACCGCGCTCTTTTCATTGAATTCCTTCACGGAAAGGACCGCCGAAATGGCCTCCCCTTCCCCGAGCTTGAGCACATTGGCCAGGGCCGTTCCCTTGGCGTAACGGGAGGCCTCCGGGATCTCATAGACCTTCAGCCAATGCACCTTGCCGAAGCTGGTGAAGATGAGCAGGTAGTCGTGGGTGGAGGCCATGTACATGCGCTCGATGAAATCCTCCTCGCGCATGGTGGCCCCGGCCACGCCCTTCCCCCCCCGTTTCTGCTTGTGATAGGTGTCGATCGGCAGGCGCTTGATGTAGCCTGCGTGGGAGAGGGTGATGACCACCTGTTCGTCCTCGATCAGGTCCTCGATCTTCATGTCCTGGGCCTTCCCGATGATCTCGGAACGGCGCGGATCGGCAAACTTGGCCTTGATCTCGGCCAGTTCGTCCTTGATGACCTGCCAGAGCTTCTTCTCGGACCCCAGGATACCCTTGAGGATCTCGATGGTCTTGAGCAGCTCCTTGTACTCGTCCTCGATCTTCTTGATCTCGAGGTTGGTGAGCTGCCGCAGCTGCATTTCCAGGATGGCCTGGGCCTGCACGGGCGAAAGGTCAAAGAGCTTGATGAGGGAGGCCTTGGCCTCCTCGGTGGATTTGCTGGCGCGGATGGTCTTGATGACCTTGTCCAGGTTGTCGACTGCGATGCGCAGGCCCTCGAGGATATGGGCCCGCTTCTCGGCCTTGTCCAGGTCGAACTTGGTCCGGCGGATGACCACATCCTTGCGGTGTTCCAGGTAATGGTGGAGGAGGCCCTTGAGGTTCAGGACGCGCGGCTGGCCGTTGACCAGGGCCAGCATGATGATGCCGAAGGACGTGCGCAGGTTCGTCTGCTGGAAAAGGTTGTTGAGGAGCACCTGTCCGTTGGCGTTCTTGGAGACCTCGATGACGATCCGCATGCCGTCCCGGTCCGACTCATCGCGCAGGTCCGAGATGCCCTCGATCTTCTTGTCACGGACCAGCTCGGCGATCTTTTCGATGAGCTGGGCCTTGTTCACCTGGTAGGGGAGCTCGGAGATGATGATCTTTTCCCGGTCCTTCTTGTCGACCTCGATGCCCGCCTTGGCCTGTAGGCGCACACTCCCCCGTCCCGAGGTATAGGCGTCCACGATGCCGTCCCGGCCGAGGATGTAACCTCCGGTCGGGAAATCAGGCCCCTGGATGAACTTGATGAGGTCCTTGATGGTGGCCTCGGGGTGGTCGATGAGGTGGAGCAGTCCGTCGATGACCTCGCCCAGGTTGTGGGGAGGGACGTTGGTGGCCATCCCGACCGCGATGCCCGTGGAACCGTTGACTAAAAAGTTGGGGAAAGCGCAAGGAAGGACGAGGGGTTCTTCCCGGGTGCCGTCGTAGTTGGGGACGAATTCGACCGTGTTCTTGTCGATATCCTTCAGGAGCTCTTCGGCCAGCGCCGACATGCGCACTTCGGTGTAACGTTCGGCGGCGGGCGGATCGCCGTCCACCGACCCGAAGTTCCCCTGTCCATCCACCAGCACGTAGCGCATGGAGAAATCCTGCGCCAAGCGCACGATGGTGTCATAGACCGCCACGGTCCCGTGGGGATGGTAGTTCCCCGTCACGTCGCCGGTGACCTTCGCCGATTTACGGTAGGGTTTGCGGGAGGTCAGCCCCAGGTCGTGCATGCCCATGAAAATGCGGCGATGGACGGGCTTCAAGCCGTCCCGCACGTCCGGCAAGGCGCGTCCCACGATCACGCTCATGGCGTAATCGAGGTAGGAATCCTTCATCTCATTTTCGATCTCGGTGGGAACGATATGGCCGCGGTTCATGTCCCCGCCATCGGCGCCATCGGCGGACGCGCCTTTCCCGCCTTGGTCGGGCGGCGGCACTTCCCCGCTCCCCTTCACCGGGGTCTCGGGAACGTCCTTCTTGGATTCCTTCTCGCTCTTCTTCTTGGGCCTTGCCATGTCGTTCCTTTGGATCCTTTAAGGGTTAGATATCGAGGTTCCGGACCTGTTTCGCGTAGGTCTGGATGAAATTGCGTCGGGGCTCCACCTGGTCGCCCATGAGGATGTCAAAGGTCTTGTCCGCCTCGACCATATCCTCCAGCTTCACTTGGAGCAGGGTACGGCGCTCGGGGTCCATGGTGGTCTCCCAAAGCTGTTCGGGATTCATCTCCCCCAAACCTTTGTAGCGCTGGATGTTCATGCCCTCTTTGCCGAATTCCTTCACCTTCTCGACCACCTCGTACATGGATTCGAGGAAATACTCGTGGGACCCGTGGGTGATCACGTATTGGGGTTTGGGTTCCTTGGGCTTGCCCGAATGGTCCTCTTCCTCCTCTTTCGGGAAGAGTTCGTCCAATTCCACGCCCCGGGAGGTCATCCGCTTGACGATCTCATCGAGCTGCTTGGTCTCGGCCATATCCTTGATGGCCTTGACCGTGATCATGTCCTTCACATCGCGGGAGGTGTCATAGACGAAGTCCATGCCCTCCTGGGCCGACTTGCCCTTCTCCGCTGCCTTTTTCATGTCCTTGAGCTTCTGCTTGAGGCGGTCGACCTTGTCGTCCTTCTCGCCCTCGGTATAGGCGTGTTCCACGCCCAGCGGCGTCTCGATCTCATAGAGGGGTTTCTTCTTCTTGCCTTCGGACGCTTCCAGGAATTGGCGCAAGTTGAGGCCGGCGCGCTTCAGGGATGAGCCGATCCCCTCCAGCTTCACCAGGTCGGACACCAGGTCCTTGATCCTTTCCTGGGGGAATTCGGAACGGGATTTCCCCTTCAAGCGGTAAAGACGGACGCCTTCCATGCCCTCCTGGAGCAGGAATCGGGTCATGTCGGTGTTCGTCTGCAGGTACATCTCCTTCTTGCCCCGCTTCACCTTATAGAGGGGAGGCTGGGCGATATAGATATAGCCTTTTTCCAAAAGGGGCTTCATCTGCCGGTAAAAGAAGGTGAGAAGTAGGGTCCGGATATGGGAGCCGTCCACATCGGCGTCGGTCATGATGATGATGCGGTGGTAGCGGGCCTTGTCCACGTTGAAGTCGTCCTCGCCGATACCCGTGCCCATGGCCGTGATGAGGGTCCGGATCTCATCGTTGTTCAGGATCTTGTCGATGCGGGCCTTCTCGACGTTCAGGACCTTTCCCTTCAAGGGAAGGATGGCCTGGAACTTCCGATTGCGGCCCTGCTTGGCCGAGCCGCCGGCCGAATCGCCCTCCACAAGGTAGATCTCGCTCAAGGCCGGATCTTCCTCCTGGCAGTCGGCGAGTTTTCCCGGGAGCGCCGAGATCTCCAAGGCGCCTTTTCGGCGGGTGAGATCGCGCGCCTTGCGGGCGGCTTCGCGGGCCTTGGCGGCCATGAGGCACTTGCCCACGATGCGGCGGGCCACCGTCGGGTTCTGTTCGAAGAAGGTCCCAAGCCCGTCGTTGCAGGCCTGACGGGTGATGCCTTCCACTTCCCCGTTCCCCAACTTGGTCTTGGTCTGGCCCTCGAACTGCGGGTCCGGGACCTTGACCGAGATGACAGCGGTCAACCCCTCGCGCACGTCGTCTCCCGAGATCGGGGGATCGGCATCCTTGATGAGGCCGTTCTTCTTGGCGTACTCGTTGATCGTGCGGGTCAAGGCGGAACGGAAACCCTGCAAGTGGGTGCCGCCCTCGACGGTGTTGATGTTGTTAACGAAGGAGTGGACGTTCTCGGCGTAGGAGTCGTTGTACTGGATCGCCACCTCGACCATGATGTGGTCTTTGTCCTTCTCGAAGTAGACCGGGGTGGCGAAGAGCACTTCCTTGTTCTGGTTGATCTCCTTCACGAACTGGCCGATGCCGCCGTTGAACTGGAAGACCGCCTCCTTGCCCTTCCCCCGTTCGTCGGTCAGCTTGACGTAGATGCCCTTGTTGAGGAAAGCCAGCTCCCGCAGGCGCTTGGCCAGGATGTCGAAGGAATACTCGGTCTCGGTGAAGATCTGCCGGTCCGGCAAGAAGGTGATCTTGGTCCCGGTCTTTTTGGCTTCGCCGGTGGGCTTCACCTTGGCGTCAGGAGTCCCCCGCTTGTAGGACTGGTACCAGATCTTGCCTTCACGTCGGACCTCCGCCTCCAACCACTCGGACAAGGCGTTGACGACCGAGGCGCCCACGCCGTGCAGACCGCCCGAGACCTTATAGGTCTGATGGTCGAACTTGCCGCCCGCGTGAAGCTTGGTCATGACCACTTCGAGCGCCGAGACCTTCTGGGTGGGGTGCATGTCGACCGGGATACCCCGGCCGTTGTCGGTGACGGAGATGGAATTATCCGAATGGATCACGACCTCGATGGAGTCGCAATGGCCGGCCATGGCCTCGTCGATGGAGTTGTCCACGATCTCATAGACCAGGTGGTGTAGGCCGGCGGAGGAGGTGGAACCGATGTACATGGCGGGCCGCTTACGGACCGCTTCCAAGCCCTCCAGGACCGTGATCTTGTCGCCGGTATAGCCGCTTCCCTTGGCGGCCGCGGGGGCTTCTTCCTTCGGGGGCTTGGCGTCCTTTTTAGGCTCCGGCGCCTTGGACCTCGCCGGTTTCTTGTCTTTTCCTTTTGCCACTTTGACCACCTGGGATAGGGTTTTAGCGTCTCTCGTTCAAGCCAACTCAGGGTCCGTCTGCACCAACAACTTCCGGTAAATGAAGACCGACGCGATCTGCACCAACAGGACGGACCAGAAGACGCCGATACAACAGGCGCAAAGGCCCGCGATCATCACCCCCAAACAAACAAAACCATAGCCGAACAAATGGCCCTTTTGGCCATCGGTCATCCGGGCGCTCAGGTCGAAGGCCTCCCGGAGCTTCAATCCCCGGTCCAACATCAGGTAGGGGGCGAACATGTAACGAAGGACCAGGATGACCCCCGGCACCACCAGCAGTAAAAGGCCGAATACGAAAACGAGACCCAACACCAGGCTCCCGAAAAAATAGGCCCAGGTCTTCCCCAACCCGGGGAAAAGGTCCTCGAACCGCGCGTCCTCCTCGGCCACCAACTTGAGGGCCACCACGATGATGCCGGCCGTCACCCAATAGGTCACAGGGAGCATCAGGATCAGCCGCAACAGCTCCGCCACGACCTTGAGCCAGGTATATTCGGCGCGCTTGGCCACAAGCTCGAACCCGCCGCCCAGCAGGTCCAAAGCGAAAAGGATCGCCGCGATGGCCACCATCAGGCCCAAATGCTTGGCGGCGGCGTTCCAGGCGAAACCCAGGGCTTCCCCAATGGAGAACCCTAGGGGGCCTTCGATCTGTGACTTTGATTTCTTTCCTGCCATGGAACCCCTCTAAATCCGGCCGCCCCGGGAAAGTCCCAGGGACAGTCCTTGGATACCCAACTCCGGCAGGTCCCGTTGGAGCATTTTCAGGACCTCGCCTTTTCGGTAATTCATCTCCTGCAGCCAGATGGAGTGGTTGAACTCCAGGTGTACGGTCCGTTTCCTTAGGTCCACCCTTGTCAGCGCCCGGGCGGCCTTCTCCCCCAACGCGGCGCGGCATTTTTGCTCGACGCGGAAACGATCGTAATCCCCCTTCACGCCCAATTGCTTCAAGGCGCCTTCCAGCAGCTGCCCCAGCTCGAACGTCCCGCCTTCCGGTTTTTTCCTTCGTCTCATGTTCCCACCGGGCCCGATCCGGACCGGGCCGGGACATTAATGACAAAATATGTGCTTTGTTCCGCGGCCCGCTTCCCTTCCCTCAAGGCCCCGGCCTCTCCATCGCGATCTTTCCCGTCTCGACCCGGAAGACCCGGGCCTTTCCGAGGGCCGCGGAAAAATCCGCCGCGCCCGTGCCCGTCAGGACCGCCTGGCCCCCTTGTTGGAGCCGTCCCAAAAAAAAAGCCCGGCGCTTGTCATCCAACTCGGCCATCACGTCATCGAAAAGGATCAAGGGCCGGGTCCCACATCCTTCCGTCAAAAAAGAAAGTTGCGCCAACTTCAAGGCCAGGGCGCCGGTCCGTTGTTGCCCTTGGCTTCCGAACTTGCGTAGCGGCCGGTCGTTCACGAAAAGCCCCAGGTCATCCCGGTGCGGGCCCAGCACCGTGGTCCCGCGGGCCATCTCCTCACGCCGCGAAGCCGCGAGGCCTTCACGGAATTTTTCCCGCCAGCTCTCCGGATCACCGCTCCAAGGGAGCGACGGTTCGTAGCGGACCTCGAAGCGTTCCTGGCCGCCGGTCAGGTCCTTCAAAGCTTGTCCGGCGAAGGCGCTCAAGCGCTCCGCCACTTGGAGCCGTCGTTCGGTCAAGGCCGCGCCGTGTTGGGCCAGGGCCGAGTCCCAGACCAAAAGCTGTTGATCCAATCCCGCCGCTTTTTGACGGAGCAAGGCGTTGCGTTGCTTCAAGGTCCTTTCGTACTGCTGCAGATGCGCGACATAACCCGGATCCACCTGGAGGACCGAAAGGTCCAGGTAACGGCGCCTGAGGGCCGGGGCACCCTTGACCAGGAAGAGATCGTCCGGCGAGAAGACCACCGCCGGGATCCGTCCGAGAAGGGAAGAGAGCTTCTTTTGTTTTTTCCCGCTCACCCAGAGCGTCTTGTTCTTTCCTTTTTGCAGATCGAGCCGTACCTGCTCCTGGCCTTCTTCCCGTTGGAGGAGACACTCGACCACGGCCGTTTCCTGACCGAAGGCGATCATCTCCTCATCGGACGCCGCCCGGAACGACTTGGTCGTGGAAAGACAGTAGAGGGCCTCGAGCACGTTGGTCTTGCCCTGGGCGTTCGCTCCCAGGAGGAGGTTCAGTTGCGGGTGGAACTCCACCTCCAGGGTTTGGTAATTGCGAAACTGGGAAAGCCGCAGGGAGCAAACATGCACTCATCAGCCTCATTAAAAAATAACGTTGTTAGAGCGCCGGTAGGGCGGGGGCCAGGCACCCCAAATGCCCCGATTTCCAGGGAAAATATGGAAAAAAGACGGTTTCATTATAATCGCTAAGGAGGCGATTTTCATTTCATTTCCAGGCGAAATGGACCCAAGGGGAACAGGGAAACCCATCTGGCTTTAGAGGAACAACCGGGTAAAGAGGGGGACTTCAACTCCCCAATGTTCCATGTGGAACAGGGGATCAGAGGGGCTTCTTGGAAGGGACCCCGACGGCTCGCGGAAAAGCCTCGGGAGTTTTCCCCAACTTCTCCACAACGAGCAAAACGCGTGGTTGGGAAAGTCCGGGCAGGCTATAGGGGACCCGTTGAACGATCCGGCCTTGGAGCGTCTCCAGGGCCCCTTGGGCGCTCGCTTCCTCCGAAAGCTGGTCGGCGGTCATCCAATTCACAAGATATCCACCAACACGCAAAAGAGGCAGGGCGTATTCCAGGACGACCGGCAGGTCCGCGACCGCCCTGGCGCTCACGCCATCGAGCGCTTCCCGGGCCATGGGATCACGACCTAGGTCTTCCGCCCGGCCGGTCAGAGTTTGGGCCTTCCATCCCGTCCCTTGGAGGCAATCGTCGAGAGCTTTGGTCTTTTTCGCGACCGAATCCAGAAGAGCGACCTCACGATGGGGGTCCGCAGCGGCCAAAACCACACCTGGGAAACCACAACCGGTCCCCAGATCCAACCATCGGGCGGGTCCCGGAAGAAGATCCTTGGCCAAAGGCACCGCATAGGCCGAATCCAAGAGGTGGTAACGCAGGAAATCCTCATCCTGGGTCCAGCGGGTCAGGTTCAGGCTTTTGTTCCAATCGAGCATCTTTTGGGAGAATTGGACCAAGGAGGGAAGAGAATCGGGAGGAAAGGCCCCTAAAAGACCCGCTCCTTGTAAGGTCTCCTGGAACCGTTCGAAGCTTAGGCTCAATGGGTCTCTTCCGGGCTAGGGGTCACGGTCCCTCTTTGTTTGGAAAAACGGCTCAAAGCCAGTAGGAGGACCGCTAGGTCGGATTTAGAAACCCCCTGGATACGGGTGGCTTGGCCAAAGGTCTCAGGCCGGATCTTATGGAGCTTTTCCCGGGCTTCCCGGGAGAAACCGGTGACTTCCAGATAGGGGAAATCATGGGGGATAGGCTGGGTCTCGTTGCGGTCCTGGCGTTGGATCTCCAGGCGCTGTTTGCGCAAATAACCCTCGTACTTGAGCTCCACCTCCACCTGGAAGGCCACTTCTGGCTCCAATTGCAGGTCCTCAGGCAGCCAAGGCCGCATTTGCTCATAGGTGACCCAAGGGCGGCGCAGGATCTGGTCCAGATAGAGCCCTCGGTCCTGGGAAGTGAGCTTCAACCCCTCATGGGGGACCGCTTCCGCGGGCAAAAGCCGTGTCCGAAAGCCTTGGAGGCCCTTTTCGACCTTGGCTTTCTTGTCCAAAAGGCCCTCATAGGCCTCCCGGGGGATCAATCCCAGCTCATGACCCTTTTCCATCAGGCGTAGGTCGGCGTTATCAGGCCGCAAAAGAAGCCGGTATTCGGCCTTGGAGGTGAACAACCGATAGGGTTCATCGGTCCCGAGGGTCACCAGGTCATCCACCAGGACCCCGATATAGGCTTCGGTTCTCCCTAAGACCAAGGGCGACTGGCCCTTCACGGCCAAAGCGGCGTTGATCCCCGCCATCAAGCCCTGAGCGGCCGCCTCTTCATAGCCCGACGTCCCGTTGATCTGGCCCGCCAAGAAAAGATTCCTCACCCGATGGGTCTGAAGGCTATGGGAAACCTGGGTCGGAGGGACGAAGTCATATTCCACGGCGTAGCCTGGGCGCACGATCTCCGCGCGTTCCAGCCCCGGAATGGTCTTGAGGAAGGCATATTGGGCATCCAAGGGCAGGGAAGTGGAGAGGCCATTGAGGTAGAACTCGTTGGTGGAAAGGCCTTCGGGCTCCAGGAAGATCTGGTGGCGCTCCTTATCCGGGAACTTGACCACCTTATCCTCGATCGAGGGGCAGTAACGGGGCCCGATGCCCTTGATCACCCCCGAATAAAGGGGCGAACGGGACATGTTGTCCCGGATGGCCTGGTGGGTCTGGCCATTGGTATAGGTGATATAGCAGGCGATCTGGGGTTGCAGGGGGAACTGGGTCGTGAAATGGGAGAAGGGAAGGGGTTCGGCATCGCCCCATTGGGGTTCGGTCTTGGAAAAGTCGATGGATTCCCGGCGGACCCGTGGGTTGGTCCCGGTCTTCAGGCGCTTCACCTCGAAGCCCAACTCCCGCAAATGCTGTGGTAACCCCTTGGCGGAAAGTTCTCCGGTGCGGCCGCCTTCGATCCGGGTCTCCCCGATATGCATGAGCCCATTCAGGAAGGTCCCGGTCGTGATGACGACCGCCTTCGCCCGGATCTCCTCGCCATATTGGGTGAGAACGCCTTGGACCTGGTCGCTCTCCACGATGAGCCGCTCGACAAGCGCCGCGCGAACGCTTAAGTTCGGTTGGCGAAGCACGGTGTTGCGCATGCGTTGGTTATAAAGTTCCTTGTCGCATTGGGCACGGTAGCCCCAGACCGCCGGACCTTGGGTTCGGTTGAGGATACGGGATTGGATGGAGGTCTCATCGGTGGCCTTGGCCATCTCACCGCCCAAGGCATCGATCTCGCGGACCAGGTGGCCTTTGGCCAAACCCCCGATGGCCGGGTTACAGCTCATCTTGGCGACGGTGTCGGGGTTCATGGTGAGAAGGGCGGTGGACAAACCCATACGGGCCGCGGCAAGCGCCGCTTCACAGCCGGCGTGACCCGCGCCGACCACGACCACATCGAAAGAGGAATTGGAAAAAGACACGGCGAAAACTCCCGCGAAAAAATCTGTGCGTGTTTATAACACAGGCGGGAGGGTGGGGCAACGAAGGGTCCGCGCGGAAAGGACCGCTCGCCGAACACTTCTCCTTGTCCCTGGGGAACGCCCAGACCCTAGGGCTGGGTCCATGTTCCACATGGAACACAAAGGAATACGCTTGTATTCCTTTGTGTTAAAAAGGGTTTTGGATCAAGGGCTTTTAAGGCCATGCTGGGCCACCAAAAGGGGGAGCGATGCGCCTTTACATCATCCGTCACGCCGAACCCGACTACGAACACAACACCATCACTCCCCAAGGACACCGCGAAGCGAAGGCCCTCGCGCGCCGGTTGAAGGGTGAGGGCCTCACCCATCTTTATAGTTCACCCTTGGGACGGGCGGTGGACACCGCGCGTTACACCGCGAAGGCCATCGGCATGAAACCCGTCGTCCTGCCTTGGACCCGCGAATTATCGGACCTGAAGATGGCCCCGGTCCCGCCTTGGGGGAACCTGATGGCCTGGGACCTGGCGGGCGAGGTCATCCGCCTTGATCGGGAGCAACTGACCCACAGGACATGGCACCGCATCCCGCTTTTCGATCAAAAGAATTTCCGGTCCGAGATCGCCCGGGTCGGACGGAATTCCGATACCTTCCTCAAGGGGCACGGCTATCGGCGCCAAGGCGGCCGCTACCGGATCCTTAGAAAGAACAAGGACCGCATCGCGGTCTTTTGCCACGGGGGCTTTGGGCTCACCTGGCTCTCCCATTTGTTGGAGATCCCCCTGCCCCTGATGTGGTCGGGCTTTTGGATGGCCCCTTCCTCGGTCACGACCGTCCTTTTCGACGAGCGCTCCGTCCAATGGGCCACGCCGCGCTGTTTGGGTTTCTGCGACCTTTCCCACCTGCATATGGCGGGAGTGAAGCCCTCCACCCACGGCATCAAGGCCAATTTCGATTGAGGCCCAAGGGTTTTTCCTTGGAGCGCTAAAAACCTTTTTTAACACAAAGATTTACACACCTGAAACCTTTAGGGGGGTGGGGGTCCTAAGATTGGTCCATTGCCCGAGGTCAGTGATGGAACCCAATCCCGGCCACTTCTCCCAGGTCTTTCTCCAGCGGTCCAAGCCCAGCATCGACCAATTCATCCACAGGCTCCTGGTCCCGGTGGAACCCGTCCCCCCCAGGATGCGCTGCGAGGACGTCTACGGCATCTTCGCCAACGACCCCTCCATCCAGTCCATCGCGGTGGTGGAGGACGAAGTACCCGTCGGGCTGGTCAATCGCTTCGCCCTCATCGACCGTTTCTCCCGCCGCTTCTTCCGGGAGCTCTATGAGCGCAAACCCATTTCCACGGTCATGGAACAGGCCCCGCTCATCGTGGAGGACACCATCGGACTGGACGACCTGAGTTCCATCATCGCCGATGAGGAGGAGAAGTACCTTTTCGAGGGCTTCATCATCACCCGCGAAGGGAAATACCTGGGGATCGGCACGGGCCAAAGGCTCATCAAGGAAATGACCGACCGCAAGCAGGCCCAGCTCTATCATTTGGCCCATCACGACCCCTTGACCGGCCTGCCCAACCGCCTGCTCTTTTACGATCGGCTGACCCAGGCCCTTTCCCAGGCCGAACGGACCTCCAAGACACTGGCGGTGCTTTTCATCGACCTGGATCATTTCAAGCAGGTCAACGACAGTCTGGGGCATCCCGTGGGGGACCTGCTCCTTCGGGAAATGGCCCAATGGATCCAGAATTGCCTCCGGAGCGGGGATACGGTGGCGCGGCAAGGCGGGGACGAGTTCACGGTCATCCTGACGAATTTGGCCGAGGCCCAGGACGTGGAGAGGGTCGCGGCCAAGATCCTCCAGGTGCTTTCCCAACCCCTACGATTGGGCGAAAAGGAGGTAGGCATCACCTGCAGTATCGGAGCAAGCCTTTACCCCCGGGACGGGGAGAACATCGATCTTTTGATCCAAAAGGCCGACACGGCGGTCTATCACGCCAAGCAACAGCGCAATTGTTTCCGTTATTACCAGGAAGGACTTCCCGTCCTCAAGAAGTAAGGTGGGAGGATTCCCCAGTTCCCGATGCAGGACCCTTCGAGTGTCCCGGTGGGTCCGGGTGATCCTCCCGGATCATTTCCCTATGCAAAACTTCGTGAAGATGTCCTCGAAGGCGCTCGCCGGTAGGTTGCGGCCCCGGATGCGGCCCACGGCCAAGGCGGCTTCCCGAAGTTCCTCCGCCCAAAGCTCATAGGGTTCCCCCGCCTTCATCAGACCCTGGAGCTTTTCCAGGGCTTCCAAGGCCCTTTGGGTCTCGGCGCGATGGCGGGAGGAGGTCAAAAGGATCTCCCCGGCCGAAAGGGGGGCGCGAACGGCCTGGCTTAGGAGCTTCAGGAGCCCTTCCAGCCCTTCCCCCGTCTTGGACGAGAGAAAAAGGCATCGCTCCTTCTCAAGGCCAGCCCCGGCCCAAGGGTCCTGGGCCTTTGAGATGTCCTTCTTATTAAAAACGAACCAAGCCCTGTCCCGGGGGAGGGAAGAGCGGCTCAACTCCTCCAGGGCGGGTCCCGGGTCCGAGGAGTCCAGGAGCCAAAGGATCATGTCGGCTTCCTCGATCACCTGGCGGCTGCGGCGGATGCCCTCGATCTCCACCTCGTTCCCAGCTTCCCGGATACCCGCCGTATCGAAAAGCCGGACCCGGACCCCTTCGAGCAAGAGGTCCCCCTCCACCACGTCCCGGGTGGTCCCTGCCACCGGGGTGACAATGGCCCGTTGGACGCCGAGGAGGGCGTTCAAGAGGCTCGACTTCCCGGCGTTGGGCGGCCCCACCAGGGCCACCTTCAATCCCTCTTTCAGCACCTTGCCCTGCGCGTAACTGAGCAGGAGCTTGCCGAGGTCCCGATGGACCTTTTGGAGTTCTTCCTCGAACTTGGACCGGTCCAAGGGTGGGATGCCGTCCTCGGAGAACTCGAGCCTGGCTTCGATCTTCAGATAGAGGGACTTCAGCGCCTCCTCCATCGGTTCCAGGTGGGCGGCCAAGCCCCCGGTCAATTGGCTCAGGGCCTGGCGCCGCGCCGAATCCCCCTGGGCCGAGACCAAGGCCTCGACGGCCTCCGCCTGGGTCAGGTCCATCCGGCCGTTCAGGAAGGCGCGATAGGTGAATTCCCCCGGATCCGCCGCCCGGGCCCCTTCCCGAAGGAGAAGGTCCAAGAGCCCCCGCAAGAGGGAAGGGCTCCCATGGGCATGTAGCTCCACCACGTCCTCGGCGGTATAGCTGTGGGGTTGGGGCATGACCAGGAGCAGGCCCTCGTCCAGGATCTCGCCGGTCCGGGGGTCCTTGAACTTGCCGAAGAGCATTTGACGCCGCGCTTCGATCGGCCCTTTGGAAGCGAAGACCTTCCCGGCAATGGCGAACGCCCGGGAGCCCGACAGGCGCAGGACGCCCAAGCCTCCCATGCCCGGCGGTGTTGCGATGGCAGCAATGGTGTCGTTCAATTCATACATGGGCCCATTTCACCTCTAAAAACCAAAAGGCTTCCGGCTTGGGGCCGGAAGCCTTTAAAGTCCTGCGACCAAGAGTCGGCTGCGGGCTTGTATCCGCCTTTACACCCGATTCCCAATGTCATCGTCCAGGTCCGGTTCCTTGGGCACCATGTTACCCGGTTGTGGCTGGTCGTCCGTGTGGGCCGGTTCCTCGATCTGGGCTACGGCCGCCACCGGCTGATTAGGCACGACCGGTTGCGTCTCGTCCAGGTCGACCGAAGCCTTCGAAGTTTCCGTGGAGGGAACCCCTTCAGGCTTGGGCTCGGCCTTCACCTTGGGGACGATCACCACCTTGCGGCGCAGGCCTTCCCCGCGGCTTTCGGTCGTGACGTGCTCGTGGTCCTTCAAGGTCAAGTGCACGATGCGGCGGTCCTTGGAGCTCATGGGCCTCATCGGGACTTCCACACCCGTCTCCTTGGCCTTCTGGGCCAGGTTCTGGGCCAGTTCGCGGAGCTTGTCCTTCTGGCGTTCCAGGTAGTTCTCCACGTCCACGACCACGATGCTCTTCTCATCGCCCGTGATGCGTTGGGTCGTCTTGGAGACCAGGTATTGGAGGGATTCCAACGTGTGCCCGTGGCGCCCGATGAGGGTGCCGCTGGACGGTCCTTCGATATTCAGGACCGTGTTCCCGTCCTCGTCCTTCCTCATCCTCACCTTATCGGGCAGGCCCATACCGCGCAGCAGGCGGCTCAGGACCCCTTCGGCGAAGGCCGGCACCGCTTGGGGCTTCAACGAAATGCGGACCACCGCCGGTTTGGAACCCAGCCCCAGGAAGCCGCGGCTTCCCTCTTCCTTCACCTCGGTCTTCAGGTCGGCCTGGCTCACGTTGAAACGGCGGGAAGCCTCTTCCAAGGCCTCCTCGACGCTGCGTCCGCTCACTTCGACCCAGGAATTGCCCCGGGGAGCTCCTTCGGGACGTTCGGTCCTTTCATGGCGTTCGTGCCGTTCCGGCCTCCCGCCTCCGTGGGAACGGTTCCCCCGGTCGTAATTCCCGCCCGAGTGGCTCCGGTCGCTGCGGCCATAGCCTGGCCGGTCGTTACGGCGGGGTTCGCTGTGACGGTGTTCACCGGACTCGTGGCGGGAATTCCCGCCGCGGTAGTTGCCCCGGTCCTGGGAGTCCCGGTGGCGGTTGCCGCCATGGCCCCCCTGGCCGCCTTTATAACCACCACCCCGGTTGCCGCCCGAGGACCTGCCGATACCCTGTTGATTTGAATAATTTCTCATGCTTTTCCACCCTCTTCTTTCTTCAATGCTCGTTGGATCTCCCGGTTCACCACTTTTTGCTGGATCATCGAAAGCACGTTGGTCACCACCCAATAGACCAGCAGCCCGGAGGGCCAATCCTTGGAGACGAACGTGAGGACGACCGGCATCATCCACATCAGCATCTTTTGTTGGCCGGCGGCCTGGGTGGCCATCTGGCCCGACACCTTCTGTTGGATGATCATGGTCCCACCCATCAGAAGGGAAAACACGAAGAACGGATCCTTGAGCGTCAGGTCGTGCAACCAGAGGAAGGACGCCCCGCGCAGTTCGATGCAATGGCCCAGGGTCGCGTAAAGGGCCCAGAAGATCGGGATCTGGAACAGCATGGGCAGGCATCCGCCCAGGGGATTGATACCGGCCTCCTGGAAGATGCGCATCTGTTCCTGCTGCTGTTTTTGTTTGTCGTCGGGATACTTCCGTTTCAAGGCGTCGATCTTGGGTTGGACCTCCTTCATCTTGCGGGAGGTCATGGCCATGCTTTTGTAGCTGTTGTGGGTGGGGAGCCAGAGGACCAGCTTGACCACCACCGACAGGAAGATGATGGCCAAGCCCCAATTGTGGCCGATGGTGTAGAACCACTTGAGGAGCTTGAGCATATAGACGCTGATGAACCCGAAGGTGCCGAAATCGATCACGCCTTCCAGGTGGAGGTTCAGGCTCTTCAACAACTCGTATTCCTGCGGGCCGATGAAGGCCTGTAGCTTCACATGGAAGCCTTGACCCTTGGAAAGGGCCGGGGCGTTGAAGATGAGCTGGGGCCTGGGGTCATAGAGGCTGGGGTCCAACCCCGGGTGCGGATCGTCAGGAGTGGGGAGTTTATAGGCATTGAACTCGCGGACCACCTTCACCGAAGCGCTGCCGGAGGAAGGGTCCGGGATCAGGGCCCCCATGAAGAACTGATTGGCCAAGGCGGTCCATTCGACCGGGCCGGCGATCTCCACCGACTCCTTGGATTTCTTCGCGTTCTGGGAATCGATCCTGTTGCCCGTCAAGGTCGTCACCCGAAGGCCCGTGGTGCGGGAATTGGTGCCGGTCGCTTCTTCCGTGCCCATGTTGTCCGCCCATTGGATGGCCAAGGGCCCGGCGGCCAGGGCCTGGCTCCCCGCCTGGTCGGCGGCGATGTCCAATCCCACCAGGTAGCTGCCGTCCTTGAAGGAGAAGGTCTTGGTCAACACCGCTCCCGAGGCGTCCCGCCCGCGGAAGACCAGCCGGGAGGGTTCGGATCCCTTGGAAAGCTTCCCCTCGCCACCTTCCACCTGGAACCGGACCTTGTTCCAATCGCCGTTGCCATAGACCACGGAGAATGGTTTGGGGCGGGCCGGGTCGTTGTTGACCAGGTCGACGGGTTTCTTGGTCAGCCGGTTGGGGTACTTCTTGAGCTCGAAGGAGGTCAGTACCGCGCCCTCGTTGGAGAAGACCGCGGTATAGAGGTCGGTCTCGACCGTGACCGACCGGGCGGGGACATCGACGGCCTTGGGGGACGTTTTTTGGAAGGAGCCCTTCTCGGCGGTCGCTGAAGTCGAAAGGACCGCCTGGGTGGAGGAGTGGCCAGTGGTCTGGCCCGCCGAAGGGGTCGCCGACCCAGGGTGGGCGGCCGACGGGGACGGTTGGGGCATGAAGAACTGGCCGATCGCCAGGACGGCCATGCAGGAAATGAGGAACAGAACGAGGCGCGTGTTGTTATCCAAAAAGATCCCCCCGGATTTAATGAACGGGGTGGAATCCTCCGGAGGAAGCGGGGTGGCAACGGCTCAAACGCTTCAGGCCCATCCACAGGCCTTTCCCGGCACCATAGCGTTCAACAGCTTGGCGGGTATATTCCGAGCAAGTGGGCGTAAACCGGCAGGAAGGGGGGAGGTAAGGCGAAACGACGAGTTGATACCCCTTGATGAGGAGAAGAAGCCCCTGCTGAAAGAGTTTGTCCATGCTTAAGTTCCCTGCTTCGTCCGGGGAAGGAGGCCCGACCGCACGGCCAGGGCGAGGAAGGACTGCTTGAGCTCGCCAAAGGACCGAAGGGCGCTACCGCGTTTGGGGATCAGGACGACCTGATAACCCCCGCGGAACCTCTCCTTTTCCACCCGGTATAGTTCTCGAAGACGCCGCTTGAGGCGGTTGCGCAGGTAGGCCTTGCCTAAGGCCCGACTCAACGAAACGCCGAATTTCCGAAGGGCGGCATCCTCTTTGAACTGTACGTAAAAGATCAAATTCCCATCTTCCAACTTGCGGCACTGCTGAAAAACGGCCCTGAAATCCCTGGAACTCCTCAGACGTTCCGCTTTCTCGAATTTCGGCAAAGAAGGACCGTTCCTCCCGGGAAGACCCGGTTACTGAACGCTGACCTTGGCGCGTCCCTTCTTACGGCGGGAGCTCAAGACCCGGCGGCCGCCAACGGTCTTCATACGGCTGCGAAAACCGTGGACTTTCTGGCGCTTACGACGGTTCGGCTGGTAAGTTCTTTTCATGAATGAAAGACCGATCCTTAAAGATAGTGAGGGGCACAAAGCCCGGGAAGTGAGACCGACGAAAGAGTGCTGATTCTATCCCATGCTTTTCGAAATGGCTAACGAAAGGGCGCGAAAGGGAACGATAATAAAGAAGGATCCTCTCTCGACCACCATCCCTGGTGGAGTACAGAAGCGGGAAGCGCATTTTTCCTTTTTTCATTCCTGATCCGTTCTGGCGATGCCCGGAAGGACTTCTGGTCGGGCTCATCGGATCCTTCAAGCCAAAAGGATGCCTTTCCACTTTAGGTTCTCTATTTGGCATCTATTTTGTCTTTCATATTATTTAACAATTGATTTATGGTTAAAATTTGGGTTTTAACGCTTGAAAAACGATTAACCTGGAGAGAAACTTAAAACGTTTTAAACACCCTCATTCGTGGAGGTCCAAATATGGCCTTCAAAATCCCTTCCGCTGTTCCCAGGTCCCAGTGGACCCAAGGTCTGTCCACCTTGTCCAAGCTTTGGCAAAAAGGTCTTCTCCCCGACGACTTGCGGCGACATTACTTCCTTCATTGGTTCGTGACCTACCAAGGGAACATCATCCAGACAGCGAAGGCCCTGGATATCCACCGCAACACCATTCAAGGCCACTTCCTCGACCTGGGCTATTCCAAACGATCGGTCAAGCTCCGCCATGCCTGGCAGGTCCTGACGGACCGAAAAGGCGCCGACTTCAAGGCCAGGTTCAACCGGTTCTACGTTCAAGTCGGACGACGTCCTCAATTCTCGCCAGCCGAGAACTCGGCCCTGGTCGACCTTTGGCAGATCAAGTTCCCCTTCAAGACCCTCACCCCCCATTACCTACTTTGGGCCATCCGTTCCAAGAAGCCGAAGGATTGGGTCCAAAGAAAGTTGGGCTATTCCTACCGGCACCGTGCCCGTTTGCTCAGCCATGTCCTTCGCCCCAAGAGCCGGGACGGCTTTTGGCTCTCGCCCCTGCGGCCGAAGGTGGAAGAGGTCTATTCCCGCCGCTACCGCACGGTCCTTTCGCGCCGCAAGGGGCGTTGAGTTTCCTTTTCTTCTCGGATGAAAATTCCGGCGGCCGGTGGTAAAAAAAACCATGGCCCCTATGCTCCAACTCATCCTCGGCGGCGCCCGTTCGGGAAAATCCCGTTTTGCCCTGCACCAAGGGGGGGAGGACGCCTTCCCGGAAAAGATCTTCCTCGCGACCGCTTCCGCCGGTGACGAGGAAATGTCGTCCCGCATCGAACGGCACAAACGCGAAAGACCCTCCGGATGGACGACCCTGGAGGAACCTTACCACCTAAAGAAGGCGCTCGTTCGGTCCGCTTCCCATGAGGACAGTTTGGTGGTCGTGGATTGCGTAACACTTTGGATCTCCAACCTCCTTTGTGGAATGGGCGGGAAAAAGTTGACCGCCGCCGAAACCGAATCCGAGGTCGTGGCTTTGCTCGGCGCTTTGTCGTCCTTGAAAGGGAACTTGCGGATCGTCTCCAATGAGGTCGGGCTGGGTTTGGTCCCGGACAATCCATTGGGACGCCAATTCCGGGACCTGCAAGGCCTCTTCAACCAAAACGTGGCCAAGGCGGCCCGCGAGGTCTTCCTGATCACCGCAGGGATCCCCCAAAAATTGAAGTGACATTTAGACCCATAAATATTTTCAATTCCATGGTTCGCCGTCCTTAGAATGGTCCTTTCGATCACCCCACCCAGGACGGACGAGCCATGAACCTTCAAAAGATCCTTTCCTCCATCCCATCCCTCGATGCCCGGGCCATGAAAAAGGCCGAGCATCGGCAAAGCCAGCTGACCAAGCCCGCCGGAAGCTTGGGCCGCCTGGAGGCTATCGCCATCCAGGTGGCGGGCATCACCCGTCAAGCGGTCCCCACCCTGGGGAAGAAAAGGGTCATCCTTTGCGCGGCCGACCACGGTGTGACGCAAGAAGGCGTTTCCGCTTTTCCATCGGCCGTGACGCCCATGATGGTCCTGAACTTCCTTGCCGGCGGCGCGGCCATCAACGCCCTCGCCCGGCAGGCGGGTGCGGAGGTCCAAGTGGTGGACCTGGGCGTTGCCTCGGACCTGCCCAAGCATCCCAAACTCCTTTCCAAGAGGATCGCCCCGGGGACCCGGAACTTCCGGCAAGGTCCTGCCATGACCCCGGCGGAGTGTGAAAAGGCCCTGGCCGTCGGCCTTCAGTTGGCCGCCCAGGCCAAAAAGGACAAGGTCACCTTCGTCGTGCTCGGTGAAATGGGCATCGGCAACACCACGTCGGCCGCCGCCTTGATGGCGGGGCTCCTTCCTTGCGCCGTGGAGGACGTGACGGGCTTCGGCACCGGCATCGACCGCACCCAGTGGCTCAACAAATGCCGGGTGATCCACGAATCGATCAAGCGCCACCGGCCCATGCCCGACCATCCCCTGGAAGCCCTTCAAAGGGTCGGCGGGCTCGAGATCGCCGCCCTCACCGGAGTGGTCCTGGGTTGCGCCAAGGCCCGCATCCCCGTGGTGGTGGACGGCTTCATCACTTCCTCGGCTTTCCTCGTCGCCTACCGTGCGAACCCCAAGGTCAAGGACTTCGCCTTCTTCTCCCACCGTTCGGAGGAACCGGGTCATTCCAAGTTCTACGAAATGCTGGGGGTGGAACCCCTCCTGGAGATGAAGATGCGGCTGGGCGAGGGGACCGGCGGGGCCTTGGCCCTGAACCTCCTGGAGAGCGCCTTGCGGGCCCACGCCGAGATGGCGACCTTCCAAAGCGCCAAGGTGCCCGGGAAGAATAAGGCCCAACGAACGGCCGTGGAAAAGAAACGAAGCTGAAGGTTTCCGATGAAAAGCATCTGCGTCTATTGCGGCTCCAACCCGGGGTCGAACCCCCTTTATTCCCACCACGCCCAAAAACTGGGCCAGGTCCTGGCCCTCCTGAAGATCACCCTGGTCTATGGCGGCTCCCACCTGGGGCTCATGGGACTGTTGGCCGACTCGGCCCTTGAGAACGGCGGGCGGGTCATCGGGGTCATCCCCCGGACCTTGGTCGACCAGGAGAGGGCCCATCCTTCCTTGAGCGAGTTGGAAGTGGTCGCCAATATGCACGAACGAAAGCGGCGCATGTGCGACCTGGCGGAGGGTTTCATCGCGCTTCCCGGCGGCTTCGGCACCCTGGAAGAGGTCCTGGAGCAGGCCACTTGGAGCCAGTTGGGCCTCCAGAAGAAACCCGTGGGCTTCCTCAATTCGGGCGGGTATTACTCGCGCCTCTTCGATTTCCTGGAACACGCCGCCCGGGAGGGGTTCTTGAGCCGGGATTTCCTTTATTCCTGCGTCATCGCCGAGGATCCCCTGGCGTTGGTGGGGAAACTGACGAAAATGGGGTGACATGAACCCCTTACTCCTCGCGCTCTCGACCCTGACCCTTCTTCCCGTCTCCCCCAAGCAATGGCGGCCCTCGGAAGTCCGGCTGTCGGCCGCTTTTTATCCTTTGGTCGGAGCCCTTTTGGGGGCTCTCTTCGCCCTCGCCTCCAAGGTCCAACTCGCCCATGACCTGAGGACCATCCTGGTCCTCTTGGCCTGGGTGCTGGCCACCGGTGCCTTCCATTTGGATGGGCTGAGCGATTGTTTGGACGGATTCTTCGGCGGCAGGGACCCCAAGGACCGCCGGCGCATCATGAAGGACCCCTCCGTCGGCGCCTATGGGGTGACCGGGATCGTCCTCGTGCTGGTCCTGAAAGCGATGCTCCTGTCCCGCCTGCTCTCCGAACCCGGCGATTGGAAGTACCTGATCCTCATCCCCTGGGCCGCCCGTTGGGGCGTGACCTTGGCCTGTACCTTCTTCCGATCCCCGCCCGGGGACAAGGGCCTGGGTTCCCAAGTGCTCGGCTTGGAGGGCTATGGCCTCGCGATCCCGACCTTCGTGAGCCTGGCCGGCGGTTGGTGGCTTTTGCGGGCGCCGTCCTTGGGATATTTCCTGGCCGCCGGTCTGGTGGCCATGGCGGTCGGTCTGCTGTCCCGTGCCCGCATCCAAGGGCTCACAGGCGACGGCATGGGTGCCATCATCGAGACCTCGGAGGTCGCCCTCCTTTTCCTGGCCTGCGCCAATTTCTCGAAAGGATGGATGCCTTTCTGATGGGCCCCAGGACCGTTCTCATCGTCAGCCACGGCAGCCGGGAAACCTCCGCCAACCGGGAATTTGTCCGGTTGGTGGCGAAGTACCGTGAACGCCATCCCCGTTGGAAGGTCGGCCACGCCTATCTGGATGTGGTGGGCCCCACGATCCACCAGGGACTGGCCCATCTGGCCCACGATATGGAGAAAGGGACCATCGAAGTCCTTCCTTATTTTCTTTTCCGGGCCAAGCATGTGAAGAAGGACATCCCGGCCATCCTCGCGGCTTTCCAAAAAGAGCGGCCCGGGATCAAGGTCCATTTGGCAAAGCCCCTTGGGGACGATCCTCGTTTATTGCATATCCTCGATCAACGCCTCCCGCCGACCCGCAAAAACAAAAGCCGGAAGGGCTGACCCTTCCGGCTTATCCCCCTCTTGGAAGCCACCACCCTGTTATAAGGAAACCTTGGTCCCCAGATAGATCGAAAGACCCGGGGTCCCATAGCCCAGGATCTCCTCGTACCTGTCGTCGAAGAGATTGTTCACCCGGCCGAAGAACTTGAGATGTTCGTCCACCGCATAGGAAGCGGCCAGGTTCACGAGCGCGTAGGACGACATCACGACGGTTTTGGCCGGATAAAAGGAGAAGTCCAGGTCCGGGCGTTCGCCCACATAGGCCACATTGATCCCGGTCTCCAGGGCGCTCCACCGATAATCGGCACTCACGTCCGCACGGCTCTGGGGACGGCGGATGAGCTGGGTCCCGGTGTCCAGGTCCACGGCCCAGGTATAGGTGTAATCGGCCCGCAGGTGCAGGTCCTTCAACGGCTCGGACGAAAGGAAGGTCTCCCATCCGAGGGTCTGGGCCTTGCTCACGTTGAAATATTCCCCATAGGGCGGAGTGGCGGTGGATTCGAAGTCGATCAAGTCCGAGAAGTCCGTATGGAAATAGGTCACTCCCACTTTGAGGGAGTCATGGGCGATCGGCTGTTCCACGCCCAGGTCCCATCCCTCGCTGGTCTCGGCCAGGAGCCCCGTGTTGCCGTAGGGGGAATAAAGCTGGTAGATGGAGGGTGCCTTGAACCCGGTGCCGTAGGTGGCCTTCCATTTGGTCCCCAGGCCCGGGACGAAATAACAGGCCGCGGCGCGGTAGGTGAGCTTTTGGCCGAAAGAACTGACCGCGTCCAATCGCCCGCCCAAGGTGGCGAAGAAACGCCCATCGATCGAGGTTTGGCTCTCGGCGAAATAACTTCCGGTGGTCGTGACCTGGTCGATGAAGGTGTTGGAAAGGCCGTAGCCATAATCGGTGGTGTCGTCCTCCCGGCCCCATTCCTGTTGGCCCTGGATCCCCGCCACCAGGGTCTCGCCTTTCACGACCTCCACATTGTTCTGCCAATGGGCCTCCACCATCTGCCCCTCGAAGACGCCCCGTTCATAATGGGAATTGGGATAAGCGACCGGATCGACGATGTCATCGGTGAATTTCTGCAGGTCATCCGTATAGGAAGCCCCCAGCTCCTGTTCCCAAGCTCCTTGGAACAGCTTGAGATGGACCTGGTCACCCAGCGTCCATTGCCGCTCCTCCACGAAATAATTGGGATCGTCGCCGAAAGGACCGCTGGTGGCCGCCACATTGGTGCGGGACTGGCTGTAACGGGCGGTAAATCCGTCCCTGAGGTCCTGGACGCCGTTCAATCCCAGCCTCAAGGAGGCCGTGGTGTTGGCGTCCTGGCTGTTCACGCTGTTCCCGTCGGACCGGTCGGCGGAAGGAAAACCCTGGGTATCGAAGCGGGAGACCGAGAGGGCGGCGGTGCCCAGGTCATTGCCCGCCGAGGCGCTGGCCGCCTCCCGGAAGCTGTGGTAAGCCCCTCCCTCGAAAAGGAAGGAACCCTTGGGCGCGCCTTCCCCCATTTCGCTGATGATGTTGACCACCCCCGCGGTGGCGTTGGACCCGTAAACGGTGCTCAAAGGGCCCCGAACCACCTCGATGCGGCGGATGTCGTCGCAAAAGAACTGGTCCAAAGCATCGAACTGGCGCCCGATGGACATGGGATTGTTCAGGGGGATGCCATCCAGGAGCACCAGGGTATGGCCCGCGTCGGCGCCCCGGGTGAAAAGGCCCACGTTCTCGCCCGGCGCCCCATTCTGGAGCAGCGTCAAGCCCGGGACCCCTTCCAAGGCCTTGAGGGCCGTGTCCGCCTGGCGTTGCTCGATGTCCTTGGCGGTGATGACGGTCATGGAGTTGGCGACCTGGGACACGGGCGTATCCAGCCGGTTGGCGGTGACCACCACTTCCGGCAGCACGGCCGCGGAGGGAAGGGTATCGCCCATGGGTTCGATGGCGGGATCGGCCCAAAGGCCGGAAGAAACTGCGGTCAGAAGAACGGAAGACAGCACGGCACGGCGAAGAACTGGATGCATGGCCCACTCCCCGAGGCGGACGGCGGGATCGGGAGGGCAAAAGGGAGGAAAAACGGGGAAAGACCGGTTTTCCGCTTCTTATTCCCGAAGAAGCCGTCGAAATTTCCCAGGGCCGGTCTCCTGACTTGGGGCATCCCACCCTCCCGGCCTTCCCATCCGCGACGCGGATAGTGACTTGGGAGGAAAACTTCACCCCTTACAGTGGCGGGTCCGTGCCGGATTCACACCGGCTTCCCGAACACCCTGTGATGTGCGCTTGTTCTACGCTTGGCGGAAAGACTTGTCAAACAAAAATCCGTCCCGTCATTTTTGGCGGGCCTTCTCGAAAATATCGCAAAGATATTCGGCCAGGTTCGCCATGGTGGGCCCCGGGATCAGGTAATCCTCGTTGGTGAAACAATAGACCCGGTGTTCACGCACGGCCTTCAGGACAGGAAGGGTGTCCCACACCCGGGTCTCGTCCTCGACCCCGCCGGACTTCAGATGCGCCTCGGCCAGGGCGTTGACGATGACCTCCGGGTCCCGTTTGATCATTTGTTCCTTGGAGACAAGGGGATAAACGACGGGAGCATCGGACAGGATGTTCCGGCCTCCCGCCCATCCGATCAGTTCGTCCACGAAATTCCTGGGGCCCACCCCGTAGATCTGCTGCAGGCTCCCCGGGTTCCGGTCCACCACGAAAAGGACCGAGATGGGTTCGCGCCCCGCCGCCCGCCGCTTCACCGCCTCCAACCTCTTTTGAAGGCGGTCCTTCGCGCGCTCGGCGTCCTTCTCCCGGCCCAGCGTCCTTCCCAAAAGGTCATAGGCGGCCAGCACATCCTCGATGGTCTGGCAGTCCAGCACCAGCACCGGCACCTTCAGGACCTTCAGGTTATCCACCGCCTTGCCGTGGAACTTCAGGGCCAGCACCAGGTCCGGCTTGAGGGAGACGATCTTCTCATAGTTGGGATCGATCCATCCCCCGACCTTCTCCTTTTGACGGGCGGCGGGCGGGAACTTGCAGAAGTCGGTGACACCGACCAGGAGGTCCTGGGCGCCGATGTCATAAACGATCTGGGTCAGGTTGGGCGCCATGGAGATGATGCGTCGGGGAAGAGGGGCCGGTTCCTTGGCCCAGCCAAGGGCCGCGACGCCCAGAGAGAGCCAGGCCGCGAGGGCCATCCGGAGCGTGAATGGGATTTTCATGGGGCCCAGTGTACAATCCGGCCTATGGCATTGCAAAACCAGCCCGAGACCAAGACCTGCGGCCGTTGCGGCGGAAAATTCCCCTGTCACGCCAAGACCGGCGGATGCTGGTGCGAAAAGCTTCCGGCCCTTCCCAAAAGCATCCCCGATTGCGACTGTCTTTGTCCCGCCTGCCTGGAGAAGGAATTGAAGGCCCAGGGGACCGAAAGGCCCTGATGGGACCCTTGCGCATCGCCTCGTTTCTTCCGGCCGCCACCGAGATGGTCTTTGCCCTGGGGTTGGGTGACCGGTTGGTCGGTGTCTCCCATGAATGCGACTATCCGCCCCAAGCCAAGGAAAAACCGGTCGTGGTGCGATGCGCCATGGACCTGGCTTCCTTGGACCTAAAACAGATCGACGAGACCGTCCGGAAAAGGGTCGGACAGGGCGGGAGCGTTTACGCCGTGGATGAGGTCGCCATACGGCAGCTTTCCCCCACCCTCATCATCACCCAGGACCTTTGCCAAGTCTGCGCCCCCTCGGGCAACGAAGCCACCCAGGTCCTCCGGGCCCTTTCCCCCGAGCCGGAGTTCCTCTGGCAGACGCCTCATTCCTTCCAGGATGTCCTGAACGACACCCAGGCCTTGGGGGAAAGGACCGGGACCGCCGATAGGGCCCAGGCTTTGGTGCGGGAGATGCGGCAAAGGGTCCAAGCGGTCCAACGCGCCACCTCGGACCTGCCGCCCGTGAAGGTCTTCTTCATGGAATGGTTGGACCCTGTTTTTTGTGGCGGCCATTGGGTGCCCGAGATGATCGAATGGGCGGGGGGCCGTGACGAGATCGCGAAGGCTGGAATGGATTCGGTCCGGATCACCTGGGAAAAGGTCCTGGAATGGGACCCGGAAGTGCTGGTCGTCTCGCCTTGCGGTTTCAATGCCCGTCAGGCCTTGGAGCAAGCGCGTCTTTTGACGGATAGAAAAGGATGGCAAGAATTGAAAGCCGTCCAGGACAAACGGGTCTTCGCCGTGGACGCCAACAGCTATTTCGCCAAACCGGGTCCGCGGCTCGCGGACGGAGTGGAGCTCCTGGGCCATCTTTTCCATCCCTTCTCCGTGCCCTGGACGGGTCCGGCGGAGGCTTTCTTCCCCCTTCTTTAGATCCCTTTCATGGGCTTGCGGTTGAACAAAAGCCATAGAAGGACCGGCACGCCCAAGAGGGCGGTCAGGACCCCCACGGGCACCTCGGTGGGGCCGAAGAAGGACCGGGCCACCGTGTCGCAGACCATCAAAAAAGCCGCCCCTCCCAAGGTCGCACAGGGCATCAAGTAGCGGTGGTCATTGCCGATCCAAAGCCGGTAGATATGGGGAACGATGAGCCCCACGAAAGCGATGGGGCCGGTCAGGGCCACCACCGCGCTGGTCATCAAGGACGCCATTCCCAAGCTGGCCCCGATCAAAAGGTCCGTCCGGACCCCCTTCACCCTGGCCCACTCCTCGCCGGCGGAAAGCAGGTTGAGGCCCCGGGCCTGGGCCAAAAGCGTCAGGAAACCCAGGAAAAGCCAGCTGGCCAGGCGGCCCACGGTGGCCATTTCCACCATGTCCAGGCTCCCGATCATCCAATGAATCATGGCATAGGCCTGGGTGAAGTCCGCGATGTAGTAACCCAAGAGCACCAGGGCGTTGAAGAAATAGTTCACCGCCACTCCCGCCAACAAAAAAGTCACCGTCGAATAGGACCGCAGGCCCGAAGCCATCGAATGGACCAGGAAAAGGGAAAGGATCGCCCCCAGGAACGAGAAAAAGGTGATGAAGGAGAAACCGTGGACCGTCGTGGTCCATCCCAGGAGGATCGCCAACACCGCGCCGAAGGAACTGCCGCCGGCGACCCCCAGCGTGAAGGGGCAGGCCAAGGGATTACGGAGCACCGCCTGGAACACAACACCCGCGCAAGCCATGGCCGCTCCCGCCAGGGCCGCCAAGAGTTCCCGGGGAAGACGCACGCTGAAAAAGACCTGGGCATCCTGGTTGTCCGGGGCCGGAGGCCAGGTCAGGAAGACCTTTCCATAGGCCAGGGTGGTCGGCCCGATGAAAGGACAGACCGCCAGCACGATCAGGAAAAGAAGGATCGTGAAAAGGAGGACCCGGCCGGGATGGTGGGAATGGATCATGAGCGGGCTTCCTTATATTTGGGGACAAAGACCGGAATGGCCTTGCCATGGCGAAGACGGTCCACCTCCACCCCCAAGGTCCTTTTGATCAAGGAAGCCGTCAGTACTTTTCGCGGTCCGCCATCGGCCAGGATCTTTCCTTCCTTCATCAGGACCAACCGGTCCAGGAAACGGCCGGCCATGTTGAGCTCGTGGGTCGCCACGACGACCGTCAACCCTTCCTCGCGGTGGAGCTTCCGGATGATCTCGAAAAGCAGGACCTGATGGGAGAGGTCCAAGGAAAGCGTCGGTTCATCCAGGAGGAGGAGCTGCGGCGTCTGGGCCAGGGCGGAAGCCAGGAGGACCCGTTGCCGCTCGCCCCCGGATAGCTCCTGGAACCAACGATCCTTGAACTTTGCGGCGTCGCAGAGCGCCAGGGCCCTTTCGCAGATCTCGTGGTCCTTCGTTCCCATCGGACCGAAGGATCCCAAATAAGGATGACGGCCCATCTCCACGATCTGGAACACCTTCAAGGGGAACGGGAAGTGGTGGGATTGGGGGACATAGGCGATGCGCTGGGCCTTTTCCCGCGCCCTCAGGTCCCGCAGGGACCTTCCCTCCCAAAGGACCTCGCCCCGGTCGGGATGAAGGAGACCCGCCATCAAACGGACGAGAGTGGATTTTCCGGCACCGTTCGAGCCCAAGAGCCCGACCAATTCCCGCTCGGCGACCGTGAGGGAAAGGGGACCTAGTCCGAACGCCCCGGCGGCGGGATAGCGAAAGGAAATTTTGTTGAGTTCGATGCGACGCGTCATGTTCCCTCGAAGGGTCCGTAAATTCCCGGCCAGTTCAGGTCGGTGAAGAACGAAAGTCAAGTTCTTCCTCCGTCCGGAGCCGGAGGACATTGAAAGGGTTCAAGAAAAAAATTTTGTCTTTCGACGTTTCTGTTGATGGATTTTTTGGGCCCGCGAACCACAATTCCCTTGACTAAAAATAAAAAAGATTTAAAAGAGGTGAAGCAGTCGCGATCCTCACAAACTTACGACCCCAACCCAAAAATTTTTTCGCAGATCCCGCTGTCCTGGGAGCGCGAAAAAATTTTTTTCGTCTCGGGCGGAACGCGATTGTGATTTTGTGGATTCCTGTGGATAGCTTGTGCGCCGGTCCTTGGACCGGGGTAAAAAGACCGATGCTTCAAGGTGAAATCCCAAGCCTCCTTCCAGGGGCAAGGGAGGGGGCCTTGTCTTCATTTATCGATGGGTCTTTTTTTCCTCGATTTAACGGACGATCCGGGCCCGTTTTGGGGCAAATTTATCCACAAGATTATGCACCGATGTGAATAATGTTCCTCCTCCCCGGTTCGTGGGAGTCCCAGACCCCTGGGGATAAGCAGGGGATAAAATTTCAGGTTCTCTGGAAAACCCACCAATATAAGGGTTTTCAGGGCTTTTGAGCCCCTAGGAGGTTTGTGGATGACTACTTCAGCCGACCTTTGGGACCGTTGTCTCGAGAACCTTAAAAAAGACCTGAATCGCCAAAGTTTCGAGACTTGGTTCAAACCCACCAAAGGCACCGTTTCTGAAGAGAAGACCCTTAAGGTCATCGTTCCCAATGAGTTCTTCCGGGATTGGATCCGCGACCATTACCAGCCCCAGATCCGCAAGGCCCTGGAAACCCTCCACCCGGTCCAGTTGGAGATCCAATTCGAGATCGAACCGACCTCCCCTTCCAAGACCCTTGCCGAACCTGTCGCCCCTTCGGCCCAATTGGAGATCATCGAAAAACCCAGGCTTTCCATGCCTACCGGTTCCCGTCCGGCGGGGGATTCGGAGTTCGTCCTCAACAATAAGTTCAATTTCGAAAGTTTCGTGGTGGGCAACAGCAATCGCTTCGCCCACGCCGCCTGTCTAGCCGTAGCGGAGTCTCCCGCCCGTTCCTACAATCCCTTGTTCATCTATGGAGGAGTAGGGCTCGGCAAGACCCATCTTTTACAGGCCATCGGCAATTTCGTCGTGGAACAGAACCCCCAGATCCGGGTCCTCTATATTTCCTCCGAAAAATTCATGAACGACTTCATCCAGGCCATTCAATCGGGCCGTCAACAGGACTTCCGCAACAAATACCGCACAGTGGACGTGCTCCTGATCGACGACATCCAGTTCTGGGAAGGCAAGGAAGCCACCCAGGAAGAGTTCTTCCACACCTTCAACGTGCTCTATGAGGCCCAAAAGCAGATCGTGGCCACCTCCGACAGCCATCCCAAGGAGATCAAGCTGGAGGAGCGGCTCAAGAACCGTTTCGAAATGGGCCTGATCACCGACATCCAGGAACCCGACCTGGAGACCCGCATCGCCATCCTCCGCAAGAAAGCGGAGACCGAGGGCATCCTGGTCCCCAACGAGGTGACCGCCTTCATCGCCAATCACGCCAAGGCCAATATCCGGGAACTGGAAGGTTCCCTCCTTCGGGTCATCGCCTTCGGGTCCTTGACCCGCCAGGAGATCTCCATTGACCTGGCCCGGGAGGTCCTGAAGGATTCCCTTCCCAAGGACGAACGCCCCATCTCGGTGGATTCCATCCAACGGGTCGTCGCCGACCGTTACCACTGCAAATACAGCGATATGAAGTCCAAGAAGCGTACCAAACAGATCGCTTTCCCGCGGCAGATCGCCATGTTCCTTTCCCGGGAACTGACCCACCACTCCCTGAGCGAGATCGGCGCGGCTTTCGGCGGTAAGGACCACACCACGATCATCCACGCCTATGAAAAGATCGAGGACCTGCTGACGACCGACATTACCCTGCTGGCCGAGGTCAACAGCCTCAAGAAACAACTTCTCGAAGGCAATTACTCCCTCTAGATCCCCGCCGTTTTTTCCTTCTTCACGTCTTTCCCGCGATCCAAGTCCTTCCCTTGTCCACATTCCATCCGGAAATTCCCTTTCTCTCGCGGAAGGACCCGATAGAGGGAAGGGTCATGACACGGGTTTTCCACCGAGTTATCCAAAAAGGTCCGGGATAGGTTGGGAACACCGGGGACAAACCCGCATTGTGGTTGCGGGCATGTGGATTTGGCCTATAATACCCACAATTTATTCCCAGGATTTTTACCCGTTTCTTCCCATATTTTTCGGTCAAAACGGGTCTTCGCCCACATTTCCACCAAGCCAACTACTACTACTCTTTTAAGATCATTGAATCTTTTAAAAAGAAGAAGCCTCTTAACCGGGGTCCAAAGGAGCTTCAAAAATGAAAGTTGTCCTGAATCGGGCGGATCTTTTGAAAGGCATTTCGACCGTTCAAAGCGCGGTCGCGGCCAAGAACACCATGCCCATCCTGGCGAACGTTCTTTTGGAAGCGAAGGATAAGAAACTGGAATTCGTAGCGACGGACCTGGATATGGGGATCCGTTGTAGTGTCCAAGCTGAGGTGGTCGAAAAAGGAAGTATTACGATCAATGCGAAAAAGCTATCGGATATCGTGAGGGAATTGCCGGAAGCTTCGGTCGACCTGGAGATCGATGACAACCACAAGATGATACTGGTCTGCCAAAAATCCAATTTCAAGATTCATGGATTGCCCAAGGATGATTTTCCGATCCTTCCGGATGTTAAAAAGGACAGGATCTTCAAGTTGAAAGGGGCCCTGCTCCAGGAAATGATCCGAAAGACCATCTTTGCCGTTTCGACCGACGAGACCCGTTATGTCCTCAATGGGGTTTTCTTCCAGGTGGAAGGGGGAAAGATACGGATGGTGGCCACCGATGGCCATCGTTTGGCCTTCATCCAGAAGAAACTCGAAGGTAAGACCGATGAAAAATGCAATGTCATCATCCCGACCAAGACCCTGAACGAATTAACGAAGGTCATTTCGGACCTCGGCAAGGATAAAGAGGACGACTTGATGGTCGAGATCGTGGCCACCGACAACCAGGTCAAATTCATCGTGGAAGGGGTCGAGATCGTTTCCCGCCTGATCGAAGGCCAATTCCCCAATTATGAGCAGGTCATCCCCAAGGAAACGGACAAGAAGATCGAGGCTTCCACGGGTGAGCTCTCCGCCGCGACGCGCCGTGTGAAGGTCCTGACCTCCGAAAAGTCCAATTCGGTCCGCTACCACTTGAAGGGGTCCAAGTTGACCATTTCCTCCAAGACGCCGGATATGGGCGAGGCCAAGGAAGAAATGGACGTGAACTTCAAGGGGGACGAGATCAGCATCGCCTATAACGCCCAATATGTCCTGGATGTCCTGAAAAACGTGGGGACCGACACCATTCAACTCGAGCTGACACAGCCCTTGAGCCCGGGGATCATCCGGCCCAAGGGGGATACGGATTATCTTTGTGTCATCATGCCCATGAGGGTCTGAACGCAAAAACTTGAACGGAAAAAAGAAAAGCCCTGGTATCCCCGGGGCTTTTTTATTTCAGGGCATTCGACCGAAGGTCAGCTTTCATATCCGGTCGGGACCCGATCGTGATCCAAGCTTTTTGCGGTGATCAGGGCCAAGTGGAAAATGCAGTCCGGGCAATAGTAGAGATGACGTTCGATCATCCCTTTTTCCGGATGCTTGATCTTTTTCTCCCGGAAATCCGCTAATTTGGCGCGGACCTCTTTGCATCTCATCTCTTCCATGACCCACCTCGTGAACGGAACCAACGAACAAAAGCCGTTCTATCCTCGGAAAGAACGGTCGACCCACCCCATAAAAGGGCATTACCTGTGCCATTTGCTCGAAGAACGTGCAACCCGGATATTCCGGGCGGACTTCCGCCTAAAAACCTTCCGAAAATCACTTCCATGGGCTTTTTTCGGCCTGTTGGGTCGCAAAGAGGGGAAAGGGGAAATTCAAAACTGCCAAAAGCGTAAAAGTTCAGACAGAAGGGGATCAGTGGATCACGAGCAACTTGAGGGTCTTGGTGCCTTCCAAAACGCCTTGGGCATTGCGTCCCTCCACATGGACCAGATAAAGACCGCTGGCCACCGCGGAACAATCCCAGGCCGTGTCCTGGGTCCCCGCTAGACCCTGTCTTTGGGCCACGAGTTCTCCCGCTAGGTCGTAAACACGTAGGGTCAGCGTCCAATCGGGATGGCTGGATGAAAAGACCGCATGGTTGTCCCCGCCGACACTTGGAAGGCGGTTGGGTTGCGCCCAGACCCAATCCCCGGTCCGGTCCCCATGAGGGGCGACCAGGATGCCCTGGGTGATGTCGCTGGAACCCCCCGTTCCGTCGGACCAATGGGCTTGGACCTCGTAATGTCCCGCGGATACCCCGACCCCGGCGTCATTGGTCCCATCCCAGATGAGGGTGACGGGAGAAGTGGAACTGGACACGATCAGGGTGACGGCGCTATTCGAACCATCCGTTCCATGGGGATCCACTACCGAAGCGCTCAGGGTGAAGCCGGTCATTTGGGCTCCCGTGGCGTCATCGGTGTAAGCCAGGAGATGCCGCACCGATTCGCCGGCCTCGTTGAATACCTGCACCAAGACCCGGGCCAGGGAGCGGCTGATCCGGGCTTCCCGGGTGACGGTCGTGACCGATCCCATGGGATCCACGTTCTCCAGTTTGATGTGATAGACCCCATTGGTCAGGGGATCGCCCTGGGCGTTCAGGCCCTTCCAAGAGGCCAAGTAGGTGCCTTGGCTGTAAAGGTCGATCCAGCTGCCGTCCCCCGCCAGACGGCGGATGGGTCCGCCCAAAAGGTCCAAACGGTCGATGGGTTCAGGGGCCCGGAAAGAGGTTAGGTCCTCGATCCATTCCCCGGCTTCGTTATAGACGCCGATCTTCACGAGATAAGCACCGGGGGTCGCGGTGGCGGTCCCTGTCGGGGTGGAAGTCCCGGTCCGGGTGGCGGTCGGGGTCGGTGTACCGGTCGGGGTGGAGGTTCCCGTGGATGTGGGTGTCCCTGTCGAAGTAAAGGTCGGGGTCCTGGTCGGGGAATCGGTGGGACTTGCGGTCGGGGTCGTTGTTGTCGTCCAAGTGGGACTGGGTGTTGAGGTGTTGGTTGCCGACGGGGTCGGAGTGGATGTGGGCGTGGGGCTATCGGTGGGGGTCGGGCTCGGGGTCTTCGTTGCCGTGTGGGTCGGCGTGGGTGTGATGGGACACAATCCGGTGAAGACCTGGGCGACCCCTCCCGTATAGTCCACGCCGTAAAGTTCGCCATGGTAAAAGGTCAAAGCCTCCGGATGCCCGACGCTGGAGGTCAGGGCGGGACCGTTCGCCGTATAACCCGGGCTCCCGTTGCCCACGACAGTGGTGATGATGCCCGTCGTCATGTCCACCATCCGGATCCGGTTATTGAGGTCATCGGTCAGGAAAAGGTTCCCGTCGCAGCCGGTGGCGATGCCATCGGGCCCGCTGTTGTCGGCCAGGGTGGCGGGTCCGCCGTCGCCGGAAAAACCGGAATGGCCCGTGCCGGCCACCGTTCGGAGGGCGTGGGTGCCCACCATCATTTCCCGCACGGCGTAATTCCCCGGATCGGCGATGAAAAGGTTCCCTGCCGGGTCGAAGGATAGGCGCTGGGGAAGTTCGAACGTGGCCAGTATGGCCGGGCCCCCATCGCCGGTGAACCCCGAAGCCCCGGTCCCGGCCACGGTCGTGATCGTGTTCGTGCCTTTGACGATCTCCCGAACGACGTTATTGGACGAATCGGCGATGAAAAGGTCCCCGGCGGTGTCGAAGGCCAGACCGTAGGGTCCGTAAAGTTCGGCCGAAAGGGCGGGACCCCCGTCCCCTGAATAACCCGCGATCCCGTTGGTCACGCCGCCGGAGATGGAAACGGTCCCCGCGACGGTGGAGATATCCCCGGTGAGGGAATCGATCATCCGGACCACGTTGTTGTAGTAGTCCCCGATATAAAGGTTGTCGTTCGAATCCACCGCCAGCCCGGCCGGGTAGTTGAGCATGGCCTGGTCGGCGGGACCCCCGTCCCCGGAAAAACCGCAGGCACCCCAGAGCGTACCGCCGATGAGGGTGGTCGACCCGGCATAGGTGGTAATGGTGCCGGTCCCGGCCGCCACCTTCCGGATCACGCAATTGTTCGCGTCCGCGATGTAGAGGTTTCCCTTGGAGTCGAAGACCAGGTCGTCCGGGGTGCTGAACTGGGCCAAGGTCGCCGGCCCGCCGTCCCCGGAGTACCAGTTGAGCAGGGTGGAAGGGCCCGATCCCGCGATGGTGGTGATGGTCTGGGCATGCAGGGGTAAAGTCCCCGCCAGGACGAACGGCAACGATAGGATGCAGGCCCGAGGACCCAAGCGCCGCATGGGTGAAAGTCCTTCCTCTTTTCTGGGTTATAGACGGGAAATACGCCTTTTCTTACGGAGGAAAGGAAGTTCCTTGATTGGAAGAACCCCCGAAAAAACCTTAAAATCCGCCCATGACTTTCCGAGTTCTTCCCAAGAAAAACGATGTCTTTTCCGACCTTCTCCAGCGGTTAAGGTCCCGCGAGGATCTCAAGGACCGCATCCAGCATGTGGAGAGCCTGCCGGCCCTGCCCGCTCGATTCCAGAACTGGCCCCAAGGCCTCTCCAAGGACCTGGTCAAGGTCCTGGAGGCGTCCGGCTACGGGGCTCTTTGGACCCACCAGGCGAAAGCTTTCGAGCTGATCCAAAAAGGTTCCCATGTAGCGATCACCACGCCGACGGCTTCCGGCAAGACGCTCTGTTTCAATCTGCCCGTCCTTCAATCGTTCCTGGAAAGGCCCAAGACCCGGGCCCTTTACCTCTATCCGATGAAGGCCCTGGCCCAGGACCAGCTCAAGACCTTGCAAGAATGGATGGGACGGCTCCAAGCGGGCAAGCTCCCCGTTTTCTCCGCCGAGATCTACGACGGCGATACCCCCACCGGGGTGCGCGCCAAGATCCGCAAGAATCCACCCAATATCCTTTTGACCAACCCGGACATGTTGCACCTGGGTATCCTGGCCTTCCATGACGGCTGGGCGGAGTTCTTCCGCAACCTCGAATACGTGGTGGTGGACGAGGCCCACAGCTACCGGGGCATCTTCGGGTCCCATGTAGCCCACGTGCTCCGGCGCCTACGGCGCATCGCCGCCCATTACGGCGCGAACCCGCGGTTCATCACCTGCTCGGCGACCCTGGGGAATCCGGACGAATTCCTGACCCGCCTGACCGGGTTGCCCTTCGAGATCGTGAGCGAGACCGGGGCCCCCACCAACCCCAAGACCTTCGTGCTCTGGAACCCTGACACGGCCTCGCCCTACACCGAGGCGGTGACGCTGCTGATCGAATGCCTCAAGGCGGGGATGAAGACCATCGTTTTCACCAAGGCCCGCAAGATCACGGAATTGATCAGTCTCTGGATCACCCAGGCCCGGCCCGAATGGGCGGCCCAGATCAAGAGCTACCGGGCCGGCTACCTGCCCGAGGAAAGGCGCGAGATCGAGGCCAAGCTTTTCAAGGACGAGCTCAAGGCGGTCATCTCCACCTCCGCCTTGGAGGTGGGGATCGACGTGGGCGGGTTGGATGCCTGCATCCTGGTGGGTTATCCGGGAACCATGATCTCCACCTGGCAGAGGTCCGGGCGGGTGGGCCGCGGCGAGACCCCGTCCGTGGTCTTCCTCGTCGGCATGGCCGACGCCATGGACCAGTATTGGATGAAGCATCCGAAGAAATTCTTCACCATGAAGCCCGAGTCCCTCATGGTGGGCTTCGAGAACGAATCCATCGCCCGCTCGCATCTGCGCTGCGCGGCTTCCGAGATCCCCCTGACCCCCGAGGACCGCAGTTACTATGGAAAGGTCCTGATGGACCAGCTGCTGCCTGAAATGGTGAAAGAAGGGGAGGTGCTGGAGTCGGCCCAGGGGGGAAAGTGGCTGGTGACGGACAAGAACCCCCAGCGGGGTATCAGTATCCGGGACATGGGGGAAGGCTATCAGATCATCACCCAGGAGGCGGGGGAACTCATCGGTACCATCGATGGGCACCGGGCCTTCCGGGACTGCCATCCGGGCGCGGTCTACCTGCACCAGGGCGTGCAGTATGTGGTGAAGGATTTCCAGTGGGAACAACACAAGATCCTGGTCTCGGACGAACCAGTGGACTACTACACCCAGGTCAATTATGAGGAAGAGACGGAGATCCTGGAGGACATCCAGAAGCGGCCCTTGGGGCCCACGGCCTCCCAATCCACGATCCACTGGGGAAAGGTCCGCATCACCCAACGCTTCATCAATTATGAGGTGCACCGCATCGTTGACCGGTCCCTGGTCTCCACCTATCCCCTGACCCTGCCGCCCCTCACCTTCGAGACCCGGGCCCTCTGGATGGTCCTACCCGATTGGATCCAACGGAACCTGGCCGACCGGGAGAAGAAGGTGCATTTCATGGGCGGCCTCCACGCGGCCGAACACGGCACCATCGCCATGATGCCCCTCCACGTGGTCTGCGACCGATGGGACCTGGGCGGTATTTCCACGCCCGCCCATCCACAGGTGCCCCAGCCCGTCATCTTCATCTATGACGGCTATCCGGGGGGCGTGGGGCTCACCGAGAGGGCTTATGAGACCATGGAGGAACTGCTCACGACCACCTTCGAGATGGTCCGGGACTGCGAATGCGAGGAAGGCTGCCCTTCCTGCGTGCAGAGCCCCAAATGCGGGAGCGGGAACCACCCGCTCGACAAGCGGGGGGCCCTCTTGATTCTGGGGCACCTCCTGGGCCGCTCCGACTTCAAACCCCGGGCCCTGGGGTCCGGGGAGCCATCCTCGTTCGCGCCCGTCCCGGAAAGGCCGCAGGCCCCGCGGGAGCGATCGGCCCCTCCCCCGCCCAAGGCCGCACCGGGACCCCGCATCGACCAGGGCCCTCCCCCCGCCAGGACGGGTCCCGTGGTCTTCGACATCGAGACCCAGTTCCTTTCCAGCGAGATCAGCGGGGGTTGGAACAACCTGCCGGGCATGCGGGTCTCCTGCGCGGTGCTTTACGACGTGGATCAGGGGAAGTTCTATACCTACCTGGAGGACACGGTGCAGGACCTGATTCTGCACCTGAAGGCCGCCGACCGGGTCATCGGGTTCAATTCGATCCACTTCGATTACGGCGTGCTCCAGGGCTACACCCATTCCAACCTGAAGGACCTTCCTTCGCTCGACCTGATGCAGGACCTCCACAAGAAGCTCAAGCACCGTCTTTCCCTGGCCCACCTGGCCGAGCACACGTTGGGCGGAGCGGAAAAGAGCGCCGACGGCCTCCTGGCGGTCAAATGGTGGAGGGAGGGGAAATACGACATGGTCATCGACTATTGCCGGCAGGACGTTCAGCTCACCCATGACCTTTGGAAATTCGGCAAGGAAAAGGGCTACGTCCTCTTCAAACACAAGCAATCGGGTGAGATCGTGAAATGCCCGGTTTCCTGGTAGGGCTTCAAGCCCATGGCGCATCTGTGATACCCTAAGTTCCTCTTTTCAAGGAAACCCCATGACCAACCCGATCATCCTCCAAGCCGTGAAGGACCTTTCGTCCCCCCTGGCCGAGCGCCGTGAGCAAGCCCTGCGGGCCCTGACCGCGAACCCCGCCGAGGCGTCGCCGGAGCTTTTGGCCATCCTGGAAAAGGTGTTGGCCGTGCCCGTGAGCGCGCCGGTGGCCTTGAGCGACTGGTCCTGGTTCCTGGCGGCCTATCTCTTGGCCCAGTTCCGCGACAAAAGGGCCCTACCCATCCTCCTGAAGCAGTTCTCCTTGCCGGCCGAGCACTTGGACCGCCTCTTCGGGGACATCCTGGCGGAGGACCTGCCCAGGCTCCTCGCCACCCTGACCCATGACGATCCAACCCCCTTGAAGGACCTGATCGGGGACGGGACCATGCACGACGCGGTGCGCGCATCGGCCCTTTGGGGTTACACCCTCCAGGCTTCCGTCGGCACGGTGCCGATGGAGGAGGCCCAGGCCTTTTTCCGGGAGCTTTTTGGGAGCCTTCCCCGCCGCCGGTCCTATGTCTGGACCTCGCTCATCGCCGGTTGCGCGGCCCTGCACGTCAAAGATCTTCGCCGGGATGTGCTGCGCGCCTACGAGGAAGGGCTGCTGGACGCGAACGCCTATTCGATGAAGGAAGTCCTCAAGGAATGGGCCCTGACGCCCGAGGAGAGCCGCAAGCGGTTGGCCGAGGAAAGTGGCGGGCTCATCAAGGACGTTTTCGAGGAGATCGAATTCTGGCCTTGGGAAGAGGAAGCGGGCCAACAGGCCCGCGAGGAATAGGCCATGGCGAAAAAAGCACGCACCAGGGTCTCGGTCGACCTTCCCATCATGTCCTTCGAGACCGATTACCAGGGCATCGTCAACAACACGGAGTTCGTCCGTTTCATCGAGAGGGTGCGCTATGCCCTCTCCAAGAAACTGGGCCTTACCTTCAAGCAGGTCCGTTCAGCCAAGCTCTGGACGGTCATGGCCCGGGTGGAGATCAACTACGTCTCCCCGGGGCGTTTCGAGGATGTGATGGTCGGGACCGGTTGGGTGGAAAGGGTCGGGCGGAGCTCCCTGACCTTGGGCTATGAGTTCCGGCTCAAAGGCACCCGGCGGCTCATTGCCGATGCCAAGCAGGTGATGGTCTTCGTGGACACGGTGCACCTCAAACCGACCCCGATCCCGCCAAAGCTCCGCCGCAAGCTCTGACCTTCCCTGGAAAGCCGCCGTTAATTGGGCTTTCCGGCCCTTGTAAAGGCCCATGCTTCAAGGGTATTTTAAACCTCGTCCCCGGACATTCTTCCTTCGCCTTCCGGTCCATCCCATCCAAAGGCTCCCATCATGGCAACCATCAACGCCAAAGGCCTCCAAGAGCAACTCCTGGCCCTCAATAGGATCGGCATCGCCCTCTCCAAAGAGCAGGACCTCAACCAGCTCCTGACCCTCATCCTTTCCGAGAGCCGCCAATTCACGAACGCCGAAGCGGGAAGCCTTTACGTGCGCGAGGGGAACCAGCTGCGCTTCGCCGTGTCCCAGAACGAAGTTCTGGAGGCCCGCAAAAAGGCGGAGATGAAGGCCTTGAAGAAGCCCTTGGAAGTGGTCCCGGCCACCTTCACCGGTTTCTATGTCTCCCTGGACAAGAGCTCCATCTCGGGCTACGTGGGCACCACCGGCAAGGTGCTGAACATCCCCGACTCCTACAAGATCCCCTCTTCCAAGGAATACAAGTTCAACCGTTCCTTCGACGAGAAGAACAACTACCGCACCAAGAGCCAGTTGGTGGTGCCCATGAAGGACACCCAGGGAAACGTGGTAGGGGTCATCCAGCTCCTCAACGCCCGCAAGAAGAAGAACATCGTTCCCTTCGATAAGCACTACGAGAACCTGGTGCTATCCCTCGCCAGCCAGGCCGCCATCGCCATCAAGAACACCCTCCTGACCCAGGAACTGAAGGAAGCCTACCTGGACACCATCTTTCGCCTGTCCGTGGCCGCCGAATACAAGGACGACGACACCGCGGCCCACATCAACCGCATGAGCCGCTACTCGGCCATCCTGGCCGAGGGATTGGGGCTTTCCGTGGCCGAGGTGGAGAACATCCGCTACGCCTCGCCCATGCACGACATCGGGAAGCTGGGCGTGCCTGACTCGATCCTCATGAAACCCGGCAAGCTCACGCCGGAGGAGTTCAAGGAGATGCAGAACCACACCATCTTCGGCGCCAAGATCCTCGAGAACGCCAAGGCCGAGCTTTTGAAGATCTCCGAGGAGATCGCTCTCACCCACCACGAGAAGTGGGATGGATCGGGTTATCCCCGGGGCCTACGGGGCGAGGGCATCCCCTTGAGCGGCCGTATCGTGGCCCTGGCCGACGTGTTCGACGCCCTCACTTCCAAAAGATGCTACAAACCGGCTTTCCCGCTGGAAGAGGCCATGAAGATCATCAAGGAAGGGAACGGCCGCCATTTCGACCCGAACGTGGTGACGGCCTTCACCAATAGCATCGAGAAGATCCTGGCGGTCAAGGCCCAGTTCGGCAATTGATTGAAACCCAACGTGCGATCCGATCCTTCGACCGGCTTCAAAGCCAGGATCCGATATAACGCTTGGCCTTTTTTCCTTTTTTTCCTGGCTTCTAATTCGGTCCTAGCCTATTCATCCCTTTCACTGACCGTGAAACTGGCGGTCTTCGTCTTTGGGCTGATCCTGCCCCTTTTCGTTGCCATCAAGGCTATTCGGGACGAAAACCGGGATGAACGTGCTCCGGGCACAGGATCCTTCCGGGAGTCCCTGGTCCCCGTCCTTCCCATGGGATGTCTTTTGTTCCTTTTGGGCCTACTTTTTTTTACCCGGTTCTATCGTTTGACCTCCTTCCCTTTTTGGCTGGTGGGTGACGAAGGTATCGAAGGATCGTTCGCTCGGCAATTAATGGACAGGTGGGATGGCCGGTTGCTTTGGGGAGAAGGCCAGATCGAACCGTTATTTGTTTGGATCCTGGCCTTATTGTTCAAGATCTTTGGACCTTCGCTGGAGCTGCTCCGGATGATCCCGGCGTTCTGTTCGGTCCTGACGGTGCTCCTGGGTTATGCCGCTCTTCGGCAATTTTTTCCCCGTTCCTTGAGCATTCTTTTTTCAGCCTTCGCCGCGTTCCAATTTTGGTCCTTGATCTATGCCAGGCTTTGTATCACCGAGGACCTGGTGTTCCCGTTAATGGCCCTGGTTTTCCTGTTCCTGGGCCGGGTCCTCCGGTCCGGTCCTGGCGCGAGAGAACGGTGGTTGTTCCTCCTGGGCCTGACCGTGGGGATCGGGGCTTGGAGCTATACCGCTTGGGGGGCTTTGGTCCTGGGGATGTCATGTTTCGTGGCCTGGGAATATGGTTGGAAAAAAAGGATGTTTTTATCCTTGGCCTGTTACTTCACACCGATGATTTTGATCCTTTTGCCCTTGCTGGGTGCGCGGTTGACACCCGCTGGAATGGCTTATATCGGCAGTATTTTTTCTCCGGGTCATTTGGCACAGGGCCTGGCGAAATACCTGATCGGTCTCTTCTGGTATGGATTCGGGACGGTCCCCTATGGACCGGCCTGGGGAGGGATGTTGAACAGCGTCATGGGCTCCCTTGCCTTGACCGGTTCCCTCGAACTTTTTTCGCAGAAACGTTATGGGTGGCTGGGAGGTTTGGTCGGTTCCATCCTTCTGGGTTTACTTCCTGGGATCCTGGCATCAGGAATGGACATGAACCGGATCCAGTTGGCTTTCCCGGCCGTGATGCTCCTGGCTTTTTGGGGGTCGCTGTCCCTTATTCCTGAAAGGATGGGGACCTGGCGTTGGGCCGGATTCGTAGGTTGGGTCCTTTTATCCGGTGCATTGGACCTTTACCACTATACGGGCCCTTACGTGGACACCTCCGTATTACCGGAGGATAAAAAACAGTGGAGGTCGGTCGAATATGCGAACGCCTACCGTTATCTAAAGGAGCGGAGCAGGTCTGAAGGGCCGCTTTATGTGATGAACGACCTCAACCTGGATTACGACAACAAAACATTGGATCTGGCCTGTTATCCCTTCGACGCCGAACAAAACAAGAACCTTTCCGGATCCAGGGTCAAGACCTTGGCCCTCCTGACCAACCTTTATTACAGCCCATTCCTGAAGGCGCGTTTTCCCGGGAGCCAATGGATTTGGCTCAAATCCGGAACCCAATATTTCCAATCGAATTTCTGTTTGGGCTTCATCCCTGTTTCCGGATTCACGGATGGTTCATTGGATGAATGGCAAAAGGCCCTGTCGGTCTTCCATCGGGCCAATATCGAATCGAAAAATAAGACCCTATCGGTCCATTGGGACGATATCGCAATGGAACTTTCCTCCTCCGGACGGTTTTTTTTTCGGGATCCCTTCCTGAGGTCGGTCCTTTGGGAAAGGGTGGCGATGTACGAACTTTCCGATCAGCACTATTCCCGGGCGGTGGAGGCTTACCGGAAATCGATCCAGGAAGGCTATCCGGCACGCCACCTATTCTGGAACATGGGGTTGGCCCTGGAGGAGGAAGGGAAGACCGACGATGCCAAGGCCGCTTTTGAGAAGGCCAAGAAGCCCTCCCCCCATCATCGGTTCATTTCCGAGGACCTTTCCTTCGTCCAACGCTGAGCGAATATCCACCCGAATTTCATTTTGATACAATCTATTGAATCCTTTTCCTCCGGGAAGACGCCAAATGTTCATCCCCAAATCCATCATCTGCCTCCGTGACTACTCCTGGAAACAATTCCGCTCGGACCTGGCCGCCGGCATCGTGGTCGGATTGGTGGCCTTGCCCCTGGCCATGGCCTTCTCCATCGCCTGCGGCCTGCCGCCGGAGCGGGGTCTTTATACGGCGGTGGTGGCGGGGTTCCTCATCTCGGCCTTGAGCGGGAGCCGGGTGGCCATCGGCGGCCCTACCGGCGCTTTCATCGTGATCGTGGCGGGCATCGTCGCCAAATATGGCTATAGCGGCCTGGCCATGGCCACCGGTATGGCGGGCCTCATCCTCATCGTCATGGGCCTGGCCCGCATGGGCACCCTGGTCAAATACATCCCCTACCCGGTCATCACCGGCTTCACCTCGGGCATCGCGGTGGTCATTTTCAGTACCCAGGTGAAGGACTTCTTCGGGCTACGCATGACCTCGGTCCCCGCCGATTTTCTGGAGAAATGGACGGCCTTTGCGGCGGCTTTCCCGACCCTGAACCCCTTCGCGGTGGGCCTGGGTCTTTTCACCATCCTCTGTGTCTTTCTCTGGCCCAGGCAATGGAAGGTGCCGGGATCCGTCGTGGCCCTGGGTGCCACTTCCCTGGCGGCCGCCTGGGGCCATTGGCCGGTGGAGACCATCGGCACCCGGTTCGGCGGGATCCCCCAGGGTTTGCCCCATCCCCAGTTCGTCTTCGATTCCTGGGCCCAGGCCAAGGCGCTCCTTCCCTCGGCCTTCACGGTCGCGGCCCTGGCCGCCATCGAGTCGCTCCTCTGCGCGGTCGTGGCCGACGGCATGATCGGGAGCCGACACAAGTCGAACATGGAGCTGGTGGCCCAGGGGGTCGCGAACTGCCTGTCCCCGGTCTTCGGCGGGATCCCGGCGACCGGCGCCATCGCCCGCACCGCCACCAACGTGCGGAACGGCGGACGCACCCCCATGGCCGGCATGATCCACGCGGTGGTTCTTTTCCTCATCCTGCTTTCCGCGGGGCCCTTGGCCGCCCATATCCCCTTGGCCGCCTTGGCGGGGATCCTGGTGGTGGTCTGTTACCACATGTCCGAATGGCATTCCTTCAAGTTCATCCTTACCGGTCCCTCGACCGACATCCTGGTGCTCCTGACGACCTTCCTCTTGACGGTCTTCGTGGACCTGACCGTCGCGGTCGGGGTCGGGATGGTCCTGGCGGCCTTCCTTTTCATGCGCAACGTGGCGGCCCTGGGCCAGGTGAAGGCTTTGACCCATGAGAACGAGGCGGAACGCAGCGAAGAATTCCCGGCTCCGCCGGGGGTGGAAGTTTACGCGGTCAACGGGAGTTTCTCCTTCGGGGCCGCGGAGCGGATGATGGACGTGGAACAGTCCCTTTTCAAAGCACCGAAAGCCCTGGTGCTCGATATGGCCGGCGTTTTCTATATGGACGCCACGGGGTTGAAGACGGTGCGGGATATCCGACAACGATGCCAATCGCGGGGGACCCGGCTCCTGTTGGCCGGGGTGCAATCCCAACCCTATGAAGTTCTGACCAAGGCGAAAAAGGTGGAGAAGATCGGCCGGGAGAATTTCAAACCAAGCTTGAGGAAGGCGCTGGAAGACCTGGCCGCCCATCCGGCGTGAGGTAGAACCATGTATCCCCATGTGAACGCCCAGGAATTCGCCAAGGATTGGATCAAGGCCTGGAATAGCCACGACCTGAACGCCATCCTCTCCCATTACGCAGAGGATGTTCAGTTCACGTCGCCCTTCATCGTGCGGCTGATGAACGAACCGACGGGTACCATCCACGGCAAGGATAAGCTGAAACCCTATTTTGAGAAGGGTTTAAAGGCCTATCCGGACCTGAAGTTCGAGTTGGCCGAGGTCTTGGAAGGGGTTTCCAGCGTGACCCTCTACTATAAAAGCGTGAAGGGTCTAATGGCCGCCGAGGTCATGTTCTTGAACGAGAAGGGATTGGTCCAACGGGTCGTGGCCCACTACAACGCCTGACCAGGGCGGGATCAGGCATCCTTGGTCAGGTAAAGATTGTAATCGTAGGTGAAGGAAGGCAGCCCGGGGAAACGCAATAGGCCTTCCCGGCCATGCTTGAAGAGATAGTAAAGCTTGGGACGGGGCCGGCCCTCCTCCACCGCCTTTTCCACCGAGCTTTCCCCGTGGCGGCGTCCCTGGAATTCTCCCTCCCAACCCTTCTTTTGGGGCCAATAGCCCAGCACGCGGAAGGCCCTTTTCAATCCCGTGCCGTAGGTCCGCAGGATCCGCAAGCCCGACCTTTCAGTCAGGGCCTGTAAGGAGCGGGGTGAAAAGAAGAGAAGGTGCCCGTCCACGCTGGCGCCCCGTTGTCCGGTGGCGTCGAAGTAGTTCTTGAAACTGCGGCGGTTCACGGCGCCGTTGGGCACGGCCAGGTAGAGGGTCCCTCCGGGCTTGAGGATGCGCCCCGCTTCCTTCAGGGCCACCGCCGGGTCGGTCACGTGTTCCAGGACATTGTTGAAATGGATGAAGTCGAAGAAATCCTTCGGGAAACGGGTCCTTTCCAGGGGCTTGTTGCGCACGTCCAGGCCCAGCTCCCGGCGGGCGTATCCGGCGGCGTCCCGGCCCATCTCCTGTCCATAAAACTCCCATCCGCAGTTTTGCCGGATGCCGCTCAAGAAAAAACCCGTGGCGCAACCGATGTCCAGGAAGCGCCCCTTGGGCTTGATCGCCCGCAGTGTCCGGGCCCAGTACCAGCCCTTGCCTTCTTCGTTGCGGCGGTTGAAGTTGTAATAGCCCGAATGGTAATAGGCCTCGATCTGCCTTTGGGTGGGCATGGGATCGATCCAGGAGAAACCACAGGAAGGGCATTCCACGATCCGGCGTTTGTCCCCCTTCAAGAAGGAAGTGGGGCAGTATTCCCTGGGGGCGATCTTGGAGTCGCAGGCGGGACAGGTCTTGGTGGAAGCCACGGTCCTCATCCCTGGACCATCCCGAAACGCTTGTTCTGGGCGGTCATCTTCACGAAATAGGCCAACCGGGTCCTGCGGGTGTGGGGCAAGCGGGTCATGGTGATCCAGCCTACCCGGATGCGTTGGTAAGCCAACGGAAATCCCTCGAAATTCTTCCAGGCCCCGGCCCGGACCAGGGCGTTCCTCACATAGGCGGGGACCCGGAAGGGTTCCACATGCTTGATCCGGCCCCGGTGGAGCTTGGCCCCGCCCCGCAAGGTCCCTTCCAGGGAGGCCAACCCGGCCGGGGTCATGCGCTTTTCCCGGATGAGCCGCATGGCCCGGTGCTTGTTCAGCTCCGAGACGGGGGAGCCTTTCTTGCGCGGCGAGAAGCGCTGGCAGTAGCGGTCCTTGTCCAGGGTCTTGACCGTGGAGTCGATCCAGCCGAAGCACATGGCCTCGTC